>JAHCMG010000071.1 GCA_019192585.1 Devosiaceae bacterium MH13
GGTGCCGCGCGAGATCCTGATGCCGCTCGTGTTCGTCCTGTGCGTCATCGGCCCCTATGCCCTGACCCAGCGCATCTTCGAGATCTGGGTCATGGTCGGCTTCGGGCTCGTGGGCTTCCTGCTGCGGCAGATGAACTACCCCATGGCCCCGCTGGTGCTGGGCATCATCTTGGGCGCTTTGCTCGACAAGAGCCTGCGCCGCGGGCTGACCTTGAGCGACGGCGAACTTACCCCCTTCTTCACCCGACCGATCTCGGCGGTGTTCGTGGCCATCATCGCCATCAGCATCGTCATCGGCATTCCCGCGGTCCGGCGCGCCATCGCTTCGGCGCTCGACCGGCTGATCGCGAAAGACCGCCAAAGGACCGACAATGGCTGATCCGGCGTACCCCGTCAGTGCTCAAGACAGCGCGAGGGGCGCAAAAGCCGCGGGCCGCAACCGCGACGCCGCGCGCTCAAAACGCGCGATCCTCGATGCCTCGTTGATCGAGTTCTCCACCCACGGCTATGCCGGCGCGCGCATCGATCGCGTGGCCGAGCGGGCAGGGGTCTCCAAGCCGCTCATCTACACCTATTTCGGCGACAAGGACGCGCTCTACGCCGCTGCGCTGCGCGAAGCGTATGTCCAGATCCGCGAGGGCGAGCGCAACCTCGATCTCGATCACAAGGACCCCGAAACGGCGATCCGCGATCTGGTCAGCTTCACGCTGCACCACTTTGTCGACAAGCCCTGGTTCATCTCGATGCTCAACACCGAGAACCTGCGTGGCGGCAGCACCATCCGGCAGATCAAAGACGCGCCAGCGATCCAGTCACACCTCATTGAAGAGCTCGGCGGCCTGCTGCAGCGCGGCGCCCAGATGGGCATCTTCCGGCAAGGGATCGAGCCGCAGGAACTGTACATCACCATCGCGTCGCTGTGCTACTTCCCGGTCTCGAACCAGCACACGCTGCGCGCGGTCTTCGAGGTCTCCATCGATGAGGCCTGGATGCAGCGCCGTAGCGCCGACATTGGCGAGATGGTCATCCGCTACCTTCGGCCCGACAGTGCCCCGGCCCCCGGAGCACGATGACGTGACGCCGCCGCTCCGCCTGTCTTTGTGCAACGAGATGCTCGCCGATGAGGGCCATAACCTGGCCGCCCAGTGCCGCATCGCAAAAGCGCTCGGCTATATGGGCCTTGAGCTGGCGCCCGGCAGCCTGGCCGCCGAGCCGCACCGTCTGTCCGACAGCGCGCTTGACGACATACGCCGCACCATCAATGCCGAGGGCCTGTCGGTGACGGGCCTGCATTGGCTTTTGGCACCCTACCCGGACGCTTCGATCCTGGACCCCCAAAAAGCCGAGGCGACCTCCGAGATCCTACTCGCCTTGATCACGCAATGTGCGCGGCTCGGCGGCACCGTCTTGGTGCATGGCTCGCCCTCTTCACGCATCGTGCCCGACGGAATGAGCACAGAGGAGGCGATGGACCGCGCGGCGGGCTTCTTCGCCCCGATTGCCGATGCCGCCGCAGCCGATGGGGTCACCTACTGTATCGAGCCGCTCTCGCGCGCTGAAACGGGGTTCATCAACACGGTGGCCGACGCTCGCCAGCTCGTTGATGCGGTGGACAAGCCCGCCTTCCAAACCATGATCGATGCCTCCGCTGCCGGGCAGGCCGAGGTCTTGCGGGTTGCCGACCTCATCCGCACCCAGGTGCCGCGCGGTGGCATTGCCCACATTCAGCTCAACGACACCAACCGCGGCGCGCCGGGCACGGGGCTCGATCCGTTTGATGAGATCACCGCCGCCCTTGCCGAAGTGGGCTGGTCGGAACCCATCGCCATCGAGCCTTTCAAGCCCGTTATCGATGCCACAATCACCGCCGCCATCGCCGCCGCGACCATCCGCGCGCATTGGCCCGGCGAGCTCACAAGTCTTGCGCAATAGGAGTACCCAATGAGAACCCAGCGTATCGGGATCATCATGCACGGCGTCACCGGCCGCATGGGGATGAACCAGCACCTCATCCGCTCCGTCCTCGCGATCCGTGATCAAGGTGGCCTGGCCCTGGCCAATGGATCGCTGCTGATGCCCGACCCCATCATCGTCGGTCGCAACGCCGACAAGGTGGAGGCGTTGGCCGCCAAGCATGGCGTGGCGCGCTGGACCACCGACCTTGATGCGGCCTTGGCGAACCCCGATGACACCCTGTTTTTCGATGCGGCGTCGACCAAGCTGCGCCCCGAACTGCTGCGCAAAGCCATCGATGCCGGCAAGCATATCTATTGCGAAAAGCCGGTCTCCGAGAGCTTTGAAGAGGCGCGCGACATCGCCGCTTACGCCCAGCGCGCGGGCGTCAAAAACGGCATCGTCCACGACAAGCTCGACCTGCCGGGGCTGATCAAGCTCAAGCGGCTCCGCGACGCTGGCTTCTTCGGCCGCATGCTCTCGGTGCGCGGCGAGTTCGGCTACTGGGTCTTCGAGGGCGATTGGATGCCCGCCCAGCGGCCCTCCTGGAACTACCGCGCCAAGGATGGCGGCGGCATCATCTCCGACATGCTCTGCCACTGGCGCTACGTGCTCGACAATGTGGTCGCGCCGGTCAAATCGGTCTCCTGCATGGGCGCTGTGCACATCCCCGACCGGTGGGACGAGAACGGCGAGCACTACGCGGCCGATGCCGATGACGCAGCCTATGCGACCTTCGAGCTGGAGGGCGGCATCGTTGCCCATATCAACTCAAGCTGGTGCGTGCGGGTCCGCCGCGACGACCTGGTGACCTTCCAGGTTGATGGCACCCACGGTTCGGCCGTTGCCGGCCTGCACCGGTGCTTCTCACAAGCGCGGGTCAACACCCCCAAGCCGGTCTGGAACCCCGACCAGCCCCAAACACTGAACTTCTTTGAAGGCTGGGAGGAGGTGCCTGATAACACCGTGTTCGACAATGGCTTCAAGGTGCAGTGGGAACAGTTCCTGCGCCATGTCGTTGAGGATGCGCCGTGGCACTACACCCTGCTTGAAGGGGCGAAAGGCGTGCAGCTGGCCGAGCTTGGCTACCAAAGCTGGAAGGAGCGTCGCTGGCTCGATGTTCCTGACATCACACTGGACTAGGAGAGAGAGCGACCATGACCAGTGCACCGCCACGATCCACCACCTTGCGCTTGCCCACCGCGGATGGCGTACCGTCCTCGGTCACGCTCGCCGCGGGCGTCGCAGCCCAGGCGGACGGCGGGTCGTGGAACCGCACCGCCTATGCCGCCGCCCATGTCGTTGCCGATCCGATGGCGGACAACGACCCTTGGATCGATTGCGCCATCGATTGGGACCACACGCTCGCCTTCCGCCAGCACCTTTGGTCTTTAGGCTTTGGGGTCGCCGAAGCGATGGACACCGCACAGCGCGGCATGGGCCTTGATTGGCCGACCTCACGCGAACTGATCGAGCGCTCAGTCACCGACGCGCGCGCCGGGGGTCACCTGATCGCTTGCGGCGCGGGCACAGACCATCTCACGCCCGGTCCGGATGTCACCCTGGACGACGTCATCGGCGCCTATGAGATGCAGTGCGAAGCGGTCGAAGCCACGGGCGGCCGCGTGATCCTGATGGCGTCGCGCGCGCTTGCAGCCGCGGCCAAAGGCCCGGACGACTATCTGACGGTCTACAACCGCGTGCTCTCGGGCCTGGCCCAGCCCGCTATTCTGCATTGGCTTGGCGAGATGTTCGATCCCGCCCTTGAGGGCTATTGGGGCAGCGGCGACCATATGGCGGCGATGGAAACCTGCCTGGCCGCCATCGCAGCAAACGCCCACAAGGTGGACGGAATCAAAATCTCGCTCCTGTCAGCGCAAAAGGAGATCGCCATGCGCCGCCGGCTGCCGGCGGGCGTGAAGATGTACACCGGCGATGACTTCAACTACCCGGACCTGATTGCCGGCGACGAGGAAGGCTACTCCCACGCGCTTTTGGGCATTTTCGATCCCATCGCGGGCGCCGCCGCGCGAGCCCTGAGCGCACTCGGGCGCGGTGATGACGCCGGCTATGATAGCGCCTTCGGACCCACCGTGCCGCTGTCTCGGCACATCTTCCGCGCGCCAACCCGTTTCTACAAAACCGGCGTCGTGTTCATGGCCTATCTCAACGGCCATCAGGACCATTTCACGATGGTGGGCGGGCAGGAAGCGGCCCGCTCGACGGTCCATCTCGCCGAGATCATTCGCCTCGCCAACGCGGCACAGCTGTTCACCGACCCTGAACGAACCGCCGCGCGGGCCCACGCCGTGTTCTCGGCCCGCGGCTGGGAGGCCTAGCCGGTGCCCGAGCCCGCGCAACTGTCGCTCAACACCGCCACCGTGCGGGCGCAATGGAACCTGGCGCAATGCGTAGATGGCTGCGTCCGCCACGGCATTGGCGGCATCGCGCCCTGGCGCGACAAGCTGCACGAGGCCGGCGTCTCGGAGGGCGCCCGGATGATCGCGGATGCTGGCCTGGCCGTCTCAGGCCTGTGCCGAGGCGGCTGGTACACCGCTGAAGGCGCGCTGACCGACGCCGTGCTCGACGACAACAAGCGCGCCGTTGACGAGGCCGTTGCGATTGGCGCCGCGTGCCTTGTGATGGTTGTGGGCGGGCTGGCAGAAGGCTCCAAAGACATCGCCGCCGCGCGCGCGATGGTCGAAGATGGGCTTGGCCAGACGCTCGAGTATGCGCGCGGTGCCGGCATGCCCATCGCCATTGAGCCGCTGCACCCAATGTACGCCGCCGACCGGGCCTGCGTGAACACGATGCGCCAAGCACTCGATCTATGCGATGCGCTCGACCCCGACGCGTCCGGCGCCCTCGGCGTTGCCTGCGACGTCTACCATGTGTGGTGGGACCCCGAGCTGCCAGACCAGATCAACCGCGCGGGCGCCTCGCGGCTGCTCGCCTTTCACATCTGCGACTGGCTGGTCCCAACCCGGGACTTGCTGCTCGATCGGGGCATGATGGGCGATGGCGTGATCGACATCGCCGGCATTCGCAGTCAGGTCGAGGCCGCCGGCTTCAGCGGCCTCAACGAAGTTGAGATTTTCTCGGCTGAGACCTGGTGGAAGCGCGACGCAGACGACGTCCTCACCACCATGGTGGAGCGAGGGCGCACGGCCAGCTAATGCGTCAAGGCAAAGCGCTCCACGGTCTGCCTCATCGGGCGGCGATCAGCCCGCTTTGGCGATCGCTTCCACTTCCACGGTGGCGCCGAGCGGCAGCGCTGCAACGGCAATGCAGGACCGCGCCGGCTTATGGTCGCCGAAGAACGCGCCATAGACCGCGTTGACCGCCTGAAAGTCGGCCATGTCGGTCAGGAACACGACGCACTTGGCGACGTCCGATGGGCCAAGCCCTTCCGCGGCCAAAACCTTACCGAGGTTTGACATGGCCTGCTCGGCCTGCGCCGCGGCGTCGCCGCCCAAAAAGGTGCCGGTCTCGTCGAGCGCCAGGCACCCTGAGACGTACAGAACGTCATCGGCTTTGACGGCATGGCTGTAAGGGCCAACAGCGGGCGGCGCGCCTTCGGCGGTAACGGTTTTCAGTGCCACAAGTGGTCTCCATTTCATAAAATTTCGGGGCAGCGGACGCTGCCTGCGCCGCCGCACTAACAGGACGAACGCCCCGCGGGCAATCGCCGATCTTCACGGGCCGATAAGTTTTGCGCGGCCCGGCGCGCCCGCCGAACTGACGCGAAGAAAGTGCCCCCGCGCAGCCAAGCGCTCTTCCCTTACGCAAAGCGCGGTGTTTACATCGTGTTAACCAAGCGCCGCGCGCGCCTCCTCAGTCCTGCTCTGGCTTGACGGCGATCGTTTCCCAAACGCCGCCATCTGTTCAGCCAACACGATCAATTGCAGCCCAAAGGTGCCGAAATGACTTGGCGGATCCTCCTGTTCATTCCCGCCATCGCCATCGGCATCGGCGCCTTCTGGCTCATCAACAATGCCGGTCCGGAACCCACGACGCAAAGCGTCGCCGAGCAGCGCATCCCGGTTCGCACGCTGGAGGTCGCGCCGGCCAAGGTGCCCGTCTCGGTCACCGGTTATGGGCGCGTGGAGCCTTTGCGAACATGGGAAGGCATCAGCCAGGTCGATGGACGCATCATCGCCGTCTCGCCGAGCGTCGCTGTTGGCTCGCCCGTACGCCAGGGTGAGCTGATCGTTGAGGTTGATCCGCGCGACTATGAGATCGCCCGCGACCGCGCTTTGGCCAATTTGGCCATTGCCGAGACCCAGCTCGCCGAACTCAACGCCCAGGAGGAAAACACCGGCGAGCAGCTCGTCCTCGAGCGCCAGATCGAAGCCGTCATCCAGGCCGATGTGGACCGCCGGCAAGCGCTGGTGCAAAGCGGCACCACCGCCATCGCCTCGCTCGAACAGGCCCAGCGCGACCTGATCACCCAGCAGCGCCGTGTGCTCGATCTCGAGAACGCGCTCGCGCTCTACCCGGTCCAACGCGAAAGCGCCGAGGCCACGCTCGCTTCGCGGCGTGTCGATGTGGAGGAAGCCGAGCGCAACCTCGCCAACACGCGGATCATCGCGCCTTTTGATGGCCGCATCCTCGAAGAGAGCGCATCCGAAGGGGTCTACATCCGCCCCGGCGATCAGCTGGTGACCCTGGCGGGCATCGAGGCCATCGAGGTGGTGGCCGAGGTTCAACCCGCCGCCATGGCCGAAGCTCTGGAACTGCTGATCCCCAACACGGCCGACATCATGGCCCGCTTCAGCCCCTTTGAGACCGACGCCGCTATGCGCGCGCTCGACGCAGCGGGCGTGAGCGCAACCGTGGTGCTGTCCCAGGAGGTCGAGCACCGTTATGACGCGCAGATCGTTCGCCTCGATGGCTCGGTCGATACAAGCACCGGCACATTGGGCATCGTCGTCGAGGTGAGGGGGGCCGGCCTTCCGGACCCCGCAACCCGCCGACCGCCGCTGACCAACGGCGCCTTTGTCGCCGTTGAGTTTGGCGGCCTCACCCCGTCCGCCCAGGCGCGGGTGCCGCGCTCTGCCGTCGTCGAGACAGAGGACGGCGCCTATGTCTACGTCGTCGATGCGGACACCCGCCTGCAGCGCCAAGCGGTGACCGTCGCGGGACGCAGCGCGGGCGACCTTGTCATCTCATCGGGGCTGAACCCGGGCGATCAGCTTATCGTCGCGCCACCTGAACCGGCGGTGCTCGGCACCTTGTTGGCGCCGGTTAGCCTCAGCGACAGTTTGGCTGAACGCTCCGATGCGAGCGCGGCGCAATGATCCGCTACTTCGTTCTGCACCCGGTTGCCGCGAACATCATGATGATCGCGGCCTGTATTCTGGGCCTCAGCGTCATCACGGGCATCGAACGGGAGAGCTTCCCTGAGTTCACGCCCTCCACGGTCACCGTCACGGTGATCTATCCCGGCGCTGCGGCCATCGATGTCGACGAGCAGGTTTGTGCCGAACTCGACAGCGCCCTGAACGGGCTATCTCAGCTCGACGATATCGAGTGCCAGTCGACCGAAGGCCGGGCGACGGTGACGCTGACCATGGAAGAGGATGGCGACATCTCGCAGTTCTTCAACGACGCCCTCTCGGAGGTGCAGTCGCTGCAGGGCCTGCCAGAAGACTCTGAAGAACCCACGGTCACGGTCTCGGGGCAGGAAGAGCAGATTGTGCTGCTCGCGGTCTCGGGCATTGATGGGCCCGGTGGCTTGCTGCGCTACGCCGATGAACTTGCGGCCCGGCTGTCAGCCTTGCCGCTGGTCGCGGACGCCGAAGTGGGCGGCACAAGCGAACAGGAATATCGCGTCGCGCTCGATCAGGCGGCCTTGCGCCGCTATGGCCTGTCGGCCCGTGACGTGGCCGACGCGATCAGCGCCCGGTCCTTCAACCAGCCGCTCGGCACCGCGCAGACCGAACAGCTTGATGTGACCCTGCGCTATGAAGGCGTTCGGCGATCCGCCGCCAGCCTTGAGCAGATCGTCATCCGCGAAACCAGCACCGGCGGCTTTGTGCGCGTCGCCGATGTGGCCGCGGTGGGGCTGATAGATGCGCGCCCCGAGCTGCAATCGTTCATCGACGGCAAAGAGGCGGCCACCGTCCGCGTCCTTAAAACCGGCGCAGCGGACGCCATCGATGCCTTTGCGCAGGTGCAAGAGATTATCGACGCCGAAGAGGCGCGCCTGCCCGATCCCTTTGAGATCACCATCGTCAACAACGAGACCGAGAACATTGAAGAGCGCATCGCCATCGTCGTTGAAAACACCGCGATCGGGCTGGTTCTGGTCTTGGTGGTGATGTCGCTGGTGTTCAGCTTCAAAGAAGCGTTCTGGGTGTCGGCCACCTTGCCCATCAGCTTTTTGGGCGCGTTTTTCATTCTCAACGCTATGGGGATCACCATCAACATGATCTCGCTGATCGCCATGCTGATGGCGGTTGGCCTGATCATGGATGACAGCATCGTCATCGCCGACAATATCGACAAGTGGCGCCGTAGGGGCAGCGACAAGCAGGCCGCCTACAAAGGGTCAGCCGAGGTGGCGCCGGGGGTCTTCTCATCGTTTCTCACCACCGCCTGCGTTTTCACCCCGCTGATGTTCCTGTCCGGCGAACTGGGCTCCATCCTCGAGGTTGTGCCCATTGTGCTTCTGGTGGTGATGGCCGTCAGCCTCGTTGAGGCCTTCTTGGTTCTGCCCAACCATCTCAGCCACGTGCATGCCGACCGCGAGAAGCAGAACCGCCGCTTGGTCCCGCGGTTGATCGAAACCCTGGCGCAGAAGATCGTTCTGCCCATCACCCGCTTTTGCGTCGAATGGCGCTACGCCACGTTGGGCCTCACCTTCGGCATTCTCATTGCCACCGTTGGGCTGATAACCTCGGGGACGATCAAGGTTGTTGGCTTCCCCACAACCGAAGGCGACACCATCGAAGCGCGCATCGCGCTGACCTCCGGATCGCCGCTCGAACGCACCGAAGAAACGGTGGCGCGGCTCCTGGCTGGCATCGAGCAGGTGGACGCGGAACGCACGCCCCTCACGCGCGATGGCCAGCCCCTCGTTGAGCGCGTTTTGGTTCGCTACGCGACCAACCTCGATGTGCGCAGCAACGGCCCGCACACGGTGACCGTGACGGTGGATCTGCTTGAAAGCGAACAGCGCAACATCACCGCTGACGACGTGGCTACGCTGTGGGAAGAGTTGGCAGGTCCGCTGCCTGATGTGGCGCAGTCGAGCTTTATCCAAACCTCCGGAACACCAGGCGGCTCCGACCTTGATGTGCAGCTATCATCCCGCGACCTTGGCCAGCTGCAAGCCGCTTCCGCCGAGCTTTACGCCCAGCTGATCGCGCGGCCCGATGTCACCGGCGCCTACAATGACTTTGCGGGCGGCCAAGCGCAGCTGGAGCTCAGCCTCAATGATTTTGGCGAGGCGGCCGGCCTGACGGCGCAAAACCTGACGAGCCAGTTGCGTGCCGCGTTTTCGGGCTCAGAGACCGATGAGTTCTCTGAAGGCTTTTCCGACATCGCCGTGCGCGTCGAGATCGATGATACCGTCCCAACGATCGCCGAACTGGAGCAGTTCCCGATCGTCTTGCCCTCCGGCGGCAGCGCACCGTTGGCGCAAATCGCCAACATCGTGCCCGTTGAAGGCTACACCCAAGTTACCCGGCAAAATGGCGAGGCCATCGCGCGGATCATCGGCCAGATCGACCGAAGCGCCACCACATCGACCGCCATCTCCAACGCCGTCCTCAGCGAGTACGCGCCACAAATCATGCAAGCCTATCCGGGCGTCACCGTGGGCATTGGCGGGGCGACGGAGGCGCAGCAGGAGACGCAGACCTCGATCTTCGTGGCGCTTTTGATCGGCTTAATCGGCGTCTACCTGATCCTCGCCTTCCAGTTTCATTCCTACACGCTCCCGATCGTGGTGATGCTGTCGATCCCCTTTGCGCTCATAGGTGTGGTGCTGGGTCACATGCTGGTCGGGATCGACCTTGCGATGCCGAGTTTTGTCGGCTTCGCCTCGCTCGCCGGGATCGTCGTCAACAACGCGATCCTGTTTTTGACCTTCTTTGAAATGGAAAGCGAAGAGAGCGCCATGGAAGGCGCCATCGAGGCTGTGCGCCACCGCTTCCGCCCTGTCATCCTCAGTTTCACCACGACTTTTGTGGGCCTTATACCGATCGTCTTTGAAACCTCGCCCCAGGCGCAAACCATGGTGCCGCTGGTCACGTCGGTCGCCTTCGGGCTTCTGTCGTCAACGCTTTTGACGATCTTCGTGCTGCCCTCAGCGCTGACGATCTATTTCGATTGGGCCAACCTCGAAAAGTGGCGCGCCAGCCGCGCGTATGCGGACAAACCGGAGCCCGACCCCGCGCCGGCGGAGTAAGGGGTTCGGCGCCTGATGTGCGGCGCCTCGGGATGCTTCCTATGAAGGAAAGATGGTGCCCAGGGGCGGAATGCCCAAAGCGATCAAATTCAATATGATAGCGAGGAGTGGGACACTCAGACTTCCCACCCGTTTACAGGGGATTTCGGGGAAAGTGTCCCACCGAATGGCGAGGATCCTAGCCTTGAAGATGATCCGCCGCCGAACGAAGAAGCCGCCGCCCGAGATGGGAACTCAGACGACGGCGGTTTAGAAGATGACTGTTCAGATACGGTATTATATTACCGCAACCCTAGGGGATTTCAAGCGGCGATATACTGGTGCCTCGATGTGGCACTCGCCGTCCTGGAGCTCATTGGTGACAACAGGCTGAGTAAGCTCATCAGCTACACCGTGTTCCCCGACCTCTATGCAGGTGACAAGCAGCAGTATACCGAGACCTTATTGGAAATTGCTCTTCGGATTAAGCGAGCGCGTGCTGCTAGCAAGCGTGGTCTGCGGCTGTTGAGCTTAAGCACTTTTGGGGTCGTCAGATCGGCAGCGGGGGATAGCCTCCGGCACGTTGCTAATGTCATCGCGGTATTCGGCATTGAGGTCGACTACGATGCAGGTGTCATGTCGTTCAAGGAAGCGGTGAAACGCCTCGAAGCCGCTTGCATAACTGCAATCATCTATACGAGCCCATCAACGGTCTCGATGGAAAGGGTCACCGCTGGCGAATTCTATGTCCACTCTCTCAAGAGTGCAGCATTGAGGAACGATACGCTTTAGTCGCCCGCTTGAATGGCATCTTTGATGGCTGTCTTGCAGACGAGTCGTTTAACCGAGCCTTCTCTTGCTACTTTGGCGAAGTCAGCGCCGATCCGGAAATGATCGAAGCGTTTGATCTGGAAGATAGCGACGCTGTTCCAATGTCGCTGGCAATTACTGTTGGCGACTACATTGATGAACGCGACGATCTAGATGCGATCGCAATCGGACGTGGAAACGCCAAGTCATCACACAACGATCCGCAGGCTGACGGAGGGGAATGGGACTCCACTCAGGAGTTTGATGATCTCGATGTCGACGACGAACTCAAGCGGCACAAAGAGGCGCTAAGCTATATTCCACCAGACTGCTCATACGAGATCTGGATTGCCATACTCATGAGCCTTCATGCAGCAACTGGTGGCTCTCAGCCAGCGCTACGGTTGGTGGACGCTTGGAGCCGACAGGGGCAGAAGTACAAGAAAGGAGAAGTCCAACGCCTTTGGGGGGGCTTTAAGGCCGATGGTGGTCGCGATGAAGGAACCCTGTTCCATTGGGCCAAGGAGTATGGCTGGAACCCACATGGTCCGAAGGCAGATCCAAATTCGGCTTTCACCGATGACATGGTGCCACCCGAGTCAAACAATGACGCGGAGGACGATGACCAGGGTCTCAGATTCAAGACTGCAGATCAGTGCGGTCTGGATCTAAACCGCCCATACGTCGTCAAGAACTTCATTGCCCCCGGACAGATCGGGTGCGTGTTCGGGGACCCTGGCGCTGGCAAGTCACTCCTGGGGCCGGACATGTGTTACCGGGTGGCGCTTGGCTATCCTGTATTCAACCAGCGGACCAAGCCGGGTCTTGTGTTCTACGTTGCTGCTGAAGATCCAACAGGGCTTGAATACCGGGTCCGTGCTTTGCGTGAGCGGCATGGCCATACATCTAATCTCGAGTTGGTTGGTGGTGTAAGCGATCTGTTCACGCCCGATTCACCTAACCTCAAGGCACTTGCGAAGGCGGTTAAGAAGCGAAAGCCGAAGCTCATGGTGATTGACACTCTTGCAATGGCATTTCCGGGTCTGGAGGAGAATGACGCCAAGTCGATGGCGCGTGTGGTTGCGGTCGCGCGTGCGTTGGCATCTTGGGGCGCTGCGGTCATCCTAATCCACCATGGAACCAAGGCTGATGGTACAACTCCGCGCGGCCATAGCGTGCTGAACGGCGCGCTTGATGTGGCAGTGCATCTAAAGCCGCGGAACGACGCTGGTAACATTTATGGCCGCCTAACGAAGAACCGAAACGGCACCTGCGATCTCGATGTTGGTTTTACGATCGGGCTGAAAGAGCTCGGGCGTGATGATGACGGGGAGATGGTCCGCGCTGCATACGCAGAGGAGTTGCCAAAGGGTGCGTTTGGTGAGGGCGTGCGGTTGACGCGGGCTCAACGCGGCTTGCTCTCGGTATTGGATGAGCAGCCGAACCCGAAGGTTCCCCGCAAAGATCTTCTGGAGGTGGCTGCGGCGGACGACCGTGTTACGGAAGCAAAGAGCCACAAAGCCCGGATGGACGCGACCCGACGCGCAATGAAGGATATGATCGAGCGAGGTGTCTTGCAGGAGATCGATGGCTTGATTTCCCGTGTCAATGCGAACGCTGAACGCGCAAGGTCGGCGTTTGGTTCGGACGATGATCAAACGGCAGCGGTGTGATCGATGGGGGGCTGGCGCCGTCCCGTGCTATTCCAGCCCCTCATCACCCTGCTACGAGCGGTTGCTACGGAAAGTAGCGTTCTAAAACAGTAGCTTACATCCAAGCGACAAGGTTGCTGCAGGCGGCAGCCCAGCTGCGGAGGGAGGATGCTACAGCTACATGCCCTTTAGGGCTGTAGCATCACTCCTCACTGGGTGGAGGAGTTAAAGATCACCGCCACAACTCGGTAGCACATCACTCTAAATACCAGCGGCTGCTGTAGAATTGCGTAGGATCGACAGGAGAGGTTCACACACCTCGGGGGCACAAGGATGTTGGAACCAAAGCTTATCAGAGTTTGTAGAAGAGCTTGAGGGCAGCCTTTACTCAGCTGCGCAGGCTCAGAACGTACATTTGGCGGCTGCTATGATGATAGCCAAGGTGACCGGAAAACTATCGAAGTCCGGGATCTCAACGCACCTCGCTTAGGAAGATAGTCCTACCAAGGCCCCGGAGCGAACATGAGGCTGAGGCTAAAGAGAACCAAAACACAAGATCGAACACCATTCAAAGTGGTCGGGTGCTCCTGTTCATGGTGCTACATCCTTCAGCGTACTTTGTGGAGGAAGAGGTAATCTGTCCATCCACCACACTTCATATCGAATTGAGGACATAGAAGCTAAGCACGGATCAGCGCCGCGAGGCAGTCGACAAGCGTCGGAACTCAGGCGATCGTTTTAGAGCCGGTGAAATTGTTCCGATGTGCTCCAGTCCAGTCGCCAAGTCATAAGGAACAACTGAACCTTGAGCATGGCCAATGGTTAAATCAAGCAATTGCAGTAAGGCCTTCGCTTTATCTTCATCGTCAACGACGTCGATCTTCTTCGCAGTACCCTCCTCTCCGTATAACCCATAGTCGAGCATCGACCAGCAATCGAAAGGGACGAGGAAGCGGGTAATCGCATCAACAGCTTCTGCGAATGCATCCCCGGCGGTAGCTGGCAAGTCTGCAAGTGCCCCGCTAACGCCAGGGGTTGCTAAAGACTGCTCTTGTGGCCACACGCTTGCTAGAAAGGGAGCCGCGGCTTGTCGAAAAAGGTCGGCAGCACTGAGCGCTGAAGACTGTTCGGATGCATCCTGGCCCTTGTCGCGCTTTCCGTCGGCGGAGAGGTCACGCACAAACCTCTGCACGCTGTCGGCAGCCCACGCACGAACCTCATCATCAAGTAGTCGCAACATCTGTTGAATGTCAGCGTTTGGTACAGCTGGTTCACGCCGCTCACGTAACGCATGAAGGGCTTCTATCACCAAACTGAAGACCAAGCTACGACGGGTCTCTCGCCCCAACCTCCGGTCGTTTGCGCGCTCAACCATTTCTGGGCCGATGATCTCAAGGACCTCAGTAAAGTGTGTACGACGGGCCAACGCTCGCCACAGCGGCAGTGCTTCTTCATCATCTCCACGAAGTGGCGCAATCAGGTTGACTTCGGCCCACTGGCGGTCTGCCGCAAGAAAGTAAGGCAAAGCCTCGATCATACGGTGTTTGCCAATGAGCCCGCTCCTACCGTGGGCATTGGCTAAAATGTCTCTCAATACCTGCTCGGGAGAACCTTTACCGAACACCTGTCGATCTTGGTTGAGGTTTGGGCATGCCGCCAGGAAGACACCAATTAGCTTCCCGGCTGGGGTGTTTAGGGTGTCGAGATCCATCGGTTCTTCGTCATCGTTGGACGAACGCGCACTCACGCCTAAGTCGGTCTCTTCATGATCATCCGGAGTAGCGTTGGTCACCTCTTCCGCTACCTGCCAAATGCGCATCCAAACCGGTAGAAAAACGTCGCTCTTCACTATGAGCTTTTCCCACGACGACAGCCAAGCTGAGACGCCATCAATGGCTTGCGCTAGGGTGGCAAACGACAACTGGTCTAGAAGTCGTAGCACCCGAACACTTTGTTCTAACTGTTCCTCGAGCTTTTCAGATTGGTCTGAGCCCGTTAGTGGTTTGTGCGCCCACCCGAAGCGCTTCCAGACCTCCGGGAAGTCATTAGTCGCTCCTTCAACGGCCTCGAAGTCACTGAGTATACTGAGGGCATTACCGTCTTGATTGATCCAGTCATTGGCGCCCCCTGGATCATCGTAGTCCCATCCGCTACGGCTCGACTTCAAAGCTGTTTCCAACGCGATAAGACGAGCCTTCCCCGACAGCGAGTTGTACCTGTTGTCGGGTTGGCGCGGCACAGATCGAACTGTTGGTCCTTCAGGGAAGCCATCGTCAATCGCTAGGTCGGAAAGGTCGGGAAACTGGGGCAGGCGATCCTCTAACCAGTCTGCGGCCGACTTGCTTAACACTCCGCCGGCTACCTGTATTCGGCGCAACTCACGGACCGACCAGTAGAGCCTCGCGTTTGTGACCTTTTCCCGTTCCACATCCCTTGGCCACATGCTCGCCGGTGGGCCTTTCTTCAATCGCTTTGTCAACTGGCGTTTGGACCTATCGTCTAACGAATTGAACCTGACCGTTCTCAACTCCGTAAACTCGGGGTTTGAGTGAAGCGCCCAAAACTCCTTTGTATCGAGCTGTTGGATAAACGCGCTTACCTCATCCACCTTGGCGAGCGCGTCGCTGCGAGCCATTGACGCCCACAAGCGCTTAAACACATGCGTTTGGTCGAGCTTCCACCGATGAATAAACGGTTGTGCCTGTTGTGGTTTTATTGTCGCCAAACGCTGCACGACTGCGTTCAGCAGTTTGACAGAAGGGGCAATGCCTCGATGATAAGCGTCGGGTTCTCCGTCTTCCCTGTGTCTTGGTGTCGGTTGTGTGTAATGGACCCGGTAGAGGAAGCTGCCTCCGACAAAAGAACTTCTGCCGTCCCAACCGATCTCACGGGCCATGTCCAACCCGTTTACTACGGAAGCTTCTAAGCTGTTGCCGAGGGTCGTTAGAAAACGGGTATCGTCAATATCTTCAAGCTTCAGCACATCCAAGCTTAGCAGGTCACCACTAGTAAGACTGACCGAGAGGATATGCTCAACTTTCCTCGCGCGTTTGGGCCTGTCTACCCATTTCCAATGCCAAGCATCGTGTGCTTTGACATCAAGCCTCGGCTCTACGAGCTTGACCAGCGCTTCAACCAATCCACCTGACCGGTCTCCGTTTTGCAGCCTTTCCTGTATGGCGTAGATCGCTGTTCCATCGTCCCTCAAGTAAGGAGTTGTCGACCAAAACCGCTGGACCAGTCGCCACGCGCTGGCCCAAGGCTCCGGAAGACTGCCATTGAGCTTTCTTCTTAGCAGGAACGCTAACGCAGCACGTTCAGCGCGTTTGGTTGGTTCAAGTGTGAGGGCCCAGTCAATGCTTTGTTGTTCACCAAGCCGGTCTTCCAAGAATGCGACAACAAGACTAAACGTGTCGTGCTCCTGCGGGCTTAGTAGTGCCCATTCCGAGTTCATGGTTTTTGTGCCCGTGCATCGTTCTCAGACACGGCCAAGATTGCGTTGAGCCAACCGATGTCCGCGCCGCATTTAGAGACTAAGTTCGAGAACTGGGCTCTTTCTGCAGGGTTACTTCGGCGAATGAGGTGATCGAATAAATCGCGCTCTGCTTCGGTAGCATTCGCGTGATCGGCTGTGACTATCCTCTTTAGCTCGGTAGCAATGCGTTCTGGCTTTCCGTTTATCGCCGATAGCTCTGCCCATCGCTCCAGTGTGGTGCGCAATGCCTTATGTTCTTGGCTTGGATCATAGGTGATCGGTGTTATGCCACGACCGCGCCAATCCTCAAGTATCACTCCGTCGGACGAGCTTGTGAACGTAAAACGTTCTTTGAGGTCGTCAAATCGACTGCCATCGGCCGCCACGGCATTTAACAGGTAGCGCATTGGGGGATCGTTTGCGCTGTAGCCAACAAGTACTAGGTTGAACAGCCTTGCTGCATCGTAGATGAAGTCGGGCACCACACGCCGCCGCAGGTAGAACTCGCCAAAGTCCTGGTCTGAAACCACCAGGTCGGATGGCCTGCTCGGCTTCTTTTCCAAGACCCCATGAATGTGCAAAACGCCAGAGAACTGCTCGCCTCTCGACGGGCGGGGTATGCCTCCTAACGAATAGGTTTCCACCATAACCTTGAGATGCTGGGCAGCGACTTCGAACAGTCGGTCGAAGTTCGTCGTTACAATTGTGTGCGCTCCGCCCCGGTCAGCCAGTCGAATGAGTGCTTTGTGGATTGCAGCAGGAGACGCAGACTTTACGCGGAGTTGCTCGGCTATTTGTCCGCGGACCGAGCTGCCAGCTTGTACTTGACCGTCCAACCGGCGTTCGAGCATTCCGAGCACCACGTCGAAGTCGCCAAGGACAAAGCGCCTAACCTCTGCAGACTGGGCGTTGGTCAGGCTACCGCAATGGGTTTGCCATTGATCAACTGGCGTAGCCGAGGCATGCGCCATTGCATTATAAACGGGCGGATCGAGAACCTTATAAACGTCCAGAACGAGTAGTTTGAAGTCAGGCAACTGGGCAGGCATTGAGACACCTGCCCCGCAGATGAAAAGCACCTCACCTCTTGCATGTGCGAGTAGCAAGCGTTCAGGAATTGGGGGCGATCCTGGCCCAAGAGCAATCACGCGATCTTGCAGAGCTGGATTGTTCTTCATAACCACCTTTGTACACGACGAGCGCTTGCTGCCAATTAGTTGTTCTCAGCAAAGGGCGTCACTGGACTTGGGTAGTTTCCGACTAACCATGCAAGCATTCGTAGATGTGTGAGACAACCAAAGCTGTTAGGCGGTCTTTCGGTTTTAGCACCTTAGCCCCCTTGCAACACGATCGGTATCGCGATCTCGGGAACGATCTGATCCGGACGCATCCAACCCAAAAGCTCATCTTTAGCGACGTCGCGAGAAAAGTCTGGCGATATCGCTAAAGTATGTTATGGTATCTCACGAAATGGAATGAGATTGATGAGCAAGCTCTTCACTGCCAGCGAGATGCACAGCGCGCTTTGTGAGGCCAGCGGGACAGACGCTGCCTCGGAACGGCCTATGTTGAACCGGGTGCGCTATTTAGCGAAGCGTGGCTTGCTGCATGGCGGAGAGAAGATTGACGATCGAGGTACTTTAGCTTTCCGCACAATTGAGGTGTTTCGCTGTGCCATTCTAACTGAGCTTGCTGGCATAGCGATGGATGTTCGGGCCTTTCAACCTGTTTTGGAAGCGGCTGAGCGATCGTTCCAAATGGGTCGCCGGGCGCCACCATCAATGACTGGAGATGGATTGGTTCGGTCCCATGGGGGACTCCTGGACGCAATCAATGGTGTGCGCGCAAACGAGCGGTGGAGCCTACAAATCGAACTTAGGCGTTCAGGCGTCTTTACCGAGGAAGGCATGTTCGCCGAGTTCGTATGGGACGAAGGCGAGAGCAATGCTGCAGCGACCGCTCACACTGAATACCTTCTGTCTACACCGATCTGTACGCGCGTCACAATCGACCTCTTCCCACTGTTTAAGCCTCTGATCGAGATTGTAGGAGTGCCAGAAAATGCTCAGTGAAACACCAGGGCGGAACGCCGTCTTGCCACCAACAAGCCGTGGCCTGTCACGTGTAGAGGCCGCCAAGTATATCGGCGTTAGTGCGACAAAGTTCGATGAGATGGTTCGCGATAGCCGGATGCCTGCAGCAAAGAAGGTGGACGGTCGAAGGGTGTGGGATCGACATCAGCTGGACGCGTCGTTCGAAGCCCTGCCAGGTGACGGCGACATCGAACGAAGTGCCTGGGATGAGCTCCCAGCCTCGGCATGAGAACTCGTATTAAGTACGTGGTCGAGGACACGGATCGTCATGGAAACGTCCGTTTCTATTACCGACGGAAGGGAGCACTGAAAGTCCGCTTGCGTGGCCCGTTTGGTTCGCCGGAGTTTTGGGACGACTATCGAACGGCGCATCACAATCATAGCAATGGGTCAGCAATTGCGGTGCTTTGCCAAGATGGGTCCAAACACACAACCGTTGTTAGCGGCTCACTTCGCGAACTCTGCGTCGAGTATTTTCAGTCTGCAATGTTTAGAGAGCTCGAGCCTAGGACGCAGGAAGTGCGACGCCGGACCCTCGAGCGGGTGTGCCAGAGAAACGGAGACGGGGACAAGCCGTATCGCCAACTTCAGCCAAGACACATTCGTGTTCGACGCGACGCTATGATGGATCGCCCCGAAGCAGCCAACGGCATGATCAAGGCACTTCGCCAGCTCTTCAAGTTTGCCTTGCGATACGATCTGCACGATCAGAATCCCGCCGCTCAGGTTGAATATCTTCGTTCCAAGAACCCTGATGGTATCCACTCTTGGACTGTTGAAGAGATTGAGCAGTACGAACGTACTTATCCCGTTGGCACTAAGCCTCGACTGGCATTGGAGTTGGCACTTGGAACCGGACAGCGACTGGCGGACCTGGTCCAGTTCGGTCGCCAGCATGTGCGCGATGAGTGGCTGAGTTTCACCCAACATAAGGGGCGAAACCGTTCGCCGGTTCATCTGGAGATCCCACTAAGCGACAGGTTGATGGAAGTCATTGAGGCCAGTCCTACTGGTGAGTTGACGTTCCTCGTCACGGAGTTCAACCGCCCGTTTTCAGCCAAGGGCTTTGGCAATCGCTTCCGTAAGTGGTGCAATGATGCCGGACTCAAGCACTGTAGCATACACGGGCTTCGGAAAGCCGCCGCAGCGCGATTGGCTGAGCTTGGATGCACCGAACAAGAGATTATGGCCATCACAGGCCATAGGACCTCAAAAGAGGTCACCCGCTACACCCGCGCGGCGCGGCAGAAGACGCGTGCAGAGAGCGCGCTCAGACGCATCTCAGCGGAACGGAAGTAGCACAAAAGTGTCCCACCTTTTTGGGTGGTGGCAACCGGTGGGACAAAAGTGCCCACTAACCCATTGAAACCATTAGGAGCATGAAATGAATGGTGCCCAGGGGCGGGATCGAACCACCGACACTGCGATTTTCAATCGCATGCTCTACCAACTGAGCTACCTGGGCGCGGGCCACCGGAGCGGCTCGAAGCGGCCTTATAGGCAAGCGGATCGGCCCGCGCAACTGCCCAACGTGCCAAAACCACGGCAAAAAGAAACGCCGCGCCAACTGGTCTGGCGCGGCGTTCCGATGCGGGGCTTCTGAGGTGCCTTAGGCGGCGCGGATTTTGGTCAGGAAATCGGCAACCCGCCCCTGCAACTGCTCGGATTGTTCGGCAAGCTGCGAGGAGGCGGACAGCACTTCACGCGCCGCTTGCCCGGTCTCCATCACGGCGGTCGAGACCTCGGTGATGTTGGATGAGACCTCGCGGGTGCCATCGGCGGCCTGCTGGGTGTTGCGCGCGATCTCCTGGGTCGCCGAGTGCTGCTCCTCGACAGCCGCAGCAATAGATGAAGCGGTGCTGTTGAGGTCCTGGATCATGGTGCCAATCTGGTCGATGGCGTCCACGACGGCATTGGTGTCGCCCTGCATGCCAGTGACCTGCGCCGAGATCTGCTCGGTGGCCTTCGCGGTCTGATTGGCAAGGCTTTTGACCTCCGAAGCCACCACGGCGAAGCCCTTGCCGGCCTCGCCAGCGCGGGCGGCTTCAATGGTCGCGTTTAGCGCCAAAAGGTTGGTTTGTTCGGCGATGTCCGAGATCAGCTTGACCACCTCTCCGATCGTCTGCGCGCTGGTGGACAGTTGCGAGACGGTTTGCGTCGCCCGTTCCGCGCCGCGCGCGGCATCGTCCGTCATCGTGGCTGACTGGCTGATCCGCTCAGACACTTCCGCGATGGAGTTGGTCATTTCCTCAGACGCCGCGGCGACGGTTTCCACATTCGTGGAGGCTTCTTCGGAGGCCGCCGCTACGGTGGACGACCGGCCATTGGCGCGGTCTGCCGCATCGCTCATGCCTTGTGACAGGCCGACCATCTGCTCGGCGGCCGAGGAGACGGCGGAGACCACCTCGTTGACGCTCATCTCGAAGCCGTCGGCCAGCTCGTTCATCTCGCGGGTTTTCTTGGCAGCCGCGATTTCAGCCTGCTGGGCCTGCTCATCCTCAAGGCGTTGGCGTTCGATGCCATTGTCCTTGAAGATCACCAGCGCCCGCGCCATCGCGCCGAGCTCGTCCTTGCGCTCGGTGCCGGCAATGTCGATCTCAAGATCGCCCTGGGCGAGGGCGTTCATCCGCGCGACCACGCCGCCAATCGCCCGCGACATCAGCTGGCCGATGAAGAAGGCCGCCGCGGCGCCAACGACCAGCGCGACGATGGCGAGCATCACCGTGTTGCGCGTGACCGTGGCCACTTCGGCAGCTGCCTGGGGGCCGACAACGTTCTGCGTGCCCACGGCATCATCGGCGAGCGCGCCATAGCCTGCGGCCAATTGGGGGCCGATGGCATCGACCTGCTCGGCTTTGATGGCGTTCATCTCGCTAAGTAGCGCGGCCGCCGCGCCGAACTGCTCGGTGAACGTGGCGAACTGGGTTTCGAATGCGCCATGCAGCGCCCGCCGCGATGGGGTCTGCAGCGTTCGCAACAGGGCAGCGCTGGCTTGCGAGGCAAGCGCTGTTTCCTCATCAACACGCATCTTGAACGCGGGATCGTTCGAGCCCAAGAACCGCTCGGCATACAAACGCGCCAGCATAATATGCTGTTGCAGGACACCGGCGCGGTAGGCCGCTTCCACATCGTTCGCCTGCGCGGCGTCGCTCATGATCTCGCTGATGGCGCTGCGGGCGGCGCGGCCGCTTTCCGCGATCACAGGCAGAAGAGCGGCCTTGCTTTCATAGGTGGTGACCACCTGTTCAAACGCGTCGCGAAAGCGCGCGGCTTCGCCTCGAAGCGCATCAAGTTGCTCGATGCGGCTGGGGTCATCAAGCAATTGCTCCGCATCCGCTTTGATCCCTCCGAGCCGATCGAGCGCGTCGCGGACGGCCGTCACCTGTTCCATCTGGTGATCGATCATGAAGCGGCTGACGCCCACGCGCGCATCCAGCAGCGCGCCGTTCGCCTGGTTGAACAGCAGCGCTTCCCGCGCCGCCTGCCGGTACTCGGTAAAGTCGTGCCCGATGACCGACGTGCCGCGAAGCGCCATGCCCGCCAGGATGGCGAGCAGCAGCAAGACCGAGCCGAAGCCCGCAAAGATCATATGTTTGAGTGAAAGCTTGACCATCGTCCTCATCCCGTGAAGGCAAAACACGTTTAAGTTGTAGTCAAGGAATAGGGGGTTGTACCTAACGCATGGTTAACTTTCGTGCCTGTGCGGTACACGGGAACGCTGAAAGTGGCGCGCGGTCGGGCGGCCGCGCCGACCTGCTGAACAGGCAGATCGGGGCGGTTTACTGGGCTCTGCGGAAGGCTAGGGCGCTTTAGTGCCGCGTTTCGCCGGTCTGCGTGGGCGGCGTACCATCGCCACCTTCGGTGAAATCTTCGGGCAGTCCATCGGCGGGGTCATCGGCTTCGCCACTGCTGATCACATAGCCGCCATGCAACCAGCGATTGAGGTCGACCTGCTTGCAGCGGTCCGAGCAAAAAGGCGTGTGATCGGCCGTTGCCGGCTTGCCGCAGATTGGGCAGGGCTTTGCGCTGCGTGCCATGGCGGCCCCCTAAATGTCCGCGACGGCCAGCATGGCTGGTACCGTCGGGCCTGACCCGGAGGTATCCACCCAGGTTTGGGTGACGTGCAGCCCGCGCCCCGCCAAAAGCTGGCTCGTCTCAAACAGCGGCAGGCCAACAACGGCGCTGTACGAGCCCACAACCTGCACCACAAACGCCCCGGCATTGCCTTGAATGGCGTAGCCGCCGGCTTTGCCGTCCCACTCCATGGTCGTCAGATAGGCTGCAATCTCAGCACGCGAGAGCCGTTTGAAGCGCACCCGCGTTTCGACGATTTTGGAGTGCACGCGCTCCTTTTGGTCGACAACGGCCACGCCCGTGTACACCCGGTGCGCGCGGCCGGACAAAAGCTCCAGGCAGCGTTGGGCCTGCGCCTTGGTTTCCGCCTTCGGCAAAATGCGGCGGCCCACCGCCACCACCGTATCGGCGGCGAGCACCAGGGCCCCGCGATAATTGTCCTCAACGGCCAAGCGACGCTGCGCCGTCACCGCCTTCATCTTCGCCAGGCGCAACGCGAGGTTCCGCGGCAGCTCCAGGCGCTGCGGCGACTCGTCCACATAGGCCGGCTCCAGGCGATCGGGCACGAGGCCGATCTGCTCCAGCAGCGACAGCCGACGCGGCGACGCGGAAGCCAAAACAAGCAGCGGAACGTTCGATTCGGACGCGTCTGACGCCACGGCAGTTTCCATCCGGTCAGCGCGGCCCGGCCCAAATCACTGTGGCCTTGGCGACGCTTTGTTGGGGCCGGACCAGCCGGCAGGACTTACTTGTAACGGTAGGTGATGCGACCCTTTGTGAGGTCGTAAGGGGTCATTTCGACCAGAACCTTGTCACCGGCAAGCACGCGAATGCGGTTCTTGCGCATGCGCCCAGCGGTGTGTGCCACGATCTCGTGGTCATTCTCCAGCTTCACGCGGAAGGTCGCGTTGGGCAGCAGTTCGGTGACAACGCCGGGAAACTCCAGCACTTCTTCTTTCGTCATTCGGTTCCTATCCTGTGGTGCGGCGAGGCAGGTCTCACCGCCCTCGTGTGCGGCGCGATGTACCTGAAAAGCCGCTCAAAGTGAAGCGGAGGGCGCCGGCCGAAAGGCTTAGCCTCCAGACGGCGCCACCGCTCAGCGCGCGAAGCGCTTCTTGATGCGTGTGGCCAGCCCATCGCGCATCGCCCGGTAGGCATCAAGGATCGCCGAGCGTGAGCCCTGGGTCAGCGTCGGATCGACGGTCGGCCAATACTCGACATCGACCGCCTGGTCGCGGGTGAGTTCCAGCGCCCGGTGATGGGCTTCCGGTGCCAGCGTGATGATGAGATCGAAGAAACTGTCTTCGATGTCCTCAAGCGTTCTGGGCCGATGGCGGCCCATTTCAAGGCCGATCTCGTCCATCACGGCAACCGCGAACGGGTCGGCTTCACCCGCCCGCACGCCGGCCGACTGGATGTAGAAGCGACCCGGTAAGTAGTGCTTGGCCAGCAGTTCCGCAATGGGCGAGCGCACGGCATTCATCGAGCACACAAACAGGACCGATCCGGGATCCTCGCTTGCTGCCACTCGCCCCGCTCACCCTTTCCAGTGCAGGACGCACACCAAGGTGAACAGCCGCCGCGCCGTTTCAAAATCCATCTCGATCTTGCCGGCGAGCCGCTCCATCAGCAGGGTCGAGCCATCATTGTGCAGGCCTCGCCGGCCCATATCGATGGCTTCAATCTGCCGCGGGCTCGCCGTTTTGATGGCCTCATAATAGCTGTCGCAGATCAGGTGATAGTCTTTGACCGCACGCCGCAGTGGAGACAGGGCGAGCATGTGCGCAACCACCGTGTCCGCATTGTCCGCATCGCGAACATCGAACACGAGCCGCCGCTCCACCACGGACAAGTTCAGCGCGTAGGGGCCCGCCGTCTGCCCGGGCAGTGCGAAACTGTTCTCCTCGATCAGATCGTGGATCGCCACCTGCCGCTCATGGTCGACAGCCGGGCTGGACCGGCCGATCGACACCTCGTCGATCACCACGGCCACGAGGCGGTCTGTGGGATGGGCGGGCATAGCGGTGGGGCTTCCTGTCTCGGTGGCGCCGTTTTCGGGGTTGCAGTGTCCGGGCGGCGTCGGCTGGTTCATGGCTGCCTCACTGGCCACCCAATCGGCCAAAGAAGGGGCCGTTCTGTGCGCACCTCAGCGGCGGTTGGTGCGTATGGCAACCGAACGGGCATGGGCCGTCAAGCCCTCCGTCTCGGCCAGCGTGATGGCGGCAGGCCCCAGGGCGGCCAGCGCGTCTGGGCCGCAGGCGAGCACCGAGGTGCGCTTGATATAATCATAGACAGACAGGCCCGACGAGAAGCGCGCCGACCGCGCCGTCGGCAGCACATGGTTCGACCCGCCGACATAGTCACCAATGGCTTCGGGCGTGTGATGGCCCAGGAAGATCGCCCCGGCATGGCGGACGCTGGCAGCTAGAGCGTCGGGATCGGCAACCGCGAGCTCGAGATGCTCGGCCGCGATGCGGTTGGCAAGCGCCAACGCTTCATTGGCTGAGCGCACATCAATGATGGCGCCATAGTCGCGCCAGCTCGCCCCAGCGATGTCCGCGCGCGGCAGGCTTTGCAGCTGGCCATCCACGGCTTCGGCAATTCTATCGCCCAGCCCTTCGGCGAGGCAGATAACGATCGATTGTGCCGCCACATCGTGCTCGGCCTGGGCCAGCAAATCGGCGGCAACCCATTCGGGGTTGGCCGTCTCATCGGCGATCACAAGCACCTCGGAGGGGCCGGCGATCATATCGATCCCCACCGTGCCGAACACCGCCCGCTTCGCGGCGGCGACATAGGCGTTGCCCGGGCCAACGATCTTCGCCACCGGCGCGATGGTCTGCGTGCCATAGGCCAGCGCGCCCACGGCCTGCGCCCCGCCAATGCGGTAGATCTCATCGACGCCAGCGCGGTCGGCGGCCGCCAAGACGGCCGGGTTCACCACCCCGTCGGGCGTGGGAACCACCATGACGATGCGCGCAACGCCGGCCACCTTGGCCGGCACGGCGTTCATCAGCACCGATGAGGGGTAGTTGGCCGTGCCGCCGGGCACGTACAGGCCAACGGCATCGAGCGGCGTCCAGCGCGAGGCGAGTGTCACGCCCAGATCGTCCGTGTACCGGTCATCGGCTGGCATCTGCCGGCGGTGGTGGCTTTCAATGCGCGTCGCAGCCAGATCAAGCGCCTGCCGAACGGGTTCCGGCGTGTCCGCGACGGCTTGGGCGATCTCATCGGCGGTGAACTGGAGGCCGTCCGGCGTCACGGACAGACGGTCGAACCGCTGTGTGAGAGCGCAAACGGCCGCGTCACCCTCCAAGCGGACTTGGCTGAGAATACCGTCGACCGCGGCGCGCACATCGGGTGCATCTTCGCGTTTGGCGGCGAGCAGCGCCGAGAAGCGCGCCTCGAAATCCGCGTCCATCGTCGATAACCGCGCGGTAGGGTGATGGTGCATGGCGCTCACGTTTTGGAATCGTCGGCTTCAGCGTCGTCAGGGTGCCGCGGCAGCGACTGCGTTGTCCACGCGCCGCCAAGGTCCGCCATGGCGAGTTCCAGACACTCGACATGCAGCCGCACGCTCGCGCCGCCGGCAAAGGCGAACAGAACCGAGCCTTCGGGGGCATCGCTGGGCTCAAACGTGATCGACAGCAGATCGAGCACGTCATCGGGCCGGTCAGACCGCAGCCCGGCCCGCTCGGCCTTGATCACCCGGGTGACTTGCAGGCCCGAACGCCGCCGCTGATAGGGCGGGCGTTTTCGTTCAGCATTGATCTCCCACGCAAAGCGGTTGCCGACCAACGCAAAGCGTTTGTCGCGCGGCAGGTAGGTCATGTCGCCAACCTTGACGATCATGTCCTGCACCGCGGCGGACACCACGGCGAGGTCATCGGCATCGAAGGCGGCCAGCTTCAGCGGCTTTGACGTCTCAGCATCCATCGGCAGCTCAAAGGTCTCCGCTAGGCCGCGAGCCGCTCGATCTGCGCGCCGCATGCCGAAAGCTTCGCTTCGAGATTTTCGAAGCCGCGATCAAGGTGATAGACGCGGCCAACCGTGGTCTCGCCCTCGGCAGCAAGGCCGGCAATCACCAGCGAGACCGATGCCCGCAAATCGGTGGCCATCACCTCGGCGCCAGTCAGGGTTGGTTGGCCATCGACATGCGCTTTCTGCCCATCAAGGCGGATCGCGGCGCCCAGGCGCGCCAGCTCGGCCACATGCATGAACCGGTTCTCAAAGATCGTTTCGGTGATCGTGGCGGTGCCCTGCGCGCGGGTCATCAGCGCCATGAATTGCGCCTGAAGGTCGGTCGGGAACCCGGGGAACGGGTCCGTCGTCACATCAACGGGCTGAATGCCATTGCCGTTGCGGCTGATGGTGATGGAGGTCTCGCCACGCTCAACGCCAACGCCCGCTTGCTCCAGCGCGTCGAGCGCTGCCGATAGGTGTTCGGCGCGTGTGCCTTCCAGCGTCACCTTGCCGCCGGTCATCGCAGCGGCCATCGCGTAGGTGCCGGTCTCGATCCGATCGGGCACGACCGAATGCTCAGCGCCGTGCAGCACATCGACGCCCTGGATATGGATGGTCCGCGTGCCGGCGCCCTCAATCTTCGCGCCCATCGCGTTCAGGCAGTCCGCGAGATCAACAATCTCGGGCTCGCAGGCCGCATTTTCGATCACACTCTCGCCCCGGGCGAGCGCTGCGGCCATTAAGGCAACATGGGTCGCGCCAACCGACACGCGCGGGAAGCTGACCCGGTTGCCGATGAGCCCCTTGCGGGCCGTTGCGACGGCATAGCCCTGTTCGATGGACAAGTCGGCGCCCAGAGCGCTCAGTGCATCAAGGAAGAAATCAACCGGCCGCGTGCCAATCGCGCAACCGCCAGGCAGCGAAACCCGCGCTTCGCCCATCCGTGCCAGAAGCGGCCCGATGACCCAGAAGCTGGCGCGCATGCGGCGCACCAGATCATAAGGCGCGGTGGTGTCGACGATGGACTTGGCGGTCAGCTTGATCGTCGAGCCCTGCCCGGACGCGCTGCCCGAGCGGCGGCCCGCCACCGTGTAGTCAACGCCATGGTTGCCGAGGATCCGCGACAGGGTCACCACATCTTGCAAGCTCGGCACATTGTGCAGCGTCAGCGTCTCGGACGTGGCGAGGCTAGCGATCATCAACGGCAGCGTTGCGTTCTTGGCGCCGGAAATCGGGATGGTCCCATGAAGCCGGTTGCCGCCAACGATGTGGATCTTATCCATGGATAGGCCTGTGAACTAGGAGGAACGAGCGCCGGGTGTACGGCACCGCGCGCTCGAAAACAAGAAACTGAGGCGACGCTGGGGCAGGCGATGCGGGGCAATGGTGAACGCCAGGGGTTTTGGCCGGCGTAAGCCATGCCCTGCGAGCCCCGAGGTGCTCCTATTTGGAGGGCTTATCGGCACCGCGCGACAGCGCACTGGGCTCGGCCTTGCCGACCGCTTTACCCGCTCGCCGGGCGCTGGTCTGTCCTTTGCGTTTGGCCAAGTTTGCCCGCAGCGCGGCGGCGCGCGCGTCCTTGCCTTTGTCCGGTGCTTTGGTCATCGCGACACCCTCGGGTGGTGGGCAGAGCGGGCGAGTTCGCTAGCCGCCCGTCACCCCAGCGCAGGTAGACCGGATGCGCGGCGCACGCAACAGACGCAAACGAGCGCGTAAACCGGCAAGAAAGCCACGCCATTGCCTCTTGCGTCCCTTATGGGGCTGTGGCAACACGCGCTATCTGAACGCCGGGCTTCGCCCGAGCCGTCTGCGCTGCCGTAGCTCAGGGGTAGAGCACTCCCTTGGTAAGGGAGAGGTCGAGAGTTCAAATCTCTCCGGCAGCACCAGTTTTCCAGAAAGTCCCAAGCCGTAAGACGGAGCACTTCGAGAGTGCCGCCGTTGTCAGTGTTTTGCCCACGGCAATTCTAAGCGCTCATCACCGTTTTACGCAGCGGAAGAACTCCTATACACCCGGTGCCTGAGGGCTATACTGGAGTGATTACGATGAACAAAGCACTAGCCGCTTGCACACTTGCCGGGGGGCTGGCCCTCGCGCTTGCCGCACCATCGCAGGCAAACGCATCAATATTGGACACTTTTGATTGTGGCGGCGGGGGCGGCGGTACCACCATCACGGTGACGCTGATGCCCGCACAGGGCACGGCCAATCTCAATTGGCCGCGCGGCAACACCACCCTGGTCTCAGATGGCGAGGGCCGCTGGATCAATCCAGGTGACGAGGTTCAGTTCACGCCGGCTGGCGACTCGGGCGTCCTGTTCCTTGGGTCAGAGCAGCTGCCCTGCCGCATAATGCTTGCCGACAATGAAAGGGAGCAAACCCAAGCTGGCGCGCTCGTCGATCTGCTTGGAAAGTCTCTTGGCGGACGCGTGCGCAGCGGTCCCGGCACCAATTTCGACCCCATCGATAGCTTGCCGCCTGGCGAGCCGGTGGTCATCGTCAGAAACACCGGCGTCATTTTCGACGGCTATCCCTGGTTTGAGATTTCCTACAGCGAAGGTCTCACCGGCTTCCAATGGGGCGGGATCATGTGTTCGGACGCGCAATTGGTGCCCGGTGTTTTCCAGATCTGCTGACGGGGGCCTATAGCGCCCCAGGCGCAACAGCCCTAGCCAAACACAGTGTTCCAAGGCTGCGGTTTGCCAAACAAGTAGCCTTGGAACAGCCGGCAGCCCTCGCGGCGCAAAGCGTCCACCTGGGCCTGCGTTTCAACGCCTTCGGCCACCACATCGGCGCCCAGGTCGGCGCCGAGCGAGGCGACGGCGCGGACCACGGCGGCGCTGATCGGGTCATCGACCACCCGCCGCACGAAGGATTGGTCGATCTTCACCTTGTCGAAGCGGAAGCGCTGCAAATAGCTCAGCGAGGCGTGGCCGGTGCCAAAATCATCGAGCGCCAAGCGCAGGCCCATGTCGCGCAGGCTGTGCAGCGCTTCGACGGTCCGGCTGTCATCGGTCATGATCACCGTCTCGGTGATCTCGATCTCGAGTTGGTCAGGGTTGACCTCGTGCCGTGCCAGGGCGTCGGTGACCCGCTCCACAAAG
>JAHCMG010000072.1 GCA_019192585.1 Devosiaceae bacterium MH13
AACGCCCTTTCAGGCGCACCGTTTGCGGGCGAAGCGGGCGCGGTGCTGACCGGCTACTTTGCCGAACCCGGCCAGGTGCGGGCGGCAGCCGACGCGATCGATACGTTGCGCGCGCGCTTTGAGGGTGTGCGCGTCGTGTGCGATCCGGTCTGTGCCGATTCCCACGGGGTCTATGTGCCCGAGGCGGTTTTGACCGCGATTTCCGAACATCTGTTGCCCCGGGCGGATTGGGTGACGCCCAACCGGTTTGAGCTGGCGCTGTTTGCAGGGGCGCCGCAGGCGGAAGACCTGCCCGGCTTGCAGGCGATGGTGCGAAAGCTGGATGTGCCGTGCGTCGCCGTCACCTCCGCGTTCGGGTTGATGCGCGGGCACACCGGCGTTCTGATGGTGCAGTCTGGCGCCCGTGCAGAGGGAGCGGACACGCCCGCTGCGCCAGCGCGCAGCATCCTGTTTGAGCATGGGCTCGTCGAGGGTGCACCGCACGGCACGGGTGACCTGCTCTCCGCTCTTCTGACCGCGCATCTGGTGCGTGGCCTTGCACCTGAGCAAGCCTTGAAGCTCGCCACAGCGTCGGTGTTTGAGCTTGTCGCCCGCTCGGTGAAAGCTGAAAGTTCGGAGCTTCTGATCGCCGCCGAGCAAGACAGCATCGCGCGGCCCATGGCCATGGTGACCGAACGCCAATTGGCCCGCGCGCGAGCTGCCGGCTGAGCCATGCTGGCTGGCGTTGATGGCTGCAAGGCGGGCTGGGTGGCCGTTCTGGGTGACGATGCAACGCAGCTGCGCCTTGAGGTCTTCACAAGTTTTCAAGCGCCGATCGATGCGGCGCCGGAGAACACGACCATTGCAGTCGACATGCCCATCGGCCTGCCCGACCGGATCGAGGGTGGCGGCCGCTCTCCTGAAAAGCTGGTGCGGTCCTTTCTGGGCGCGCGGCAATCGGCGGTGTTCGCCATTCCCGCCCGCGCGGCGGTTGAGATGGGTGCCGGTATCAGCGGCCGCAGGGCGGATGATTGGCCGCTCCACCGCAAGGCGAGCGGGTTGGCGCAAACCCTCTCAGACCCACCCAAGGGCGTGTCGATCCAAGCCTTCTATCTGTTCCCGAAGATCTTGGAGATCGATGCTCTTCTGCGCGCCCAGCCGCAGCTGCAGGCGCGGGTGTTTGAGAGCCACCCGGAAGTGGCCTTCGCGGTTCTGAACGATGGGCAGGCGATGGCGCTGCCCAAGAAGATCAAGGGCAAGGTCAATGAAGCGGGTATGGATGAGCGGCGGGCGCTGCTGGCGCGTCACGGCGTCGACGCGCCCTTCCTCACTGCGCCAGCGCCCCACGGCGCGGGGCTTGATGATGTGCTCGATGCCGCTGTGTGTTGGCTCGTGGCCGGGCGGCTGGCGCGCGGGCAAGCGCAGAGTTTTCCAAACCCGCCAGAGCGCGACAGCCATGGAGTTCCGATCGCCATTTGGGCGTGATTTTCGGTGCGCGGTACTGAAATACCGATAGAAATCAGAGGTTTGAAAGCTCCTGACAGAAAGCTGTCAGGAGGGGTGTGCGATGGATGGCGCATCGAAACGCCAACGAAAGAGTGCAGCCATGACCCAGACCGCTTCCCATCCCGAACACCGCCTTGTGTGGGCCGAAATCCCCGTCAATGATCTTGATGCAGCGCGCCAGTTTTACGGTGCCGTGCTCGGCAGCGACCTTGAGGTGAACCATAATGGGCCCAACCCGATGGTCGATTTGCCGATCGCCGATATGGGCAAAGGCATCTCCGCGCATCTGTACCCGGGCAAGCCCGCGCCGCAGGGCATCGGCCCCACCGTGCACCTTCTGGCCTCCGAGAGCCTGGAGACAACCGCCGATCGTGTGGTCGAAGCGGGGGGCAAGGTGCTATCTCCGCCCATCGACATCCCGGTCGGTTCGTTCATCTACACCCAGGACCCCGACGGCAACTCGATCGGTTGGTTCACATTCAAGGATCGCTAAAGCATGCGCCGCGCGGATCGCTTGTTCCAGATTGTGCAATTGTTGCGCGGTGGCCGTTTGGTCACCGCGCGCAAGCTTGCGGACGATCTTGAGGTCTCCGAACGCACGATCTACCGCGACATTGCCGACCTTCAGGGCTCTGGTGTGCCGGTCGAAGGCGAAGCGGGCGTTGGCTACATCATGCGCGATGGCTACGACCTGCCGCCATTGATGTTCACCCGCGATGAGATCGCCGCGCTGGTGGCGGGCGCGCGCATGGTGCGTGCTTGGGGCGGCCTGTCGATGGCACGAGCGGCCGAAGAGGCGCTCGTGAAGATCGGCGCCGTGCTGCCGGAGGCCAAGCGCCCAAAGGTTGAGGCCACGGCGATCTTTGCGCCCAGTTACGATTTTGCGGAGCATCAGCGCGCCACGCTCGATGTGCTCGACCGGGCGATCGACCGCTCAGAGCGGCTGACCGTCGCCTACACCGATGCCAATGAAGCGTCGACGCGGCGGACGATCCGGCCGCTTGGTCTGTATTTTTGGGGCAAGGTCTGGACGCTTCTGGCCTGGTGCGAGCTGCGCGATGATTTCCGCGCGTTCCGCGTCGACCGGGTCAAGGATCCGCAGCATGACGGCACGCATTTCAAGCCTGAGCGCGGCAAACAGCTGATTGATTTTTATCGGAGAATGGAAGCGCAGTGCATGCCGGCGCTCGATGGCCTGTAAGGGCCTGCGGTGTGCGGTTAGTGACCGCGCCGCTTTGATTGGGTGTTGCGCACACGCTCGGGTTTGCCGCGCGTGAGGTAGACCGCCGCGCCGGCAAACGCCAGCGCGCAGATGGGCATCATAAGAAACCACGCGATTTCAAGTGGGCTCATGCCTTCAGCCTTTTGAGGACCGTGCTACCGGCATAATGTAGTGCAATTCCGCCAAAAAAACAA
>JAHCMG010000073.1 GCA_019192585.1 Devosiaceae bacterium MH13
CCGCGCATCGGTGTGAAACCGCAGCGTCCGCGACGCCTGGTCGAACCCGCGATTAACGACGGTGCGCAAGCGCACCTCGCCGTCCGAACCGGTCGTCCCAATGGTCAGCGTGTGAAACGCCGAGCGGCGGTCTTTCACGCCGCGCGCCAGCAGACGTATGGCGTAGGCAAGCGTGCCCTCAAGGTCGTTATAGTGGCTGGGAAGAGGCTGCTCGGGTGTCATTGGGTTCGTCTTGATTGTGGCCGCTGGCCCCAACGCCTAGCACATTGGTGGCGGCGCGGGCCCTAGGCGTCGGTTTGCCGCGCCACATCAACAATGCGCAACTGGACGCTGTCCCGGCCCTGCCAGCTGTTACGCGACAGGGTACCGGCAAGATGGATCGGTCCGCCCCCAGCGGCTGCAAACAGCGCATCGCCAAGCGGAGCGCCAGCCGCGCGAAAGGCAATCGCCTCCAAGAAGCCCCCATCGCCATCAGAGAGCGTCGCGCGAATATGGTTCGTGCCCACGATTGAAGCTTTGCGGACAGAATGGCTCGGCAGCGCGAACACGGGCTCTGGGAAACCGGTGCCAAAGGGCTCGATCTCCTCGAGAGCGGCCACGAGATCGAGCGATGCGGCACGCGCCGTGATAACGGCGTCAATCTGCAAGCTGCTCGTCGCGGTCTGCACCTCAACGGGCTCCGCAAGGTGCTGCGCCAGCGCTTCGGACATGGCCTCGAACTGCGCGTCGGGCACGCTCAGACCCGCCGCCATGGCGTGCCCCCCGCCCTTGGTTGCGAACCCATCGGCAACCAGCGCGTGGACGGCCGCGCCAACATCAACACCCGGAACGGAGCGGGCGGAGCCGGTCCACACGCCCTCAGCGGACAAAGAAAAGGCCAGCGCGGGGCGCTGGAACCGCTCTTTCAGCCGCGCTGCGATGAGACCAACCACACCGGGGTGCCAGTCCGGTTCACGCACGATGATCACACTGCCTTCGGCGCGCCCATCGCGCTCCACGCTTGCGATGGCGCTTTCAACGGCCTCCGCCTCGATAGCCTGTCGCTGCGCGTTGAGCGTATCGAGCTCGCGCGCCAAGGCCTCGGCTTCTTGCGGGTCTTCGGTCGCCAGCAAGCGCGCGCCCATGCCAGCATCGCCGATCCGCCCGCCGGCATTGATGCGCGGGCCCAGGACAAAGCCAAAATGGTAGCTTTGCAGCGGGCCCTTCAGCCGTGCCGAGGCAACCAGCGCGCTGAGGCCGACAGTCTCTGCGGCCTTGGCGACCTTGAGGCCCTGGACCACAAAGCCGCGGTTGAGCCCACGCACAGGCACAACGTCCGCAATCGTCGCCAAAGCCACCAAGTCAAGCATCTTGAGGAGGTCTGGCACCTCCGTATGCCCACGGTTGCGTAGTTCTCGGTTCGCCGCGACCAAGGCCATGAAGGTGACGCCCGCGGCGCAAAGATAGCCAAGACCGGAGAGGTCATCGGGGCGGTTGGGATTGACCAGGGCGTCGGCCGGCGAGCCCAAATCGGTCATCTGATGGTGATCGAGCACCACCACCGTCAGCCCCAAATCGCGGGCATGCGTCAGAGCGTCCGTGCTGGTTGCGCCGCAATCGAGCGTGACCAGGACTTCAATGCCCTTCGCCGCCAGGGCGTCGATCGCCGGACGGTTGGGGCCGTAGCCTTCGGTGATCCGGTCGGGAATGTGGACCAGCGCCTCGCGACCCAGCGCCCTCAGCCAGCGGGCGAGAAGGGCGCAGGAGGCCGCGCCGTCGACATCATAGTCGCCGAACAGGCCGATCGTGGCACCAGCGTCTACGGCGTCGGCGAGCAGCCGGGCGGCTTCATCCATGTCACGCAGAGTGGATGGGTCCGGCATCAGCGCGCGCAGGCTTGGTTTGAGGACATCGGGGGCTTCGGCCGGCGTCACCTGCCGCCCCGCCAGCACCTGGGCGACCATCGGGTGGCAGCCCGTGGCCTCAACAATGGCGGAGGCCGCGTGATCGTCAGGGGCAAGCCGGCGCTGCCAGGCCTGATCGCGAACGGACTGGCGGACCTTCAGCACCAACCGTGAGGGATCAGTCGAGATGGAACTTCTCAAGCAGTGTGTGCTTGCCCTTGATCCAGCGCACCGTCTTGGTCGTCGACCGCATGACGACCGTCTCGGTGGTGATGACCCCGCGCCCGAAATGCACCCCGGCCAGAAGGTTGCCTTCGGTCACGCCCGTGGCCGAGAAGATTACGTCGCCGCCCGCCAGCTCATCGACCTGGTAGATCCGGTTGGGGTCCTTCACGCCCATGCGCAGCGCACGATCACGCTTGTCTTTGGTGTCGAGGATCAAACGCCCTTCCATCTGCCCGCCGACACAGCGCAGTGCCGCCGCGGCGAGCACGCCCTCGGGGGCGCCGCCAATGCCCAAATAGATGTCGATCCCAGTTTCATCGGGGTCGGTGCAATGGATGATCCCGGCAATGTCTCCGTCCGGGATGAGGCGCAAGGAGGCGCCCAACTGGCGGATCTCGGCGATCAGGGCCGCGTGGCGCGGCCGATCAAGCACACAGGCTGAAACCTGTTCGATGGGCACGCCCTTGGCTTCGGCAACGGCGGTGATGTTCTCGGTGGCCGTCTGCTCGAGCTTCACGAGCCCCGCGGGATAGCCCGGGCCGATGGCGACCTTGTCCATGTAGACATCGGGGGCGTTGAGAAGGCTGCCCTTCTCTGCCAGCGCCACGACGGCGAGCGAATTGGGCAGGTTCTTGGCGCACACGGTGGTGCACTCGAGCGGATCGAGGGCGATATCGACGGCGGGCCCGTCGCCGGTGCCAACCTTTTCGCCAATGAAGAGCATCGGCGCTTCGTCGCGCTCGCCCTCGCCGATGACGATCTCACCTTCAATGGGCAGCTTGTTGAGCTCCCGGCGCATGGCGTCCACGGCGGCCTGATCGGCTTCGGTCTCATTGCCGCGCCCGCGCCAGCGTGCCGCCGACACCGCTGCGCGTTCGGTGACGCGCACCAGCTCCAGCGTCAAAATACGTTCAAGGACGAGCTCGCCCGGGGTGAGGATGGAGTTTGTCATACAGTGCGCCCTGCCCCTGGCGTGCCAGGCCTTCTATCGGTTGCGATTGGCCGGCGCGCCGTCACCGTTCAATGCGGATGATCTGCGGGGCGGCGTTGACGAAGCCATCAGCAACGATGGCATCCATCGCATCCCGCACGGACTGTTCCAGTGTTTCATGGGTGATGATGATCACCGGCTGGTGGGTCACCGGCCCATCATCGGCGGCTTGGCGGCGCTGAACGATGGACTGCAGCGAAATGCCTTGCTTGGCCATTTGCTGCGCGATGGCGGCAAAGGCGCCGGGTTGGTCGACCACGGACAGGCGGATGTAGTAGCCACCCTCGTGGGTCCGCATCCGCGCGCGCTGGTAGCGGCGGAGCGTATCGCGCGGGAGCCTCAGCGGCTTGGGCGCCGCGCCGCGCGCCACATCTTGCAGGTCTGCCAACACGGAAGCCGCCGTGGCGTCACCGCCCGCGCCGGGGCCGGAAAGGACGATCTCACCCAACAGATCGGTGTCGACGGCAACCGCGTTCAGGACGCCGTTGACCTGCGCAAGCAAGCTGCTCGCGGGCAACATAGTCGGGTGCACGCGCTGCTCGATGCCCGTTTCCGTCGCTTGCGCCACCCCAAGAAGCTTGATTCGGAAACCCAGTTCCTTGGCCGCCTGCATGTCTTCGGGCGTGATCGCGCGAATGCCCTCAATATACATATCCTGCGCCTCGACTTCGGTGCCGAAAGCGAGGCTGGTCAGGATCGCCAATTTGTGGGCGGTGTCGAAGCCATCCACGTCGAAGGTCGGGTCGGCTTCAGCATAGCCCAGCGCCTGGGCGTCGGCGAGCACGTCATCGAAGGCCGCGCCCTCGCGTTCCATGCGCGTGAGGATGTAGTTGCAGGTGCCATTGAGAATGCCGGAGACCCGGCTCACCGTCTGGCCGGGCACGGCGTCGCGCAAGGCCCGGATGGCGGGAATGCCCCCTGCCACCGCCGCTTCGTAGAGTAAGCTTGCGCCTTGCCGCTCTGCCAGCTCGGCAAGGGCCAGGCCGTGCGCCGCGAGCAGGGCTTTGTTGGCGGTCACCACGGGCTTGCCGGCCGACAGTGCTGCCTCGACGAGATCCTTCGCAGGGCCCTCCTCGCCGCCGATCAGCTCGACAACGACATCAACGCTCTCATCGGTTGCAAGCGCCACTGGATCGCCATGGAAGGTCTGTGCCGACAGATCGACGCCACGATCGCGCGATGCGTCCCGCGCGCTGACGGCGGTGAGCTGGAGCGCCGGGGTCCCCTCGGCGGTCAGCGCGTCTGACCGTGTTAAAAGGAGACGCGCCAAAGCGCTGCCAACGGTGCCAAGGCCGGCAATGCCAACCCGCACAGCGTTCTGGGAAGAGGCGTTCGTCATATGCGGTCTTTCAAGTCGGCGGTGGCGCCGCCTTGAGCACGCACCATTCAGCGGTGCGCGCTGAGATTGACCACGTTATGCAAAGTCTCATCGGCGGTTTCAAGGAACCGGCGCAGATTGCGGGCCGCCTGCCGGATGCGATCTTTATTCTCCACAAGCGCAATGCGGACATAGTCATCGCCATGCTCGCCAAAGCCGACGCCCGGCGCGACGGCCAGATCAGCTTTCTCGATCAGCAGCTTCGAGAATTCGAGGCTGCCCAGGTGGCGGAACTTCTCCGGGATCGGCGCCCAGGCGAACATAGACGCGGCCGGCGTTGGTATGTCCCAACCCGCGCGGCCAAAGCTCTGCACCAAAATGTCGCGGCGGCTGCGATAGGTTTCGCGCATCTCGTCGACACAGTCTTGCGGGCCGTTGAGCGCCGCGCTGGCTGCAACCTGGATGGGGGTGAAAGCGCCGTAGTCGAGGTACGATTTCACGCGGGCGAGCGCTGCAATTAAGCGCTCATTGCCGACCGCGAAGCCCATCCGCCAGCCGGCCATGGAATAGGTCTTCGACATGGAGGTGAACTCCACGGCCACGTCTTTCGCGCCGGGAACCTGCAGCACCGATGGCGGCGGGTTGTTGTCGAAATAGACCTCTGAATAGGCAAGGTCTGACAACACAATCAGGTCGTTCTTGCGGGCGAAGGAGACAACGTCTCGATAGAAATCAAGGTCGGCGATATGCGCTGTGGGGTTCGAGGGGTAGCACATCACCAGCGCCAACGGCTTGGGGATCGAGTGCTGAACGGCGCGCTCAAGCGCGCGGAAAAACTCCGGCCCAGGTTCGCAAGGGACAGAGCGCACAGAGGCGCCGGCCATCAAGAACCCAAAGGCATGAATGGGGTAGCTGGGGTTGGGCACCAAGATCACATCGCCCGGCGCTGTGATCGCCTGGGCCATGTTGGCAAAGCCCTCTTTAGAGCCGAGCGTCGCCACCACCTCGGTTTCGGGGTTCAGCTTCACGCCAAACCGGCGCTCGTAATAGGCCGCCTGGGCCCGGCGCAGCCCGCCAATGCCGCGCGACGCCGAATAGCGGTTGGTCCGCGGCTTGCCGACCGTTTCGATCAGCTTCTCATTGATGTGCTCAGGCGTCGGCAGGTCGGGATTGCCCATGCCCAAATCAACAATATCCGCGCCCGCCGCGCGCATCTTCGCCTTGATTTGATTGACCTGCTCAAACACATACGGCGGCAGGCGACGCACATGGTGGAATTCATTCATCGGCGCAATCCTTTGGGCGGGGCGCGGCTGGCGCGTTCACAGGGGCACGGGCATTGAGCAGCCACCTATGGCTGCAAAAGTTGGCCGGTTTGCGACGCATCAAGTTCCGCAAGACGGTTGTGTCTCACAAAGCATCGCAGCCCGCAATCGGGCATTGCGGTTACCGTCCGGCAAGCGCCGCACAAGCGTAGTTTGTCGAGCTTGCCAGCTGACAGGCTGCCGACGCATGGTGAACCAAACGTTAAGCGCTGCCGTGTTGGGTGCACGACACGCAAAAGCGGCACCGTACCACCACCAAAGGTGGGCGTGAGGGTAAGGGAACGAACGGCATGGCTGACGGACAAGAACCCCGGGTGGATCAAGAGCCCGCCGCCCGACGCACCCGCAAGGGCAACCCGCCGCCCAAAACCGACGCGCCGCGCAAAGCATCCGCCAATGCCGCCGTGAAAGCCAAGGCTGCCGCCGCCGCACGCGCGGCCCGCAGCGCGAAGGCGACCCGCTCGGGCAAAACAGCCGCCGAGAAGGTGGCGCCGGCAAAGGCCGCTACCAGCAAGGCCGCCCCTAAGGCCAATGGCAAGCTGGCCGACGCCAAACCTGCCGCAGCGCCAAAGAAGGCGAAAGCCAAGACCAAAGCGGCAGCAGCCCCAGCGGCAAAAACCAAACCTGTGGCCGTCAACGGCAACGCGGCCGAGACGCCGGCCGTCGCGCCGCTGAAGACCAAACAAAGGGCTGCAAAAAGCAAGAAAAGCGCCGCGGTCGCCGCGCCGCCGGCCGCAAAGCTTGCGGCGACCAGGAAGGCGGCAGCAAAGCCCTCAAAAGCGAGCGCGTCGAAAGCTGCTGCCGAACCGGCACCCAAAGCCGCCGCGAAGCCCGCGCCTAAGCCGGTCGAGAAACCCGCTGAAAAGCCAGCCGCGGCCGCCGCGCAGAAAACGGCACCGCGCCCGGATCCCGCAAATGA
>JAHCMG010000074.1 GCA_019192585.1 Devosiaceae bacterium MH13
TGGTCCTCTACCCGCTCATCACCAACGCGCTTGGGCTTGATGATCACACGGCGGGCGTCTTCATGGGCGCGGCCATCCACGATGTGGCCCAGGTGGTAGGGGCCGGCTTCTCGGTCTCTGAGGAGGCGGGCGAGACGGCAACGCTGGTCAAGCTTTTGCGCGTGTCGATGTTGGCGCCGACGGTGCTGGTGATCGCCATTTTGGCGCGGCACTATGCGCGCGATGAGGTGGGCAGCGATGGCAAGCGGCCGCCGCTGCTGCCAACCTTCGTCTTGATGTTCATCGTTCTCGCGGCGATCAACACGTTCTTTGCGATCCCCGCACCGATCACCGATTTTGTCGCCACGGTCTCGGGCTGGCTGCTGCTGATCGCCATCGCGGCCGTCGGCATCAAAACGAGCCTGACCGATGTCACCCAGGTGGGCGGCGGCGCGGTGGCGGCGATCACGGCCCAGACTGTGTTCATCGCTCTGTTTGTGGCGGCGGGCATGCTGCTGCTCGCGAGCGTATGAGCGGCGCGGACACCCTCACCCGAGAAGACACGGCGCAAACGGCCACCGATCCGGTTTGCGGCATGACGGTTGAGGTCAAGCCGGCCACGCCGGCCTGTACGCACAAGGCCGAGACCTACCATTTCTGCAACCCCAAGTGCCGCGACCGGTTTGAGGCGGATCCTTGGTTTTACCTGTCGGGCAACAAGGCGCGAAAGAAGCCGCCGCGCAGCGCCTCCACCAGCTACACCTGCCCGATGCACCCCGAGGTGGTGAGCGAAGGCCCGGCCGCCTGCCCGATCTGCGGCATGGCGCTGGAACCGATGGACGGCGTGGCTGACGGGCCCAATGAAGAGCTCATCGACTTTACCCGCAGGCTCTGGGTGTCGGCCCTGGGTGCGATACCGCTCCTTATCCTGACCATGGGCCCGATGGTCGGCCTGCCGATCCGCGAATGGCTCGGCGAGCGCGTGTCGCTCTATCTCGAGTTCGCACTGGCGACCCCCGCCGTGGTCTGGGCGGCGGCGCCGTTCTTTGTGCGCGGCTGGACATCGATCAAGACCTGGCAGCTGAACATGTGGACGCTGATCATGATCGGCGTGGGCACGGCCTACGCCTATTCGTCCGTGGCCACCTTTTTTCCCGGGCTTTTTCCTGCGGGCCTGCAGATGCCCGGCGGGCACATGCCGGTCTATTTCGAAGCGGCGGTCGTCATCATCGCGCTTGTCTTTGTAGGACAGGTGCTCGAGCTGCGCGCCCGCGAACGCACCGGCGACGCCATCCGGGCGCTTCTGAACCTGGCGCCCAAAACGGCGCGGCGGATCACGCCGGACGGCGATGAATATGACGCGCCGCTCGACAACATCATCGAAGGCGACTTGCTGCGCATCCGGCCCGGTGAGGCCGTGCCCGTCGATGCCATTGTGCGTGAGGGCCGCTCCGCGGTCGATGAGAGCCTCCTGACCGGGGAACCTGTCCCGGTCGAGAAAGCGGCCGGCGACCAAGTCACCGGCGGCACGCTGAACACGACCGGGACACTGGTCGTGGTGGCCGAACGGGTGGGCGACGAGACCATGCTCGCGCAGATCGTCTCGATGGTTGCGGCGGCCCAGCGCTCGCGCGCGCCGCTGCAGGCGATGGCCGACAGCGTTGCCTCCTACTTCGTGCCCACCGTGGTCGCGGTTGCCGTGGCCGCCTTTGCGGTCTGGCTCGCGGTTGGGCCAGAGCCCTCCTTCGCCTTCGCCGTCATCGCGGCCGTGTCGGTCCTCATCATCGCCTGCCCCTGCGCGCTGGGGCTTGCGACGCCGATGTCGATCATGACGGCCACCGGGCGCGGGGCGCAGGCGGGCATACTCATCAAAGATGCCGAAGCGCTGGAGCGTCTTGCCGGGGCCGATACGCTGGTCATCGACAAAACCGGCACACTCACCGAAGGCCGTCCGACGCTTTCTGACGTGGTGCTTCTGCCCGGTGTCGACGAGGCTGCGATCTTGCCCCAGGTGCGCGGGCTTGAGGCGGCGTCCGAACATCCGCTGGCCGACGCCCTTGTGGAGGGTATCGCCACGCGCGGGTTCGAGGCTTTGCGTGTGACCGACTTCCAGGCGCGGCCTGGCATGGGCGTCTTGGGCACCGCCGATGGGGCGAAGGTTGCGCTGGGCAATGCGGCGCTCATGGCATCGGTGGGGGCACAGACCGACGCGCTCGACGCAGAGGCGGACGCGCTTCGCGCCGACGGCAAGACAGCGCTGTTTGTGGCCGTGGATGGCGCGCTTGCGGGCCTTATCGCGGTCTCGGACGCCCTGAAACCGACCGCCAAAGAGGCCGTGCGCGACCTTCGCGAGATGGGCCTGTCGGTCATCATGGCGACCGGGGACAGCGAACGGACCGCACAGGCGGTGGCGAGCCAGCTGGGCATCGACGAGGTGCGGGCAGGCCTGATGCCGGACGACAAGAAGGCGCTGGTCGATAGGCTCCAGGCCGATGGTTGTCGGGTGGCGATGGCGGGCGATGGCATCAATGATGCGCCAGCACTGGCTGCGGCCGAGGTGGGCATCGCCATGGGAACCGGCGCCGATGTGGCGCTGGAAAGCGCCGGGATCACGCTGCTGAAGGGCGATTTGCAAGCGCTGGCCCGCGCGCGCCGCCTCGCTACGGCGACCGTGCGCAACATCAAGCAGAACCTGTTCTTGGCGTTCGTTTACAACGGGACGGGCGTGCCGCTCGCCGCGGGCCTTTTGTACCCGCTGTTCGGCGCGCTCCTGTCGCCGATGTTTGCGGCTGCGGCGATGAGCCTGTCATCCGTCTCGGTGATCTCGAACGCGCTGCGGCTGCGCTCGGTCAAGCTCGACTAGCCCAACCAACGCGACCGAAACGGCCGCGCGGCTCACCACTTGTCGGGCAGGGCCTCCACACGCTCAAACGCGGCGCCGATCATCACGCCCAGTTCGCGCTTCTCGCCGGGCTCGAGATGGATGGCCGGGCGGCCATGGGCGAAGCGGTAGTTGCAGACAATGGCGACATCGCCCTGCGACCATTCGATGGGCATGCCGAACTCATCATACACATCAATGAACTGACGCACCTCGGCGGGCGTGATCTCCTCACCATTGCCGAAGGTCAGTTTCAGGGGGCGCAGCTCGTGGGGCAGGTGCATGACCTTGGGCCAGGCATCGAACCAGACCGAATCGTCCGCAATGCTGGAGAACAACAGGTTGCGATCAAGGCCTGGGAAGTACTCGAAGGCAGATGTCGTGTAGCGGGTGATCAGAAGCCGGTCCGGGCCCCACTCGGTTTCAAGACCCCGGGCCCGCGCGGCGGCCTCGGCCTCGGCGGGGTCCTCGGTCATCATCGACTTCTGCCAGTGATTGTAGACCCCCGCGTTGTCGGTGCCGATATAGGCATCGCGATCGGTCAGCTTGCGGTGGTAGCACAGGCCGTGGGCCTTGAGCTTCTGGCCGAAGGGCGTTGCAAGAAGCGCCTCGGTGGCCCGCACATTGTCGGAGACGAAGGTGGCGCCTTTGCCCGGCGTCGCGTGCTTGTATAGAAAGCCCAGCATGGATGTGCTGTGGCCGACATAGGCCATCTCGTGATGGTAATGCAGCCAGGCGGGCAGCGGCGCGCCGATTTCGTAGACATTGGGCTGCAAGGCATCACGCGGATTGGCGCCGCCTTTGTAGTTCATGTCGGTTTGAATGACGTGCTTGGCAAGCGCGCGCATGCGGCCCAAATCGTCGAGGCCCGTGCCGGTGACATGCACCAGACCGACCCGGTCGAACGTTTCGCGCATGCGGTCGGCAAGGGCAGCATTTTCTTCAAGCGGGGTGGACCCATCGGCATAGTCTCGCGCATCGATGCGGAAGGCTTCGGCCGCGATCGGCGCTTGGCCCGTCCACCAGCGGGGTTCGGGCGCGCGCGGCGTTTCGGTGCCTTGCAACTGGCTTGGGTTAAGGGGTGCTTCTGCGAGCATCTGCGGCTGGGTCATGAGCGTGCCTCTTCTTGTTGGCGTTGTGCAGACCGGCCAGCGACCCTGAAGCAGGGTGGCAGGCGCCAGCAAGCGCAATCCGCGCGGCATCGACCAATGGACCTCCGCATCACGTCGCGGCCACCGGCTGGTGTTCTCGAGGGTAGAAAGTCGCGCGCTCGGGCCCGCAGGCAAAGCAACCGTGTTGTTTGCGTGGGCGGCGGCGTGGAAAACTGTTGCGATGCTGAGGGCCTGCGAAGCTAGCGCTTGCTTCTGACACTAGGGCAGCCGTCATACCCAGGGTTTGGCACGGAGGGTTAAGCCCTTCAACGGGCCAGAAAAGCGTGCAAGCAGAACGGGCTGGAGGGTGACGCGACCGATCGATCGCGCCACCCTGTGTGTTGGCATGGTTAGCTTAGTTGCTGAGAACGCGGACGCTCGAAAGCGAACCAGAGCGCGAGGTCAGGCGCAGCGTGTCACCCGGGGTCACATCCATCGGGATGAAGACATTGTTCGGGTTCTGCATGTCCAGCGTCTTGGTCACGCCAAAGCTCTGCACCTGCAGTGCGCCGCCCGAACGGTCGACCGAAACGACGGTCACGTCTTTGTGGGTCTCGTTGTACGAGCTCGCCAGGGCGGGGGCGCCAGCGGCGGCGATCAGGGAAGCTGCAAGAGCTGCGGTCACGATTTTCATAGGTCTCTCCTTTGAGTTATAAACTGAACTGTTTTGTTCAGCTGGGACCCATATGGCCCATGTCGTGCGGTTCGTCAATCAAAAAATAAACTGAACAGTTTATTCTATATCTGTTGACAATCGGGCGCTTTGCAGGGGTAAGAAGAGACCATGGATACGGGCTTGTGCATCTCTGAGACCGACTTGCGCCACACGTTGGATGACGCCGCGGAGCGGCTGCCAACGGGGCGCAAGGAAGCGCAGCTGCTTGAGGCGGCGCGGTCGGTGTTTCTCGAGCAGGGTTATGCCGGCGCCGGGGTCGATGACATCGTCCACCGGGCGGGCATCTCCAAGGCGACGCTGTACAAATATTTTCCCGACAAGGCGCTCCTCTTCCGGGCCGTGGTCGACCAGGTGTGCCTCGAGCAGCGCGAGCGGCTCAAAGAGGTCACCTTCAATCTGCCCACGGTCGAGGCGCTGGAAGCGGCCGCCGAGCTTGCGGTCACCTTTATGACGACGCCGATTGCGCAATCGGTTTTCCGCACCTGCGTGGCCGAGGCCGGGCGGTTCCCCCATGTCGGCCACGCCTTCTATCTCAGCGGTCCCGTGGCGATGAGCGACCAGCTTGTGGCCATGTTCGAGCGCGCCGAGGCCGATGGCGACCTTGTCATCGACGATAAGCGTCTCGCGGCGAACCAGCTGTGGCAGCTGGCGCGCAGCGTCTATTTCTACGAGATGCTGTTTCAGGTCCGCTCGAGTGTGAGCGAGGACGAGAAGAAGCGCATCGTGGCCGAGACAGTCGCCATGTTCGTCGCCCGCTACGGCACCGAGACGCTTCGCGCCCAGGTGGCGCAGAACGGCGCTCAACGCTCCGCTTAAGGCGCACCGCGGGTGGCCCGAGAGACCGTCCACTGGACGAGCGCGCCGAGGCAATAGAGCGCCGCAACCGCGAGCGAGATCGCGCTGTCGCCAAACCCCTCTCCGACCGCCAACAACAGTGGCGTGCCGAGCAAGTTGCCGATATTGCCCGCCTGCGCCATGCAGCCATAAGCCAGGGCCCTATCTTCGGTGGTGGCGTTGAGTTCTGGCACCGCCGCGAAGCTCGCGCCCTGGACCAAACCCAAAATGGCGAACAGACCAACGGCGTAGGCGAGGCCAAGGCCGGCCAGTGTGTCCATCGTGGCTAGGAGTGCCGCCAGCACAAAGCCGATGATCACCACGTGCAAGCTTGGCATCCGCCTCAGCATCAGCGGCACCAAGACGAGCGAAACGGCGATGCTGACCAGCGGCATCAGGCCGGCGGCCAGGGTGGCGCTGGCCGGCGGGAAGCGCGCGGGGAGCACGGCGATCAACGATACGAAGGTGAGCGTGTAGAGCACCCAGCCCGCCCCCGGGCCGAACAGCCGAGGCCGCGAGTAAACCTTGATATGGGCGGCGATGATGCCCGGCGCCTGGGCCCGGCGCGCGGCGTCTGCGGGCACCTCTCGGGGCACGAACAGCAGGACGAGCGCGGCAAGCGCCAGCATCAGCGCACCGTGGCCGGCGAACAGAGGCGCAACCGGATCGGGGCCGAGGACGGGCAAGATGACCCAGGCGACCAGCGCGAAGGCCACGCCGAAAAACGTGCTCCATAGCGTCATCGCCGCGCCGGCAAACGGCCCTTGGCTAAGCCGCGCGATAAGCGTGGGTGCCGCCACCACGATGGCGAGGTGCGACAGCCCCTCGATGACGCGGCTGATGACCATCACGCCAAACGGTAAGCCCGTGGCCTGCCACAGCGACAGAGCACCGCCCAGAACCAGCCCAGAGATCAAGACACGCTTCGGCCCGAACCTTGCGACCACGTCGCCGCCCACAATGCCGAACACCGCGCCAACAAGGCTGACCAGCGAGAGGAGCCAGCCGACATCGGGGCCGGCATCCGCGTAGATCTCGCCAAAGGCGCTGAAGGGGACCGCGATCTTGGCAAATTGCGCGGCCGCGCCGAGGCCGGCGACCCACAGGAGCAAGACGCGCAGCACGGTTGGAACGGAAAGGGGCATAGCGCCGTGCTAGCGCAGGCGCGCTTGCCGCGCGACGCATAAGTTATGCGCGCCCTCTAGCC
>JAHCMG010000075.1 GCA_019192585.1 Devosiaceae bacterium MH13
CATTCTTGGAGGACGCGCTCGGCGAGTAGCCGTCGGACCGCAGCGCCAAAACATAAGGTTTGCTGGCAAGCGCCAGCGCGAGGAGACAAGCATGGCGAGTGAAATTCGCGTCCCCACCTTGGGGGAATCGGTCACTGAAGCAACGGTAGCGAGCTGGTACAAAAAGCCCGGCGACGCGGTGAACGCCGACGAGCCTTTGGTGGAGCTGGAAACCGACAAGGTGACCGTCGAAGTCCCCTCGCCGGCCGCCGGAACCATTGCCGAAATCGTCGTCAGAGAAGGCGAAACCGTCGAAGTCGGCGCGCTGCTCGGGATGCTTGGCGAAGGTTCAGGCGCTGCACCGGCTCCAGCGCCCGCAGCCTCTGCCGATGATGGCAGCAATGCGGACGCAGGCCCGGACCCGGTCAAAGCGGCGCCCGCTAGCGCCGGAACGGGTACCCTTGTGGACGTGATCACGCCCTCAGCCGGTGAATCGGTCACCGAAGCTGAAGTCGGAGAAATCTCCGTCAAGGTTGGCGACACGGTCAAAGCGGACGATGTGCTGCTGGAACTTGAAACCGACAAGGCCGCGCAGGAAATCCCCGCGCCCGTCTCTGGCACCATCGCTGAGATCGCAGTGAAGTCTGGCGATGTGGTCGAGCCCGGCCATCTACTGCTTCGGATTGCCGAAGGCGCGTCGGGCGCCGCAGCGGCACCCGCATCCGCGCCGGCACCTGAAACCAAGGCAGCCGCCGCCGCGCCCGCCCCGGCGGCCACATCAACAGAGATGCCCCCTGCCCCCTCCGCCGCGCGCATGATGGCCGAAACCGGCGTCTCCGTTGCAGCGGGAACGGGCAAGCGCGGCCAGGTGCTCAAAGGCGATGTCATTGCCGCGATCGAAGGCGGCGCCACCGCGCAACCCCAAGCGGCTGCACCGGTCTCTGTTCGCGCGCCTTCGACACCAGACGATGAAGCCCGCGAGGACCGCGTGCGGATGACGCGTCTGCGACAGACCATCGCCCGCCGTCTGAAAGACGCGCAAAACACCGCCGCCATGCTGACCACCTACAATGAGGTGGACATGGGCCCGGTGATGGACCTGCGCAAACAGTACAAGGAAGTCTTTGAGAAGAAGCACGGCGTGAAGCTTGGCTTCATGGGCTTCTTCACCAAGGCGGTAACGCACGCGCTCAAAGAGATCCCGGCGGTCAACGCCGAGATCGACGGCACCGACATTATCTACAAGAAATACTGCCACATCGGTGTCGCTGTGGGCACCGACAAGGGCCTTGTGGTGCCGGTGGTGCGCGATGCCGATCAAATGTCGATCGCCGAGATCGAAAAGGAGATCGGCCGGCTCGGCAAAGCCGCGCGTGACGGCAAGCTTGGCATGGACGCCATGCAGGGCGGCACTTTCACCATCTCCAATGGTGGCGTGTACGGCTCGCTGATGTCCTCGCCCATCCTCAACGCTCCGCAATCGGGCATTTTGGGCATGCACAAAATCCAAGAGCGGCCCATGGCGGTGGGCGGCCAGGTGGTCATCCGCCCGATGATGTATCTGGCGCTGTCCTACGATCACCGGATCGTCGACGGTAAAGAGGCCGTTACCTTCCTTGTCCGCGTCAAGGAGAGCCTCGAAGACATCCAGCGGCTGGTGTTGGACCTGTAGGGAGTGCCATGACGCCCGAACTGCTGGTTCTGTTGCTCGCCGTCATCTTGGCGGTCATCCAGTTGGCGTTCTACGCGGTTCCCGCCAACATGGAGCTTGAATCAGGCTATGCGGCCGGCCCACGAGACCGGCCGCCAGCCACGCAGCTTTCCGACAGAACGCGGCGGGCAAAACGGGCCTACGAGAACCATCTTGAAACGCTGCCCTGGTTCGCGATCGTCGTGATTGTCGCGCACCTTACAGGCCAAACCAGTGCGGTGACCGCGATTGCCGCCCGGGTCTATCTGGGCGCACGCATCGCCTATGTGCCGCTGTACCTTTTTGGCGTGTTCGGCCTGCGATCCTTGGCATGGCTCATCGCCACGCTCGCCATTCTAACCATCCTTGTGGGGACGCTGATCTAGCCTCCCGCTGACAAAGAGAGCCCACCATGTCCGACACCTACGACCTCACCGTTATCGGAACCGGCCCCGGCGGCTATGTCTGCGCCATTCGCGCCGCGCAGCTGGGCATGAAAGTGGCCGTGGTTGAGAAGCGCGCCACCCATGGCGGGACCTGCCTCAACATTGGCTGCATCCCGTCCAAGGCGCTGCTGCACGCGTCCGACGTGTTCGAAGAGGCCGGCCACACGTTCGAGAAGTTGGGCATCAAAACCTCGAAGCCCAAGCTCGATCTCACCGCGATGATGGCGCACAAGGACGATGTCGTGAAAGACAATGTCAACGGCATCTCGTACCTGTTCAAGAAGAACAAGATCACCGACTATATCGGCACCGGCACCATTGCCGCGCCCGGCAAGGTGTCAGTCACCGCTGAGGATGGCTCAGTGACCGAACTTCAGACCAAGAACATCGTCATCGCCACCGGGTCCGACAGTGCCGGCATCCCCGGCGTGCCCGTTGAGATCGACGAGAAGACGGTGGTCACGTCCACCGGCGCGCTGGAGCTCGACAAAGTGCCCAGTCACCTGGTCGTTGTGGGCGGCGGCGTCATCGGCCTCGAGTTGGGTTCGGTGTGGCGGCGCCTGGGCGCCAAAGTCACCGTGGTCGAGTTCCTCGATCACATCTTGGGCGCGATGGACCTCGACACCTCCAAACAGTTCCTACGCATGCTCAAAAAGCAGGGCATGGAGTTTATGCTGTCCTCCAAGGTGACCGCAGTCGAGAAGAAAGGCCGCAAGCAGATCGTGACCGTCGAGCCGGCCTCCGGCGAAGCCAATGCCGAAACGCTTGAAGCCGACGTCGTGCTCATCTCCACCGGCCGGGTGCCCTACACCGAGGGCCTGGGCCTCAAGGAAGCAGGCGTGGCGATGGACGATCGCGGCCGCGTCATCATCGATGATCACTTCAAAACCAATGTCGACGGCATCTACGCGATCGGTGACGTGGTGGTCGGCCCAATGCTCGCCCACAAAGCCGAAGATGAAGGCGTTGCGGTGGCCGAGATCCTCTCGGGCAAAGCCGGGCACGTGAATTACGACGTCATTCCAGGCGTTGTTTACACCGAGCCGGAGGTTGCCTCTGTCGGCAAAACCGAAGAAGAGCTCAAAGCCGCCGGCATCGACTACAAGGCGGGCAAGTTCCCCTTCTCAGCCAATGGCCGCGCCCGCGCGATGAACGCGACAGACGGGTTCGCCAAGGTGCTCGCAGACGCTAAAACCGATCGCGTGCTGGGCGTGCACATCGTTGGCAAGGGCGCCGGGGACCTGATCCACGAGGCCGCGGTGCTGATGGAGTTTGGCGGCTCGTCTGAAGACATGGCCCGCACCTGCCACGCGCACCCAACGATGAGTGAAGCGGTCAAAGAGGCCGCCCTCGCCGTCGAGAAGCGCCAGATCCACATGTAGGCAGCCTTGGGCTGGAACGCCGCTAGACCTTAGCGGCTACGGCGTTTCTCAAGCGCCTCAGGCGGGTCAAACAGCACATTGACCCGCTCCACCAGGCCGTCGAGCACGCCAAGCTGGCGGTCGAGCTCCACGATCCGGCCATGGGCGTACACAACGTCCGCTTCAGCCTGCACCAGGGCCTGTTCGTCTTCTGCCTCGCGCTCAACGCTATAGTCGGTGTCGACAAGGTGAGAGGCATCGCCAATGGCATCTGCATAGCGGCGCTCGAGCCCGCGCCGCTCTTTCATGATGCCGGTTTTGACATCGCCAATATGGCGAACCAAAGCGTCGAGCCGAGCCTTGTCAGACCGGGCATCGCGATCTCGGTTGCGGGCACGAAAAAGGGCCATGGAATGCAGTTGGCATGGGCCGGCCGATTCGCGCAATCGGCCCCCGGCTTATCACCTCTCCACAAGCCAGCGGCGATGTTCACAATACCACCACACTTAAGCTGCAGCGGATGGTTACCAAGTGATGATTTATGTCTTGTACACCATAGCGTTAGCGGGATAAATCCAGCCCATGGCTCCGCTTAGGCGCAACCCGAACCGTATCAAGGTTGGCAACGAACCGGCTCTCAATCTCGAGCCGGCGCGGCGCGTTGGCGTGGAGTATCGCGGCGTGAGCCTCAAATGGCTCATTGGAACGGTGACCACGGGCCTTGCCTCCACCGTCCTGATGATCGGCGCTTTGTACGCAGCTGTGGATGGGCGCCAGCAGTTTGCCGTTCCGCCGAGCGTGGCCGAGACCGAATGGCTTGCGGGGCTACGCGACGAAGATGGGCGCATCACCAAGGGGGATCGGCTGACACGCACCTTTGAGCCGGTCGCGAACCAGCAGACCATCGAGGTGTCGACCATCAACCGCGAAGGCGACATGGACGTTGTCCGTCTTCAGCCGTTCTCGCGTGTCATCGCCACGCTGGCGCTTGAATCGACCGATATCAGCGCCGACCGCCCCGCCTTTAATCCGCTAAGCCTGTTTGCCGGCAGCTCCGATGCCGTCAGCGCGGCGAGCGCATCGCTGATCTACGACGCCGAAGTCGAAGGCGAGATC
>JAHCMG010000076.1 GCA_019192585.1 Devosiaceae bacterium MH13
CAGCGGCGTAGGCAATCTCGATGTCCTCGCGCCCGGCGATCGCGCGCAAGCAGCCCGACACCGCCTTTTTGAGCGGTTCATTATGGACCGGCGCCCGGCCGCTTTGTTGCCGGTTGCCGCCCGGTTTATGGCGCGGCTCGATCATCGCTTAACTGAGGGCGACGTTCAGCGCGCTGTCGGGCAGATCTTCGCCGAAGCAGCGCTGGTAGAACTCGGCCACCAGCGGGCGCTCGGTCTCATCGCACTTGTTGAGGAACGAGACGCGGAAGGCGAAGCCAATATCGCCGAAGATCTCGGCGTTCTGCGCCCAGGTGATCACCGTGCGCGGGCTCATGACCGTCGACAAGTCGCCATTGATGAAGGTGTTGCGGGTGAGGTCGGCGAGGCGGACCATCGCATTGACCTTCTCCTTGCCTTCGGGCGTCGCGTAGGCGGTTGCCTTGGCGACCACGATGTCGACCTCGGTGTCGTGCGGCAGATAGTTGAGCGTGGTGACGATCGACCAGCGGTCCATCTGACCTTGGTTGATCTGCTGCGTGCCGTGATAGAGGCCCGACGTGTCACCCAGGCCGATCGTGTTGGCGGTGGCGAACAGGCGGAACGAAGGGTGCGGACGGATCACGCGGTTTTGGTCGAGCAGCGTCAGGCGCCCGGCAACCTCAAGCACGCGCTGGATCACGAACATCACATCTGGCCGCCCGGCGTCATACTCGTCGAAGACAAGCGCGGTGTTGGTCTGCAGCGCCCAGGGCAGAATGCCGTCTTTGAACTCGGTGATCTGGTTGCCATCGCGGATGACGATGGCGTCTTTGCCGACAAGGTCGATCCGGCTGATATGGCTGTCGAGATTGACGCGCACGCACGGCCAGTTGAGCCGCGCCGCCACCTGCTCGATATGGGTCGATTTGCCGGTGCCGTGATAGCCCTGGATCATGACGCGGCGGTTGTAGACGAAGCCCGCCAGGATCGCGAGGGTCGTCTCGCGGTCGAAAATGTAATCGGGGTCGAAATCGGGCACATGCTCGTCGGGTGTCGCGAACCCCATGACCTTCATGTCGGTGTCGAGACCGAAGGCGGCGCGCACATCAATGGGTGTGTCGGGCACGGTGACAGAGCCCTCGGACAGGGCGGGAACGGCAACAGTCATGCGAACAGATCCTCTACGCGGCCCACAGAACGGGCCGCCCATTGGCGCGGAGCGGAAAGCGGTCCCCTATCTCTAGCAGAAACCGGACGCTTTCAAGGTGTTGTAAGCTTGAATCACATCGCGCAGCCGGTCTTCGGACGCGCGGTCCCCCTGGTTGAGGTCAGGGTGGAGGCGTTTGGCCAGGTCTTTGAACCGGGCCTTGATGGCTGCCGCATCGGAATCGGTATCGAGGCCGAGCGTTGAGAAGCTCTTGCGCGCGGCGTTGCCGACCGTGCGTTGCTGCTGCCGTTCGCGGGCGGCTTGCGGGCTCGACGCGTCAGCGCCACCAAACAGGCCGAACGGATCGGCGGCTTCATCGGCCCAGGGGCGACGCGGCTTGCCCGATGCAGTGGGCTTGGGGCCCTTGGCTTTGCGCACCTTATCGGCACCGGCGCTGCGGCCCATCTGCCAGGTCGGGCGGTGGCCCGTCATCGAGGCTTTTTGGAACTTTTGCAGGTCCTCATCGGACATGCCGGAGAAGTAATTGTAGCTCTTGTTGTACTCTTGGACGTGCTCAAGGCAGAACCAGTAGAACTCGCCTTCGCTGTTGCGACCCTTGGGCGCGCGATGCTCGGCCTTCTTGCAGCAGCCTTCCCATTGGCATTCCATCACTGTCGGCTTTGGCGGCTCAGCTTTCGCTTTGCCTTTGCCGCCGCGCGGTTTGATACGGATGGAGTCGAAAAGGGGCGAGTCGGCCTTCATGGGCGCCTATTATGGGGTGCGTTCATGACGATACAAGGTTGGTTGTTGCCGCACGCACAGCTGGGGACAAAAAAGGGCAATCCGATGGTTCGCCCGGCTTTCAGGTTTGCGCTGCATTGTTGCGAAAGACAACCAAAGGTAGCTCTCCAAGCCCTTGGAAACCCACGTTTTCTTCCGTTACGGCAAGTTATTTTGTTGCGCGAAACCGGCGTTCTATATGCCAAAAAGTTTCCTGCAGATGACAATTTGGTAACACGGCGGGAGCGGTAACCTTTCGTTCATCATGGCCTCCATAAGTGGATTCTGAACTATTCCGTTCACGACCGCGGCAGCCCGTTCCGCATTGGGTTGCCTATCGCGTTCAGGAGACACTGTGATGCGCAACCTATCGCTGTCCGCGAAGCTCTATATGGGCTTCGGATTTACGGTTCTGGTCGCCGCCTTGTTGGCTGGCTACGCCGTTCGAGCAGGCTTTGCCAACGCCGACGCGTTTGCCACCTACCGCAGCGCCGCCGCGGCGACGGCAACCTCCACACGGGCGGCGGCTTCGGCCTTGAACATGCGCCTTGAGACCAAGCAGTTTCGTGCCGGGCTCGTCGACGACCCGCTTCCCGTCATCAATGACGAGGTGAACCAGCTCCGCGACATCCAGGCCGATATGCAGGCCCGCGGACTTGCGCAGGCCGACAGTTTTGGCGATGCGATCCGGTTCGTCGATTTCTACACCGATGCTGTGGACCGCGCGACGAATTACGAAGATCAGCTGCAAATGCTGGTTGCCGAACAGCTCAACCCTGCCGGCACGGCGATGCGCCAGCAACTGTCATCCTTGCTCGATGCCGCCCATGTTGATCGCGAATGGACCGAGGCGGTGAATGCCGGCAAAGCGGTCCAGCATCTGTTGTTGGCCCGTGCTTATGCCGGCCGGTACATCGCCGGCAGCGACGCAGAGAATCGTGAGCGGGTTCTGGCCGAGCTTGATAGCCTCGACAGTGTGTTGCCGCAGCTGATCCGCGTCACCATCGCCGAAGATCGGCGTGCGGCCGCAGAGCGTGTGCAACAAAACGCGGCCGCTTACCGGGCGACCTTCGTACAGATCGCGGACATTATGGCGCAGCGCAACGAAGTTTATGCGGCGGAGCTTGAGCAGGTTGGCAACGCGATCGTCGATCAGGTGCTGCTTGTTGCCGACACCTCGCGGGCCGACCAAGACGTGATCGGCCCTGAGCTGAGCAAGAGCTTCACCGATCAAAAGCTGACATCGTCGCTGGTCGGTGGCGCTGGCGTGCTGGTGACCGCGCTTTTGGGCATCTTCTTTGCCCGTTCGATCTCCCAGCCGCTCGTCAGCATGACCTCGGTCATGCGCCAACTGCGCGACAAGGATTTTTCGGCCGACGTCGCGGGTACTGAGCGTGGCGATGAGATTGGCTCGATGGCCCGGGCGCTTGACGTGTTCAAAGCTTCCATGGAGGAGGGCGAGCGGCTTAAGGCCGAGCAAGAGGCCGCCCAGCAGCGTCGCGCCGCGCGCCAGCAAGCGGTTGAGGAAGCGATCGCCGCTTTCGAAGCCGATGCGGCTGACGCCATGACCGCCGTTGTCACCGCCGCCGTGCAGATGGAAGGCGCATCGGGCACGCTGTCGTCGATGGCGGATGAGCAGAAGATGCAGGCGCGGGGTGTGGCCGATGCGTCCGAAGAGGCGAGCACCAATGTACAGACCGTCGCTGGCGCCGCCGAAGAGCTCTCAGCGTCCATCGCCGAGATCGGGCAGCAGGTTAGCCAGTCGGCGACCATGTCGCGCGAAGCGGTGCAGGAAGCCGAGCGGACCTCTGGCGAGGTGCAATCGCTTGCCGAGACCGCCGAGAAGATCGGTGAGGTGGTCAACCTCATCAAGGATATCGCGGAGCAGACCAACCTGTTGGCGCTAAACGCAACCATCGAGGCGGCGCGCGCTGGCGATGCCGGCAAGGGCTTCGCGGTGGTGGCAAGCGAGGTCAAAGCGCTGGCCGAACAGACCGCCAAGGCGACCGAGCAGATCAGCGGCCAGGTTGGCGCCATCCAGTCTGCCACGGGGCAATCGGTTGACGCGATCCAGTCGATCACCAGCAAGATCGCCGCGATGGACGAAGTGGCCGCTGGCATCGCTGCCGCCGTCGAGGAGCAAGGCTCCGCCACGCAGGACATTGCGCGGTCGGTTCAGCAGGTCTCAGTGGGCACCG
>JAHCMG010000077.1 GCA_019192585.1 Devosiaceae bacterium MH13
CACACGGCCGTTGAGGAGCACTGCAATGCGGTCTGATAGCGCCATGACCTCGTCGAGATCTTCCGAGATCAACACCACCGCAGCGCCACGGTCTCGCGCGGCGCGCAACCTGGCGTGCACTGCCGCGCCGGCGCGCACATCGAGGCCCCGCGTCGGACTATGCGCGACGACGATGGAAGGCTCGCCTTGAAACTCACGGGCGAGGACCAGCTTCTGGGCGTTGCCGCCAGAAAGGAGGGTGGCCCGTTGGCCGAGCGAGCGAACCCCTTGAATGTCGAAGGTTTCGATGGCGTCGCGTGTGTCTTGCCTGGCTTGGGCCCGCCGGTAGCGCCACCAGCTGCCATACTTGCCGCCCAGCGCGCCACGGATGGCAAAATTGTCGGTGACGCTCACATCGCCGGCCAAGCCATGCTTGTACCGATCGACCGGAATGGTCGCGACGCCATGCTCTCGGCGCGCCTCCGGCGTGTCGCCGCTCGCATCGCCCGAGCCGATAATTTCGATGCTCCCGCCTTCAGGCGCGGACAGGCCGGCCAGCAGCCGCGCAAGTTCGCCCTGGCCGTTCCCCGCGACGCCCGCGACGCCGTAGATTTCCCCGTCATGGACGATCATGGTCGCGCCATCGAGGCCTTTGCGCCCGGCTTCGTCAGACAACTTTACTTCGGCCATGCGCAGCCGAACGTCGCCGCGCTCCTGGCTCTGCGTAGGTGTGGCGCTTACCGGCTCGCCGACGATATCGGTGGTGAGCTGCTCGGCATCGGTGTGTGCCGGCACTGTCTCGACAATCTTCTTGCCACCCCGAATGACGGTGATGCGCGCCGAATGGTCGAGCGCTTCGTGCAGCTTGTGTGTGACCAGAACGATCGCTTTGCCGGCTTGCGCCAACGTGCCCATCAACTGCATCAGGCCGAGCGCTTCTTCATCGGACAGGACGGCTGTTGGTTCATCGAGAATGATGATGCGGGCACCGGCCACAAGGACCTTCAAGATTTCAACGCGCTGCTGTTCGGCGACGCTGAGGTCTCCGACGCGGCGGTCAAAGTCGATATCGAAGCCGATCTGGCGGCCAAACGCTTGTGAGGCGTCAATCAGCGCCTCTTCGCTCAGCTGCGGGTTGAACAGGCGCAGGTTCTCCAAAACGGAGAAGCTCGGCACCAGTTTATAGTGCTGGTGCACCATGCCAACGCCGCACTGGGCGGCATGCCGGGCGCCCGACAAGGTGACCGGCTTGCCATCGATTTCGATGTGTCCCGCATCGGGTGTGTAGAGGCCGGTGGCCACGTTCATCAACGTGGATTTGCCGGCCCCGTTTTCACCGAGCAGGGCATGCACCTCTCCTGGGGCGACAGCAAAGAAAACATCATTGAGGGCGTAGAAGCCCCCAAAGCGTTTGCTGACGCCCACCAAAGAGAGCGCTGGGGCCATCACTCGCCCCCGACAACCCCAGGCACAAACCAGTCCATGCCCCAGAGGTCGCCGTCGCCGAGGACTTCGCCTGCGGCCACGCGCTCCATACCGTCGCGGTCGGACAGCGGGCCGGCGAAGACGTGCTTGCCGTTCAAGATCGCTTCACGCTCGGCCATGACCATGCCTTCCAACTCTTCTGAAACTGCCGGCCCGCAGCAAGCGATGTCGACAGCGCCATCGCCGATGGAGAGGAAGGCGCCGAATGGAGCCGGCTCAAACGTGCCGCTGGCGATCGCGGTGATTTCCGGCTCGAGGAAACGATCCCATGTCCAGACCGAGGAGCATTGCGTGGCGGCGCTGAACTCAGACAGGTCGCGGTGGTGCCCGGTGCCAGAGATCCCCGCTTCGGCGGCAACCACTTGAACGGCGGGCGTGTCGACATGCTGGCCGATCACGTCGATGCCTTGTTCGATCAGGGCTTCAGCGGCGGCCCGCTCTTTCACCGGATCGGCCCAGGCGCCGGTGAAGACGACTGTCAGTTCGGCGTCTGGGTTCACTTGCCGCGCGCCCAACAGGTAGGCGTTGACGGTCCAGTTCACGAGACCAAACGGGTTGGCGGCGACAAAGCCGAGCTGGCCCGTTTCGCTAATGCCGCCGGCGATCATGCCGCACAGGTACTGCGTTTCGTACGTGCGCCCGTAGAAGCTTTTGAGGTTGTCACCGTTCGTCGTGCCCGCAGGGTTGAGAAACACCACCTCGGGGTACTCGGCTGCCAGGGCTTCGAACGTATCGGAGTAGCCGAACGCGGACCCCAAAATGATGTTGGCGCCGCGCTCGATGAACAGTTCGGCGGCGGGGCGAATGGCCGTCGCGCTTTCGGGGACCTCTTCGGCTTGCGGAATGCGGATATCGAGCGCCGTCTCGAGCCGGCCGCGCGCTTCGTCGATCGCTTGCGACCAACCGCCGTCATTTGAGGGGCCAAACAGGATGACAGCCGGTCGGGGGTCTCCCTCGGCCGCAAAGTCGGCTTGCGCCGAACCGGTTGCCGCTGCGGTCATAGCCAACCCGGCCAAGGCCGCCACAAAGGCGCATTTGGACGTTTTCATGGTAGTCACACTCCAGGTTTTGAGCCACGCCCGGACGGCGAGACAAAGGTCGTCGGCACGGCCGACGCCACTGCGAGTGCCTGAGTGTTGTCCACATTGAGGCCCACAAGGCGCAGCCTAGTGTGAGGCTTGCACCTGGTTTGATGGCAGGCCACCAAATTTTTCCATTTGGTCAAAATTCGAGCATAGTCGCCGCATTTGGTGGCAGAAGGCGCATGATTCGTTCTTTATACTGAGCAAAAATTGCCCGTGCGCGCAGCAGTGTTTCTGAAACCGTTCTTCAGAATCCGGTGATGGACAAGAAATGGGTTCCGGCCAGTGGGCGGCTGTGCGTTTAAGGAACCTAGCGTAGGGCGCTGCCCTCAAGGCACCTGAGCGGCCTCCATTACCCCAGTGTCGGCATCGAGAACTCAGGGTTGGTGCGCAGGCCGGAGGGCCAGCGGCTCGTGACTGTTTTGAGCCGCGTGTAGAACCGCACGCCCTCCATCCCATGCATCGCGTGGTCGCCAAACATGGACGCTTTCCAGCCGCCAAAGCTGTGAAAGGCCATGGGCACGGGGATGGGCACGTTCACGCCCACCATGCCGACGTCGATCTCGCTAGCGAACGCGCGGGCGGTGTCGCCATCGCGCGTGAAGATTGCCGTCCCATTGGCATAGTGATGGCCGTGGATCAGGTCGACGGCGTCCTGGTAGCGGGGCTTGCGGACGATGGAGAGGACCGGGCCGAAAATCTCCTCGCGGTACGCGGTCATGTCCTCGGTCACGTTGTCGATGAGCGTTCCGCCGATGAAGAAGCCGTCCTCATAGCCCTGCATGGGCTGCTGAAAGCTGCGGCCGTCGACAATGATCTTCGCACCCTGTTGTTCCGCGCTGTCGATGTAGCCGCGAACCTTTTCCAGATGGGCCTGCGTCACCAGCGGGCCCATATTGGATGACCGGTCGGCGGCGGGGCCGATCTTCAGGACTTCGATCTTCGGCACCAGCCTTTCGATCAAGGCGTCGGCAACTGTATCGGTTACCGGCACGGCGACGGAAATCGCCATGCAGCGCTCGCCAGCCGAGCCGAACGCCGCACCCATCAGCGCGTTGGCCGCCATATCGAGATCGGCATCCGGCATCACGACCATGTGGTTCTTGGCGCCGCCGAGCGCCTGCACCCGCTTGCCGTTGGCGCTGGCCGTCTGGTGGATGTACTGCGCTATCGGCGTGGAGCCGACAAAGCTCACCGCCTGGATATCGGGATGATGTAGCAACGCGTCCACCGCGTCCTTGTCGCCTTGCACAACGTTGAAAACGCCTTCGGGCAGGCCAGCCTCAGCGAGCCACTCGCCAAGGAGCAGCGACGCGGATGGGTCGCGTTCAGATGGCTTCAACACAAATGTGTTGCCGCATGCGAGGGCGACAGGGACCATCCAGAGGGGCACCATGGCAGGGAAGTTGAACGGGGTGATGCCCGCGACCACGCCCAGCGGCTGGCGGATGCCGTAACTGTCGACGCCGGAGCCGACATTTCTAGAGAACTCGCCCTTGAGCAGGGTGGGCGCGGCGGTCGCAAACTCGACAACCTCAAGGCCGCGCGTCACCTCGCCGACTGCATCGTCATGCGTCTTGCCGTGCTCCGATGAGATGACTTCTGCAAGCTCATCCATCCGGTCCCAGAGGATCATCTTGAAGCGGTCGAGGATGCGCGCGCGGCGCAAGGGCGGGGTTTTGGCCCAGGCGGGCCATGCCACTTTGGCGGCGGCCACCGCTTCGTTCACATCCTCCTTCGAGGCGAGCACGACCTCTTTTTCGGCTTTGCCAGTGGCCGGGTTGAAAACGGGCTGGCTGCGGATGCTCGATCCAGTGGTGATGGTGTTCGAGATAAAGTGTCCGATGCGTGTCATGCATAATCCTCCGCTGCTCGGCAGGGAGGTGAGCCATCGGTTTATGGAAAGCAACGAACGTCAGTTGATAGCTGATTTGCGCTGATGCATACCGGAGGCATGGATTGGAACGATTGCCGCATGTTTCTCGCAGTGGCCCGCGCCGGGCAAATGCTTGCAGCCGCGCGAGCGTTGGGGACCAATCAAGCAACGGTCTCGCGGCGGATGAAGAAGCTCGAACGTGACCTCGACGTCCGGCTTCTTGATCGCCGGCCCCATGGCACCGAGCTGACGGACGAAGGCAAGGCCCTGCTTGCAAGGCTCGAACGCGCCGAGACCGAGCTCCTGGATGCGCAGGAGGCTTTGTCGCTTGGCAGAGAAAGGGTGGGCGGCACCATCCGCGTCGGCGCGCCCGATGGTTTTGGTACTGCGTTTCTGGCGCCGCGCCTGCCAGACTTCGCGCGGTCGCACCCTGACCTCAAAGTTCAACTGGTTCCGCTGCCGCGTGCCTTTTCGCTGTCGCAGCGGGAGGCGGACCTCGCGGTGGTGATCGGCCGTCCGCGAAGGGGGCTGGGGGTCACCCGCAAGCTGATGGACTACACGCTTGGCCTGTACGCGTCTGAGGCCTATCTGGCCGAAGCGCCGGCCATCACCAGCCCGGCGGATCTCCGTAACCACCGGCTTGTCGGCTATGTGGATGATCTCATCTACACGCCGTCCCTCGACTATGCCCATGAGGTGCTGCGCGACTGGGACAGCCATTTCAGCGTGGCGAGCGCGCTGGGCCAGCAGGCGGTCGTGACGGCCGGGGGCGGCATCGGCATCCTGCACGATTACCTTGTCACACCGCAGATGGGCGTGCGGCGCGTGCTCCCCAACGTTTCCATCAAGCGATCCTACTGGATCGTCTATCCCGAGGACCTTCGGCAGAGCAGGCGCGTGCGCGCGTTCTGCGACTTCTTGATCGGCTGCGCCTCGGCCGCTCCGTAGCGGTCGACGCGTCCCGATGCGCTCCACCAAACTCGTCCATCGGTTTTCTTGATCAGTATATCGGTAGAGCCGTTGGGGCGCCGCTCTTACGGTGCGCGCGAACGTGAAGAGGAGAGTGCGATGCGCACATACCCACAGCTGCGCCTGTTCATTGATGGCGATTGGCGCGACGGCCGCGAGCATCTGCCGGTTATCAATCCGGCAACCGAAGAGGTTTTGGGCCAGCTGCCGATTGCCGAGCAGCAAGACCTTGATGATGCGCTCGCTGCCGCGACCCGTGGTTTTGCGATCTGGCGGGCGACACCTGCACGGACACGTGCCGATGTGATCGTCCGCGCCGCTGCCTTGATGCGCGCGCGGATCGACGAGATCGCAACCTCGATCGCACTTGAACTGGGCAAGCCATTTGCGGCGGCGAAGCTCGAGGTGATCCGCGGGTGCGAGTTTCTTGAATGGGATGCTGGCGAAGCCATGCGCCTGTACGGCCGCATCATCCCCGGTGGGCCGGGGCAGAAGAACGCGGTGCACCCGCAGCCGGTGGGTGTGGTGCTGGGCCTATCGCCCTGGAACTTTCCCATGTCCCAGCCGTGCCGGAAGATCGCTGGCGCGCTCGCCTCGGGCTGCTCGATCATCCTCAAGGCGGCGGAAGAAACGCCCGCCGGCGCCATCCATATCGCCAAAGCCTTCGAGGACGCCGGCCTGCCGAAAGGGGTGCTCAACCTGGTATTCGGTGTGCCCGCCGACATCTCCAGCTACCTGATCGCGCAAGAGCCGGTGCGGCTGGTGGCCTTCACCGGTTCCACTGCAGTGGGTAGCCATCTGTGCAAGCTCGCCGCCGATAGCCTGACCAATGTGCTGATGGAGCTTGGCGGCCACGCGCCGGTTGTCGTGTGCGATGATGTCGACCCGGTGGAAGCCGCCCGATCGGCCGCAATCCGCAAGTTCCGCAACTCGGGACAGGTATGCACCTCGCCGACGCGGTTCTATGTGTTCGAAGACATCTACGAGGCGTTCTGCGACGCGTTCGTTGCGCAGACCGAAAAGCTGGTAGTCGGTGATCCGTTTGACGCTGCCACGCAAATGGGCCCGGTGGCGGTAGACCGCAGACTGACGGCGCTTGCGGCCCTGGTCGAGGACGCCGTCGCGCGTGGCGCTCAGTTGGCTGTCGGCGGCTCACGCTTGCCGGGCAAGGGCTACTTCTTTGCGCCCACCGTTTTGCGCGATGTGCCTGACGATGCCGAGATTTTCAGAACCGAGCCGTTCGGCCCGCTCGCCGTGATTGCGCCGGTGCGCGACATGGAAGAGGCGTTGGCGCGCGCCAACTCGACGCCCTTTGGGCTGGCAGGCTACGGCTTCACGCACCGTGCGGATCGCGTGGATGCGCTGGTAGATGGATTGGAGGTCGGCAATCTGTCGATTAACACGCTCGAAGCCTCGTTGCCGGAAACGCCCTTTGGTGGCGTCAAGCACAGTGGGTTCGGGCGCGAAGGCGGGACCGAAGGCCTGCATCACTATGTTGAGATGAAGAACGTCATGCACTCGATGGCCATCGTTTAAGCTGCCATTGGCTGCTCCCAAAAAAAAAGCCAGGCAACTGCCTGGCTTTCTTCGTTTGAGCGCTTGTGCCGGACGGTCGGCGCGCTACTCGGCCGCCATCAGCATATCGCTGCCTTCCTGCGAGGGGAGCACCATCCGATCGAGGATCGAGTCGACGCGGGAGTGGAACTCATCCCAAGGCGCTTCGCGGAAATTGTGCCCACGGACGATGAAGGACGCGCCGGGGAAGAATTTCTCATATTGCTGGTGGCGTCCGGCGAACTCCGAGCCAACCAGGTCCCAGGCGAGCTTGAACACTTTCATCCGCTCCACCGCTTCGCCGTTGGGCGAGTGCCAGAAGGTGCGGAAACGCTCGGCCATTTCGGGATGCTCGGCGACCGAGGCATCGGCCGGGAACTGCAGAACACCGCCGCCGCACAGCGTTCGGATGGTGTCGATCACCTCGGAATAATGTTCCACGCCCCAGTTGAGGCCGGCATACATCATCCGCCGGTTGTAGGTGACATAGTCGGGGTTCGGCCAATTCTCGCAGGCATAGATCTGGCCGGCGATATTGCCTTCCAGAAGCCCCTCAAGGGCAGCCAGACGACCAAGTGTTTCGGCCACGGCCGGCACCTTGTGGGCGCCATTGGTCTCGGCAACGCGCGACGCGAGGCCAACAAGAAGCTGGAGTTTAACCAGCATACGCACGTTGGAATGGTGGTTGCCGTAGCTGTGCGCGGGGGTCTGGATGTACAAGCCGCGCGACTTCATCGGGTCGTTGTGAACAAAGACGCGCTCCCACGGAACGAACACATCTTCGAATAGGATCATCGAATCCGTTTCGTCGAAGTGCGACGACATGGGCGCATCGAACGTCGACTTGGCGTTCTGTTCGAACGAGGTGCGCGACCACAGCGAAACGCCGGGCGTCGCGATAGGCACGGAGAAGGTTACGGATTCGCTTTTGGCCTCAGGGGCGAGGGGCAAGATGTTGCCGACCCAGCACTCGTCGGCGAGGATCCCGCCGGTCGCCAGCATCTTCATGCCGCGAACGATCACACCCGCATCGGTCTCCTTAACCACCCGGCAGGACGGGTTCTCGGCGGTGTTGACCTGATAATATTGCGGGTCACGCGAGCCCTGCGGCGAGACGATGGCGTGGGCCGCATACAGATCGTTCGAGCGCATGTGGTTGTAGAAACTTGTCAGGTTGTCAGCCTGCTCGCCGAAAAAGTCCGGCTTGATCGCCATGCCGGTCACGAAGCTCGCGATGTAGTCCGGCGAACGGCCCAGGAACCCGTGCGACGGCGCGGCCAGCGCGCGGTGGCAGGCGCTGCGCAGGGCGAGATCGGCCGCGTTGCGCGCCTTCTTGTAGTACATCGAATAGTGCTGACCATCTTCCTCGAAGGCCATGACGTCCCGATTGGCGGGGTCCGCTTTCATGTCATAGAAATCGGCGACCGTGCGTGCCGCATTCTTGAACGCGGGATGGGTCGTGACGTCGTCTACCTTCTCCGACCCCAGATAGACGGTGCGACCGTCGCGGAGACTTTCAAGATAGTCCTGGCCTGTTCGAAGCATCCTTCAAATCCTCTTTATCTGTCGCTGTTCGTTTTCAGCGTTGAGGAGAGGATGAGCGGAGTTTGCAGGAGATTCCAGTTCTCCGATTGACCTTTTACATGAGTGTAAGGTTATCCAGCGTTGTCGGCGCATCGGGGGAGACGTCCGACATGCTCTGCGCGACATCGGTGACGGCATCGAGAAACAGCGCTGCGGCGGGCGTCAGTTTCCGGTTGCGTGCGGTGACGATGCCGATGCGGGTCTCTGGAAGTTCCGGGGCCGACGACACCAGAGACAGCCAATTGTTGCGCTCGTAGAGCTTGCCCATAACGTAGGGGATGGCGGTGAACGCATCGCTCTCCTGCACCAGCCTGACGTTCACCGTGAGAGCGGTGCTTTCGGCGATCACACGTGGGACTCCGAAGCCGTGGTTGAGCAGGGTTTGCTCCACCACCTGGCGGGTTTGGGTCTGCCGGGGCGGCAGCACCCACTCAACATCCGACAGCCAGTTCATAATGTTGGGCAGGTCTTGCAGCCGGGGATTGTCGCGCCGCGCGACGACGGCAAACCGCTCACGGTACAGTTCCTGGGTCGCAAACCGCGGGTCGCTGTTGTGGGGCAGCCGGCCCAGAACACAATCGATGTTGCCGATCGCGAGCTCGGGCAGAAGGATGTCTTCGGTTGTCTCGAAAATGCTTGCGGTCACGTTTGGGCTGCGTTCACGCAGCCGGGTGAGCGCAAAAGGCAGCAGCGTGCTGGATGCGGATATCAGCGAGCCGATGACCACCCGGCCCGTGGCACCCTCTTGCAGGGCGTTGAGCTCTTCGCTGAGCCGCCGGACTTCCGCCAAGATGTGCCGCGCGGCGGCGAGCACCAGATTGCCCTCTGCGGTTGGCTCGAGCTTATGGCGGTTTCGCTCGAAGATTTTTATCTAAGATCCCCTCAACTTCGCGCAGCAGTTTTGTTGCCGCCGGCTGGCTGACATCGGTCATGGCGGCGACGGCTGAGATGCTCCGCTCTTCGTCAATCTGGATGAGGAATTGGAGGTAGCGCAGTTTGAGACGGTTGATGAGAACGACGTCCGAGACGCGTCGGAGCATAACTTAGACCTTATGCGAATGGGGCTTTCTTGGTACTTTTCTCTCACCTTACTGGAAATGCAACATCATGACGATAAGCTTGGCCGGAGGGGCTGGCCGCGCTGTTCGACCCTAGCTCGAGAGGATTGCGCCTTGCATAGACGAACACTGATGAAAACCTTGGCCGGCGCGTGCGCGCTGATGTGGACATGCACGGCCGCGCAGTCGGCTGAATTCCGGATCGGAATGTTGACGCCGCCAAGCCATGTTTGGACGCAGTCTGCCAACCAGTTCGCGGAAGAACTTGCCGAAGCCTCAGGTGGCGAGCACAGCGTCACCGTGTTCCCCGGCGCGCAGCTTGGTAACGAAGCTCAGATGCTGCAGTTGCTGCAATCGGGCGCGTTGGATTTTGCCATTTTGACGGCGGCGGAAGTGTCGAACCGGGCGCCCACGTTCGGTGCGTTCTTTGCTCCGTTCCTCGCAGACGATATTGCCCATGCGGGTGCCATTCTGCGGTCGCCTGAGGCCGTCGCGCTGCTCGATACGCTGCCGCAGGAAGTTGGCGTGGTGGGTGTCGGCTACGGCATGGCCGGCCTGCGCCAGATCGTCAGCACGCAAGAGCTTGACGATGTGGGCGATCTGAGCGGGCTCAAGGTGCGCATCACGCCGGTTGAGCCGATCCTCGATTTCTACAGTGCCATGGGTACGGCGCCGACACCGATGCCACTGCCGGCCGTCTTTGACGCGCTGGCCAACGGTCAGGTGGACGCGATCGATATGGATGCCGAGCTGATCTGGAAGCTGCGCTATTTTGAGCATGCCGAAACGGTGGCGATCAGCGACCACATGATGTTCCCGATGATCGGCCTGATCTCCGGGCGCGTGTGGGCGGGCCTGTCGGAAGATGATCGCGCGATGATTAGTGAGCTTCTGGCCGCGGCTGTCGACCGCTGCATCGATGAGTACATCGCGCAGGAAGAGGGCTGGATCGATGAGGTGCGTGGCACCGGCGTGACGGTCACAACGCTGGACCGCGACTTCTTCACCGAAGCGGCGGATGCGTGGGATGCCACGTGGACGGCGCGTGTGCCGGAGCCGATTGCTGACCTGCGGGCGGCCGCTGAAAGGCTCCGCTGAATGGTGCTCGCCACGCTTGCGTCCGTTTCTCGCACGCTGGCGAAAGTAGAAATCCACACTGCGGCGGCCTTGGCTGCCGCAGTCACCGCTTTGGTACTGCTCAACGTCGTGACAGGCACGGCAGGCGTCGCGATTTTCTGGGTCGATGAAGCGGCCATCTACGCCATGATCTGGATGGCGTTCATCGCCACGTCCGCTGCCTTTGCGAACCGCTCGGCAATTGCAGTCACGCTGGTCTTCGAGCTCGTCCCGGAGCGTGTGGGGCGCATCTTCCGAACCATCATCGATGTGTTTGTTTTGATCTTTGCCGCCTCGATGGGCGTCATGACCTGGTTATGGTTCGATCCTGCCGGCTTGATCGCCGCTGGGTTCGATGTCGGCGCTTTCCAGATGGCGACGTTCAACTTCATCTACGCCGAGCCGACCTCCACACTTGGTATCAGCAAGGTGTGGATCTGGGCGATCGTGCCGATCTTTGTTGTCACCACCAGCATCCATGCATTGGCGAACCTTCTGGCGGGCCAAGCATCTGCCGCGCCGGCCGGCGAAGCCGCGGCTGAGGCGCCGAAATGACGGCTGCTGCCTTTGCTGTCATGCTGTTTGCAGGCGTGCCGATTGCGGTGGTCCTCATTCTCAGCGGGCTTGTCTATGTGATGGTGAGTGGCAACGCTCAGCTTCTCGGCAGCCTTACGCAGCAGATGTTCGGCGGCGTGGAGACCTACGGCCTCCTTGCCATTCCGCTGTTCATGCTTGCGGGCGAACTGATGAATGAAGGCGGCCTGACCAAGCGCCTTGTCAATGCCGCTCGCGTCTTCGTTGGCGGCTTTCGCGGCGGGCTTGCCTATATCAATCTCGTCGCCAACATGTTCATGGCGGCGATCATCGGATCGGCGACGAGCCAGATCGCGGTGATGTCGCGGGCTATGGTGCCCGCTATGGAGCAAGAGGGCTACGAGCGCCCCTTCGCCGCCGCGACGACGGCCGCCGGCGGTTTGCTCTCCCCCATCATTCCGCCCTCGATGCTGTTCGTGATCTATGGCGTCCTCGCCCAGGTGCCGATCAGCGATATGTTCATCGCCGGCATCATTCCTGGCTTGATCCTCAGTGGGTTCTTCGTGATCGTGGTCGCCGTTGTTGGCCTGACCCGCGATTTTCCCAAGTCTGATTGGTACACCCTGCGGGAGGCGGGGCACGCGCTGTGGCAGGCGCTGCCGGCGGCGTTGATCCCCATCATCATTGTTGGCGGCATTTTGTTTGGCGTCGCCACCCCGACCGAAAGTGCTGCGCTGGCCTCGGCGATTGCCTTTGCCATCGGGTACTTTGGTTCCGGCGAAATCAAGCTGAAAAACCTGCCCGAGGTGCTGTGTCGGACCGCGGCCAACGCGTCGATGGTGGTGTTCTTGGTTGCGGCGGCCAACGTGTTCGGCGTTGTGATTGTGTATGAAGGCTTGCCACAGGCGCTTGCGGCGGCGTTGACGCAGGTGACGGAGAACCCCTTCGTTTTCCTCCTCATCGTCAATGTGTGCCTGCTGCTTATCGGCATGATCATCGACGGCGTTTCGGGTCTTGTGCTGGTGGTGCCGATCCTGTTGCCGATCGCCACGCTTCAGTTCGGCATCGACCCTGTCCAGTTTGGCGTCATCATCGCCATCAACCTCACGCTTGGGCTCCTCACACCGCCGGTTGGGGCGGGCCTCTACGTTGCCGCCGCCATGTCGGAAGCGCCTGCCTTCGCCATCTTCCGCGAGCTGCTGCCGTTCTTGGCGTTGGTGGCAGTGGTGCTGCTGATGCTCAGCTACTGGCCAGTGCTGACGCTTGGGCTGCTTTAGCGGCCGAGCTCCGTAGGCCTATGCGCCCTCGCTGAGGAACCGGTCAGCATCCAGTGCGGCCATGCAGCCAGCGCCCGCGGAGGTGATCGCTTGGCGGTAGATCTTGTCGGCCACATCGCCTGCCGCGAACACGCCCTGGCGTGACGTCAGGGTTCCGCCCACGCCATGCGTCCGGACATAGCCATCGGCGTCGCACTCAATCCAATCGGTGAAGGCGTCGGTCGCGGGCTTGTGCCCAATGGCAACGAACGCGCCTTGCGCTGGGACACGTAAATCCCCAGCGCCATTGGTCGAGGCAAGGTCGACAAATTCGAGTTTGCCTTCCCCGCCAAAGGCTTTGACGGTGCGGTTGAACAGGACCTCGATCGTGTCCCTTGCACGCAACCGATCCACCAAAATGGCTTCCGCTCTAAACCGGTCGCGCCGGTGCACCACTGTCACCTTGCGGCACAGGTCAGAGAGGTAGATGGCCTCTTCAACCGCGGTGTTACCGCCGCCGACCACCACAACGTCCTGCCCCGCAAAGAAGGGCCCGTCGCATGTGGCGCAACCAGAGATGCCCGCGTTCTTCAGCCGTTCTTCGCCTTCCGCGCCAAGCCACAAAGCCTGCGCGCCGGTGCACAGAATGACTGTGCGTGCGCGTACATTGCCGCTGAGATCGGTCGTCAGTGCGTGAAGACCATCGCCGTCCGTCTGGGCCTCGGTGACGTAATCGTAGATCACATCGACGCCCAGCTCTTCGACCTGTTCGAGCATACGTACCATGAGGTCGGGGCCTGGAATGGTCTTATCGCCCGGCCAATTCTCCACATGCGATGTGGTTGTGAGCTGGCCGCCCGGCACCTCGCCTTGGATGAGGGTGACGGACCGACCAGCGCGGCGCGCATAAAGCGCGGCGGTATGGCCAGCCGGGCCTCCGCCGACAACGGCCACGTCGATGACATCCATGGCTAGGCGGCCGCTTCGAGACGCTTGAACGCACCGTCGCAGTAGACGAGCGGGCTGCTGGCGCTGGTCGTGTTTACCTCAAAGACATCGCAAATGAGGATGCCGTGGCTCGCAGCCTCGATCACCTCTGCTATGCGGCACTCAAAGGTGACGCAGGCTCCTTTGAGGACTGGGCAGCCGTCCACCGCCCCTTCAAGCCAGTCCCCGGTTTCAAACCGGTCCACGTCCGGTGCGCCAGCCCCTGCAAATGCTGTGGCGACGTCGCATTGGCTTGCGTCGAGCGAATTGACGGCAACTACGCCACTGTCACGTAGCGCGCCAAATGTCCGCCCCTTTTGGTTCACGCAGGCGATCAAACGCGGCGGGGTCGTAGACAGCGAGCAGACGGCCGTGGCCGTCAGCCCGTAGCGCTGGCCACCGACTTGTGTGGTCAAGACGTTGACCGCGCCAGCCAGCGCACGCATGCCATCGATGAACGTGTCGGGCGAGACCGATCCCGCCGGCCCGCTGCCGCACAGTGAGTGCGAGAACATCTCGATGGCCTTTTGCTCAAGGGGGGTAGCCATGGCCATTATTTTGCGGGGCGACCGGGGTTGTGGTGGCCGCAATTGCTGCAGATCTGGTTTTGCGGGTTGCTGTAATACTCTTCAAACACCGGCGGCATGTCGCGCTCGAGGTTCTCGATGAACAGCGTCTTTTCCCACAGGACGTGGTTGCACTTGGTGCAGTACCAGCGGTGCGTGTCGGTCGTCCCATCTTTGCGGATGCGTTCGACAATCAGGCCAACGGTGTTGTCGCCGCGCATCGGCGCGTGGGGAACGTTGGCTGGCAGAAGGTAGATCTCGCCTTCGCCGATGGTGACCACCTCGGCTTTGCCATCAACCTGCAGGCCAAGCTTCATCTCGCCTTTGAGTTGAAAGAAGAACTCTTCGGTCTGGTTGATATGGTAGTCGGTGCGCTTGTTGGGGCCGCCCACAACGGTGATCATGAAGTCATCCTGCGCGAAGACCGTCTTCGCGGCGGTGGGCGGGCGCAGCTTGTCTTTGTTCTCCTCAATCCACGCCATCAGATTGAACGAGGTCAGCGCGGGCTTGTGCGCCACGATTGGGGCCATGTCATTCATAGTGCTACCTCCAAGTGGCCATCAGGCCTTTTCGAACCGTTTGGCGTCGACATTGTCTGGTAGCAATGAGGACGGGTCCCAGGCGGTTTTTTCGTGCAGGCCGAACCCTTCAGCCCAATCAAGATTGTGTTCTTCGAGTTCCGTTTGCATCGTGTCATTGAACCGGTTGAGCCAGCCAAACAGCGAAATAACCGCAACGATCTCGACGATCTGCGCATTCGAGAAGTGCTTCTTCAACTCGTCGAAGTCAGCATCGGTTGCGACATTGGGCACCACCGAGGCCGCGCGCGCAAGGTTGAAGGCCGCCCGCTCGGCGTCGCTGAAGTGCGGGCTGTCTTCGTACTCCCAGATCGCGTTGAGCTTTTCATCCGAGATGCCATGCTTCTGCGCGCTTTGAATGTTGTGCGCTTGGCAGAAGTTGCAGCCCGCAGTGGAGCTCGAGATGTATGCGATCAGGAAGCGGAAGCCGCGATCGAGCGTGCCATCATCGCGAATGACCGCTTTTGAGAGCGCCATGAAGGCGGCCAAAATCTCGGGCCGGTGTGCTAAGATGCGGTAGCTGTTGGGCACGTAACCGTTTGATTTTTGGATGATTTCAACGGGCCCGCGGAACTCTTCGGGCAGGTCGGCGAGATCAAGCGTTGGTATTCTCGGCATGGCAAGTATCCGTTTTACGTAGTCTCCACAGTCTGGTGCCGCAGAGGCCGAGAGACCAGCAGGTTCGCGTCGCCGCTGCATAACTTTTTTGTCATATACTTCGCTGTCAGCGCACCAGTTCGTTTCAGTTTCTGGTTCCCAGAGCTGGTTCTGGTGTCGGCTCAACGGTCGTCAACGGCGAGGTCCAAGCTTCGCACATGGCGCTGCATGTCGCGTAGGAAGGCGGGCAACGGCTCCGGTGAGGGAAAGGCAGACGAGGTGATCAGCACGATTTCGCGCGTCACCGGCGCGCCGCCCAGCTCCACCCGATGCACCGGGCGTGCCGAGAGCCCTGCGGCCACATAGCTGGGCAAAATGGCGACGCCCAGTCCGGCTTCGACCAGTGCGATGGCGGTTTCGAGATTGTGCACCTCGTAGGCGAACGGGATCTGCAACCCGCGCCGGGCCACTTCGCGGTCGATGAGTGCGCGGATGCCGCTGCCCACCCGCTGCGCGATGACGGACTGGCCAACCAGATCGGTCCACTCGACCGTGTCCGCGCCCGCGAGCCGGGACTTGGCGGGTGTGAACAGCATCAGCCGGTCGCGCAGCAGGACCTGGCGAAACCCGACATCATCGCTGTCCGCGAGCGTCCCGATGGCGGCGTCCACTTCTCCGGCTTTCAGCGCGGACATCATGGGTCCCGTCGGCAGGTCCTTCAGCGTGACACGGATATGAGGATGCGACGCGGTGAAGCTGGCGATCACCGGCGGCAGGAGCGTTGCCGCAAGCATCGGGGGCGCGGCAAGCCGCAGCGTGGTCGCCTGCATCTGGCCACGCGTGAGCACATTGGCGACCGCATCGTCGAGCATATCCAAGCCCTGCTCGATCTCGGCCAGAAAGCTCTCGCCGACGCTTGTCAGCGAGAGGTGGCGGGTGGTGCGGTTGATGAGCTTTGCGCCAAGCTGTTCTTCCAGTTCGCGGATATGCCCGGAGATGACCGGCTGCGACAGCCCCAGATCGTTGGCGGCGCGCCCGAACCCGCCCGAGGCAATGACGGCGCGCAGCGAGCGCAATTGCTTGATCGTGTAACTCATCGATGTTCCCGATGAAAAAAGAGGATTTCATCGCGTTATCTAATCGTCGGGGACGGTGTAGCCAAGAGGGCAGACCCGAGGAGACGATCATGAAGTACCAGCGCGCCGATTCTATGGACTATGCCCACGAGAAGCTCGCGGGCATTTGGGCCGCCGCGACGCAGCCCTTCCTGCCTGGATCGCTGGCGCTCGACGAAGCTGGTTTTCGCTCCAACCTGCGGCACTGGGTCGATGACCTGAAGATCGATGGCTTTTTCGTTGGCGGCAAGCAGGGCGAATTCTTCTCGATGTCGGTGGATGAGCGCAAAGCGGTGTTCGACTGGGCGGTCGACGAACTGGGGCCGGTTGGCTCGATCCTCTCCTGCTCCGATCAGAACATGGACACGGTGATCGATCTGGCGCGCCATGCCGAGGCGATCGGTGCCGATTTCATCGTGGTTCACGCGCCGGTCCTGTCCTTCTTCAAGGCTCAGGACGAGACGCTGTACGAGTATTACAAGTACATCTCCGAGCAGGTGAACATCGGCATCGCGATGTGGAGCCATCCCGACAGCGGGTATCTGATGTCGCCAGAGCTCTGCGCGCGGATCGCAAAGCTGCCCAACATTGTGGCCATCAAATACTCGGTGCCGCGGGAAATGTACGCCCGGCTCACGCAGATGGTGGGCAAGGACCTCATCGTCTCCACCGCGTCGGAGCCTGAGTGGCTCGACAATGTCATCGAGCTTGGGTGGCGTTGCTACCTGTGTTCAAACCCGCCCTACCTGTTGCAGACGGCGGGTGACCTGCGCATGCGCGAGTACACCGATCTTGCCTTTGGCGGCGACGAGGCGGGCGCGCGGCGGGTGTGGGAAACGTTGCAGCCGGTCCGCGCCGCCTTTGCGGACACCCGGCCGGCGGAGAAACCCCAGGCCCACGCAAAATACTGGCAATCTTTGCTGGGCCAGGTTGGCGGGCCGGTGCGCCGTCCGCTGCTCGAGCTGACCGATGCCGAGAAGCAGCAGATCAAGAGCGCGTTTGACACCACTGGGCTTCTGCAGCCCGCCCCTGTGGCGGCGGCATCGCATGGCTGAGCGCCCACGTCTTGCGTTCATTGGCTGGGGCGCGATCAATGCGCGGGTTGGCGAGCTTCTGGCCGCGCACAATCTGCCCGTCGACATTGTCGCCATCGCCAAACGCGAAGGCGAGATCGACGCGAGCACCTTGCCGCCCCAGGCTGCGCTGATCCGCGCGCCGGATGAGTTGGCTGCGCATCGCCCAACCCTCGTTGTCGAGGCTGCCGGGCGCGAGGCCCTGGAACTGTGGGCGCAGCCGGCGCTCGAAGCGGCCCGGCGCCTCATCTGTGCCTCCACCAGCGCCTTCACGGACGATGCCTTTCGCAATCGCATGATTGCGATCGCCCAACAGACTGGCGGGCAGATCCAATTAGCACCCGGAGCGATCGGTGGGCTCGACGCCGTCCGTGCCGCGTCTTTTGCAGGCATCACGTCGGCGCATCACACCATTCGCAAGCCGCCGCTAGCCTGGCGGGGCACGCCGGCTGATGGCTTGCTCGACCTTGCCACGCTGCCGCACGCCACCGAGTTCTTCACCGGTTCTGCGCGGGAGGCGGCCAATTCCTATCCGAAGAACGCCAACGCCACAGCGACCAGCGCATTGGCGGGTGTTGGCCTCGACGAGACGAGCGTCTCCTTGGTTGCTGACCCCACCATCTCGCGCAACTTGCACGAGATCACCATCAGCGGTGCCGCGGGCGAAACGGCGATCACCATGACCAACGCGCCCTCGGCGACGAACCCGAAGACCTCGGACATGACGGCGCTGTCGATCGTCCGGCTTATCGAGCACACCACCGCCCATCTGATTATCTGAGGAAGCTATGGAAGACATCACGCACAGCACGTTTGACGCAGCGATCTCGGGTGACCAACCGGTTCTCATCGACTTTTGGGCGCCTTGGTGCGGGCCGTGCAAGATGATCGAGCCGGCGCTAAAAAAGATGGCCACCGAGCTCGACGGCAAACTCGCGATTGGCAAGGTCGATGTCTCGCAAGAAGAGGCTCTCGCAAAGGACCTGCACGTGAGCGGCACGCCAACCTTTGTTGTCTTCAAGGACGGGCAGGAGGTGGACCGCCGCACGGGTGGCTTGCCTGGCGCACAGCTGCGCTTGTGGGCCATGCAAAGCGCGGGCATCGAGGGCTGAGCTGAGCGTGGGCTGAGCGCGGGTTCCTGAGGTGGGCGGACAGGGTCGATCGAACCCGCTAACGTAGGCCCGAACGTTCGTTCGGAGCTTGGCTATGCGCGCCCTTACCTATGATCGCTACGGCCCACCCAGCGTGGTCCGCATCTCGGAAGTCGCCAAGCCCGAAGTGGGCGCCGGGGATGTTCTGGTACGGGTGCATGCGAGCGGCGTTCATACGGGCGATTGGCGCGTTCGCGCGGCGGCCTTTCCAGGCGTCCTGGCGATACCAGGGCGGTTGATGTTTGGCATCCTCAAGCCGCGCAACCAGCGGCTCGGGACCGAGTTTGCAGGCGTTGTAGAAGCCGTGGGCGAGGGCGCGAGCCGCTTCGAGGGTGGCGACCGGGTTTATGGGTTCTTTGGCCAGGGCGGCGCCTCGGCCGACTATCTGGCCATCTCTGAGGCCGCAGCGATCGCGCCGTTGCCCGACGCTTTGAGCTTTGAAGAGGGGGCCGCGTTGCCCTTCGGCGGCTTGGCTGCGCTCGTCTTTCTGACACAGTTTGGCAAACTGCAGGCCAGCCACGACGCGCTGATTGTGGGCGCCTCGGGTGGCGTCGGCGTCTATGCCATCCAGATCGCCAAGGCGCTTAGCGCCCAGGTCACGGGCGTTGCTGGGCCGGACAGCCAAGAGTTGATGCACCAGTTGGGTGCGGACGCCTGCGTCGATTACAAGGCCACCGATATCATGCGCCTGGATGCCCGTTTTGACCTCATCCTCGATGCGGCCGGCGCCCTGTCTCCCCGTGATGCTCTGGCTTTGTTGAGGCCCGGCGGCACCTTCCTGCCACTTAATATGGGCTTGCGGGATGTCGGCGCTGCTTTGCTCAACCGCTTCCGAGACAAAACCGTGAAGCTTGCCGTGAACGAGGACACCGCTGAAGACCTGGCGACGCTCAATGGTCTCATCGAGCAAGGCAAGCTCAAGCCAGTGATCGACAGCACCTACCCGCTAGAACGTGCCGCCGAGGCGCATGCTCGTGTTGAAAGTCGGCACAAGAAAGGCGCCGTGGTGCTGATACACTGAGCGGCGGTCAGAGCGCCTACTTGGTGTATTTGGCGTCGACCTCATCGATGGCGCGCACATTGCCAGCTGAGCGGCCTTCGGGGTCGAACGAGGCCGTGAGATAGGCTGCGGCGATGTCCTTTGCCAATTCCGCGCCGATTACCCGCGCGCCCATGGTGATGATCTGCGCGTTGTTGGATGTGGCGGCTTTGCCGGCCGAATAGGTGTCGTGGCACTGGGCGGCGCGGATGCCGGGCACCTTGTTGGCCGCAATTTGCACGCCGATGCCCGTGCCGCAGACCAGGATCGCTCGGTCATAGGTGCCGGCCATGACTGCGGAGGCAACCCTGTCGGACAGGTTTGCGTAAAACGGATCCGGCCCGTCCGCCGACCGCGAAATCTCATCGACGTCAAACGAGGCGCTGAGGTGCTCGGCGAGTGTCTTGGCGAGCCCTTCGCCCGCGCTATCCCCGGCAATGGCGATTTTCATGGCGTTTCCTTTCCAAGGTCAAAGAACGGCGGCGCACCGTTTGAGAATGTCGAGATAGCCTTCCACGGCCCAAGCAGAGCGGCCGATAAACAGGCCATCGATATGGGGCCGACCGATCAGCTCGGCGCAATTGTCTGGGTTGACGGAGCCGCCATACAGGCACGGCAGCTGCCTGCCAATGGTTTGGTGAGCAACGTCGACAATCTCGGCTTGGCGTTCATCGGCATAGTCGGGCGAGGCGGGCATGCCGCCCTCGCCAATGGCCCAAACGGGCTCATAGGCAAACAGGATCTGTGCCGCGTGTTGAACGGCGGACAGTTTGCCGAGCGCGCCACGGACTTGGTCGGCCAGAATCTCGCTGGCGCGGCCGGCTTCGCGCTCGGCGAGCGTCTCGCCGATGCAGACCAGCGGGATCAAACCGTGGCGCACAGCGGCCTCGACCTTCAGGCCAACGGTTTCGTTGGTTTCGCCAAAATGCTCGCGGCGCTCTGAGTGGCCGAGCTCCACAAGGTCGAGCCCACAATCGGTGAGCATGGTGGGCGAAATCTCGCCCGTCCATGCGCCAGCATCGGCCCAGTGCATGTTCTGCGCGCCCACCTTCACGCTCGTTTCGGCCAGCTTTGTCTTGACCTCCCGCACAGCCGTGAAGGGCGGGATAACAAAGCGCTGAATGCGAGGGTCGGCAGTGCTATCAGAGGCTGCGAGGCCGCCTGCAAATTCTAGTGCCTGCGCCAGCGTCTTGTTCATTTTCCAGCTGGTTCCGATCCAAACGTGGGTGCCCGTCATGGCTGAGCTGCCTCCGTGTCGGCGGTGAGAAGAGGGATGCCTGCGTCGGCGAGCGCAGCGCACTGGTCAGCACTGGGTGCGGTGTCGGTGATCACCGCGTCAAACTGCGACAGCGCCCCCAAGCGGTACAGCGCGGTGCGCCCAAAGCGGGCGCTGTTGACGATGAGTACCCGGTTCGCCGCCGCGCGCATCATAGCCTGTTTGGTGCGGACCACGTCATCATCCATATGAAAGACGGCAAGGTCTGCCACCGCTGGCGACGACAAAAAGGCGAGGTCGGCGCGCAGGTTGGTCAGAGCGTCTTCGGTCGCTTTGCCGAGATAGGCATTGAATTTGACCGAATAGATGCCGCCGAGCGCGATGAGCGTGATGCCAGCCTCGCCTTTGAGCGTGTCCAGAATCGCGACATTGTTGGTGATCACGGTCAGCGGTCGCTTGCTGAGCGCTTGCCGCCCCAAAACGGCGGCTGTTGAGCCATCATCGATCATGATGGTCATGCCCGGCTCGATCCGTTCGGCTGCCACCCGCGCGATGGCGGCCTTGGCGTCGCTGCCCTGGCGCTCGCGCAGCTGGAAATGGCTCTCAAACCGCGTGCCGGCCTCGATTGTGGCGCCGCCTCGGATCTTTCGCAGTAGGCCCGCTTCTTCAAGCTGATCGAGATCGCGATGGATCGTCATCTTTGACACCGTGAAACTGTGCGCCAACTCAGCGAGATCGACGGCGCCGTCGGCGACGATGCGGTCGATAATCAGGCGTTGGCGGTCGTGGGGTTTCACGGAACGTCTCAGTGATGGCGGGATTATCACAAAGCAAATAACATTTTTTGTGTCAATTCTTGTGATAATGTGATTTTAGCTTGGGGGTGACGGGGTACGCCCCACGCCATGGGAAGGGTGCGATGGACACGGTGCGGTTGCCCGGTGATGTGGACAGCTTCACAGGCTGCGGCGGGGAGAGCATGGGTGTTTTTCTGGCGCGCTGGTCGGGTGAGGATGCCCAACGCCAGGCACTCGCAGGCCTGGTCGAAGCCATCACCTACGCGGCCGTGCCTTTGGCGCACCGCTTAGCGTTTGGTCGCTTGCCGGGCGACCCGGCAGCCCCTCTCGGCTCTAACCTGTCCGGTGATCGGCAGAAGGCCATCGATATCGGCGCGCACGATCACTATGTCCGCGTGCTCCGCGCCCAGCGGATGGCGCGGCTCCTTTCTGAGGAGGCGGACGCGATCGAGGAGCTCGATCCCCAAGGCGCGTTCGATGTTGCCATGGACCCGATCGACGGCTCTGGCAGCATCGGCATCGGCGCGCCTCTGGGCGTTCTGTTTTGTGTCTTCCCTGCGCAGGGGAGTTTCACCAGCCGATCGGGCCGCGAGATCGTCGCGGCGGGCTATGTCTTGTTTGGGCACACGATCGAGGCGGGGTTCAGCGTTGGCGATGGCACAGCGATTGCCGATCTCAACCCCGAGACGGGCATCTTCCACATGGATGAGCCTCGCGTCCGCGTTCCCGAGGAAACGGTGACGATCGCCTTTAACGCGGCCAAGGCGTGGCGTTGGACGCCCGGCCTGCAGCGTTACGTGTCCGACGCGATGGCGGGGCCGAACGGCCCGCGCGTGCGCGAGTTCAACATGCGTTGGGTGGCCTCGGCCGTTGCCGATGTGCACCGGATTTTGCGCCGCGGCGGTGTGTTCCTCTACCCCGCCGACAGCCGGCCGGGTCATGAGAACGGGTTTCTGCGCCTGGCCTATGAAGCCTTCCCCATCGCTTACCTGATGGAGCAAGCCGGCGCTGCCGCGACCGACGGCCAGAACGCTATTCTTGACCTGGTGCCGGCGGAGCCGCACGCACGCACGCCGCTGGCCTTTGGCAGTCGCAAAGAGATCGAAACACTCCAGAGCTACCTTTGAGCTCGCACGACGCCACGGTGGCTAGCCGCCACGCCCGACAGTCTAAACCCGCAGTGCGCTCGCCCCGCTATCGATGTGCGGCGCCCAAAACGCAACGCTTTGCGCAATGTGCGGGATCACCTGGCGGTCGGCGGGTTCGCGCTCTTTGAACGAGAGCTCCAGGCAGATCTCATTGTCGACCGCACCGCCGCGCGCAAGCGCCTCAAGCAAGGGCTTGGGCTGCACCCGACCCTTGGCGTTGTACTCGTCGGTGAACGGCCGGTGGCCGGACTTGTCCATCAAAGACTGCTTGATGTGGATGATCGGGCTGACTGGCGGAAACTGTTCGGCCCAAACATAAGGGTCTGTGTCGGCCGGGTCGGGCGAGGTCACATCGCCATGGTCGATGTCCGCCATCATCCATAGCGGGATAGCCATGCCATAGGCGTCGATGCGCGCTTGCAATGCTTTGCAGGCCGCGATGGTCTCGCCGAACTCGCGGCCGATGCTCATCGGCTCCCAGAACACATAGTCGAGGCCAGCGGACTTGGCGTGGTCGGCGACTTCGGCCCAGCATTCGAGCGCGATGTCGATCAGCGCTTCGCGCCGTTCGGGGTCATCGAAGTCACGGAAGGTGAAGATCGCAAACTGGGTTCCGACGGATTTAGCGCCGAGATCGCCGACAATGTCTGCGAAGGTTTTGAACCAGTCCACGTAGTAGCGGCGCACGTCGCGGTCTGGGTGGCCGAAATGGTTGAGCCGGCCATAGGGGCCGGTCATGCCGCTGGTGACGCGCGCGCCGGTTCGCTCAAGGGCGCGGTCCATTTGGCGCGTGAGCCTGCGGATAAGCGGCGCGGGCCAACTGGGATTGATGAACTCATGGGTCAGCTGGATATCGCGGATTTTGATATCGTGCGCGATC
>JAHCMG010000078.1 GCA_019192585.1 Devosiaceae bacterium MH13
TATGTTGGATACAAATAGACCTTCTGATCTGTTTTTCCACCAGACTCTCGTTTGATGCGGCCGCCGACGCGCACCGCGTGGACAAGTGAGCATTTTGTATCCATTATCCAGAAGTGAACCACAGCAAGGCTGCGCTCGTGAGCAAGACCGTCCAAATCGCGTTGGGTGATGTGAAACCGCTCGCGCTGAGCATTCTGTCATCTTTCGGCTACGGCCCAAACCACGCCGACGCGATCGCCCAGATGCTGACGACCTGCCAGCTGGATGATTGCCACTCGCACGGCCTGTTCCGGCTGTTTATGTGCATTGAGAGCATCAAGGCCGGCAAGATCGACGGTCAGGTCGAGCCCGAGATATCTGACGAGAGCACGGGCATTGTGCGCGCCGATGCACGCAGGGGCATGTCGCTTCTCGCCATGGAGGCTGCGATCCCTATGCTGATCGACAAGGCGCGCGAGCACGGCATCGCTGCGCTGGCGATCAATCGCTGCTTTCATTTTTCCGCGCTTTGGCCGGAGGTGGAGCGGCTATCGAACGAGGGGCTCGCCGCCATGGCCATGGTGCCGAGCCACGCGTGGGTTGCGCCGGCCGGTGGGACGCGCGGCACGCTGGGTACGAACCCGCTGGCCTTCAGTTGGCCGCGCCAAGGCACCACGCCCTTTACGTTTGATTTTGCCACCAGCGCCTTCGCGCGCGGCGAGATCGAGCTCTACAAACGCGCCGGCAAATCGCTGCCGGATGGTGTCGCAATCGACGCTGAGGGCAACCCCACAAACGATCCCGGTGCCGCGCTGCAAGGCGCCATGCTGACCTTTGGCGGCCACAAGGGCTCGGCTTTGTCGATCATGATCGAGCTGATGGCGGGCCCCTTGATTGACGACCTGACCAGCCTTGAAAGCATGGCCTACGCGCAAGGCAAGGGCGGGGCGCCTTATCATGGTGAGATCATGCTCGCCTTTGACCCGGTCCGGTTTTCCGGCGGCAACCGGGCCGACAATGATGCCCGCGCCGAGCGCCTGTTCGCCGATATCATCGACCAGGGTGCGCGGCTTCCCTCCCAGCGCCGCTATGCTGCGCGTGCCCGCAATTTGGAGCGTGGCTATGTGGAGATCGCGTCGAGCCTCTACGAGGATCTTCTGGCCTTGCGGGCCTGGGCGACGACACGCGCCCGTCAGAAGCGGTCGGGTGCGTAGGGCGCCATCGAAAGGGGTGCATCCTCCCCAAAAACAAGATGCGAGACCAGCTCCGCGGTCGCCGCAGACTGGGTCAGTCCCAAATGACCATGCCCAAACGCGTAAACCAGGCGTGGCGCGCGCGGTGATCGTCCAATGACGGGAAGGCTGTCCGGCATGGAAGGGCGGAACCCCATCCATTGGCGCCCGCCTTCCGTGTTGAGGCCCGGAAGAAACCGCTTGGATTTGTCGAGCAGAACATCGGCGCGCTTAAAGTTCGGCGGCAGATCAAGCCCGCCCAGCTCGACGGCACCGCCAACGCGCACGCCGCCATTGATGCGCGTGACGACAAATCCATGGCTGCTAAAGGTCAGGTGCGTGCGCAGATCAAACGCACCCGGGGCCAGGGTGGTGTTGTAGCCGCGCTCCGTTTCCAAGGGAAAACGGTCGCCAAGCGTTTTCGCTAACCGGTGGGACCAGGCGCCGCAGGCGACAACAACCCGCTCGGCTGTAACGGCGCCGGAGGACGCTTGCAGCGTGATCCCATCACCGCCCGCCTGGTCCATGGCCAGAACCTCGGCCTGGCCGATCTCCCCGCCGCGGTCTCGGAAGACGCGCGCCAGGCGCTCGGTCCACAAGCGGGGGTCCACGGTGTTGAGCCAGTTCGGCGTGTACGTTGCGTGGGTGAACTGAGGGCTTAGACCCGGTTGGATCTCCGCGATGTCTGCGGGGCTGTAGAGGTGCTCGAACACCAAGCCTTGCTCGCGCCTGAGTTCCCAAGAGGCAAGGCTCGCGCGAAATTCGCGCGCTCCTGCGTAGAGATTCAATTGGCCATCGCGCTGCATGAACGCTTCGCCATCAACGTCAGCGATCTGGCGCTCCAGAGCCTCCTGGGCGAGGGCGTTCAACGCGCTTTGGGCGGCGAGCGATGCCGGGAACCTGTCTTGCCAGCTGGCGCGCCAGAAGCGGAGCATCCATGGCAGAATTTTGAACGCATAGGCCGGCGGAACGGAGAGCGGTCCGAGCGGATCGAGCAGCCATTTGGGCGCTTTGCGCATGATGCCCGGCGTGGCGAGTGGAATGGTGTCGGCAAAGGCAAAAGCGCCTGCGCTGGCCGCCGAAGCTTCGCTCGCAACACCGGACCGATCCAGCACACGAACGCTGAGCCCGCGTCTTTGCAGCTCCAAGGCGGCGCTGACGCCGATAATGCCGGCACCGACGACGATGACCTGCGGCGCTTCCACTACCGGTTCTCAAGGGCTGGAGAGCTTACGAGCGCCAAACAGGAACACGTCACGCGATGCCGTCCTTGTACGGGTCACCCGCTTGGAAAAACAGCGTGGTTTCCGCCATGATGTGCGCCTGACCGATGATCTTTGGGATCACGCCACCGTTCGGACCCGGCTGGTAGGAGAGCCGGTAGGTGCTGCCGATCACGCTTTCTTGGATGATCTCCTGGCCGGGCTGCAGCACGCCATCGGCGGCAAGACAGGCAAGCCGGGCCGAGCTGCCCGTTCCGCACGGCGAGCGGTCGTAATTGTCGTCGGGGCAGAAAACGAAATTGCGGCTGTGCACGCCCATCGTGGGGGAGGGGCCTTGAAAAATCACATGGTCAATCGGTTGACCCTTGTCGCCACCAACGCCTTGCGCGTGGGCAGCATTGCGGATCGCCAAGGCGGCGTCGGAGAGCGCGCGGATGTTGCCCATTTCTATGGCGATGGGGCTTGGGTCCACGATGACGAACCAGTTGCCACCATAGGCGATGTCGCCTGTCACCATGCCAACGCCATCGACGTTCAGCTTGGCGTCCTTTTTTATGCGGTAGCTTTCAACGTTTGTCACCGCCACAGTGTTCGCATCCAGCACGTCGACCTCGATCACCCCGACAGGGGTCTCGATTGTGTGGGTGCCGGTGCCGATCCGACCCAGATGCGCAAGCGTGACGGACAATCCAATCGTGCCGTGCCCGCACATACCGAGCACCGCTTCCGCGTCGAAATAGATGACGCCCGTCGCTGAAGTGGGATCTTCCGGTTCCACCAAAAGGGCGCCCACCATCGCCGCTTGGCCGCGCGGCTCGAGCATGATCGAGCGGTAGAACGAGGTGTGCTGCTCCGCGAGCCGCTTGGCGCGCTCCGCCAAAGGCCCCGACCCAAGATCCGGGCCACCGCTCAGCACAACGCGCGTCGGCTCACCGCCGGTATGGCTGTCTATGACATGCACTGTGCGATGATCCCGCCCTGCTTCGACCAGTCTGCAAACCATGCGCGGAACAGGGTGTATTGCTGCTCGCAATAGTTCCGCTGCGCGTCGCTCAGTTCGTCGGTCTCGTTAAAGTGCAAGCGGTACTCGTCCTCACCGTTCAGGACCAAGAGGTACTTGTAGTAGAGCACCAGATCGACGCCCTCATCAAAGCTTGCCAGCACGTTAAAGGCGGCGTCCAGCTCCAAAGCCCGAACCCGCGCTTCTGCGTTCCCTTCCGCCGCTTTCCGCGACAGCGCGGCCAAGAGCAGCGCCTCTTTCGGCAGCGCATTGCCGATCCCGCTGATGGCACCCGTCGCGCCGCAATTGATGAAGCCGTGAACCACTTCGGTGTCCACGCCGACCATCAAGGTGACCTGATCATCTTTCGATGTGATGTGCTCCGCCGCGTAGCGCAGATCCTCTTTGCCGCCGAACTCCTTGAAGCCGACCAGGTTAGGGTGCTCGGCCCGCAGCGCGAAGAAGAGCTCGGCACGGGTTTGAAAGCCATAATACGGGCTGTTGTAGATGACGGCGGGCACATCCGGCGCAGCACCAAGGATCGACTTGAAGTGGTTCTTCTGCGCCTGTGACGACGTTCCACGAGACAGCACCCGCGGGATGACCATAAGGCCCGCCGCGCCAACCTTTTGCGCGTGCGCGGCCAGTGCCGTCGCAGACTTTGAGTTGATGGCCCCCGTGCCAACAACGACCGGCACACCAGCGCTCACCAGCCGCTCGACACCTTCCATGCGCTCAGCATCGGAAAGCAGCGGCCAGTCGCCCATGGAGCCGCAATAGACGACGGCAGACATGCCGGCCGCCATCATCTCCTTGCCCTTCTTCACCAGCGCATCGAAGTTGGGCGTGCGGTCGTCGTTACACGGTGTCATCAGCGCAGGCATTGTGCCGGTAAAGATGGTGCGCATGCTGGTTCTCTTTCGCGTCTGGATGGCTGCGTTTGGCAGTTAAGATCGACGGGACTGACCTTGTCAGCGACGGCGATATTTCACCTCGCAGCGTGACCTGTCAGGGCCCCTCAGACCTAGCATGGGCAATTTTGTATCCAAAATCCAGAAAAAAGTAGCGGCG
>JAHCMG010000079.1 GCA_019192585.1 Devosiaceae bacterium MH13
CACTTCGATCGGGGTCGGTAGCGCCAACAAAGGCTTCTCGCTTCGCGGCGCCACCAAGACGCTGCGCGAGGTCTCCGGCCTTGATGGCTGTGAAACCGTCCGGCGCGAGGGCGCGCCCATCCCCCTAAAACCGCTGAAAAAGTGGGACAATGGCCGCAACGTTCTGGTCGCCGGCGACGCGGCGGGCATCGTTGCGCCGGCCTCGGGTGAGGGCATCTTTTACGCGATGGAAGGCGGGCGGATGGCCGGCGAAGCGGTCGCTGCGTTTCTTGAAACCGCCGACGCCAAGGCGCTCGCCACGGCGCGCAAACGGTTCATGAAGGCCCATGGCCGCGTCTTCTGGATTTTGGGGATGATGCAGCACTTTTGGTACTCGTCAGACAAGCGCCGCGAGCGCTTCGTCTCGATCTGCGAGGACCCTGACGTACAGCGCCTCACCTGGCAGGCCTATATGCACAAGGAGCTGGTGAAAGCCGATCCGATGGCGCATGTGCGCATCTTCTTCAAAGATCTGGCGCATCTGTTCGGGCTTGTGCCCGCCGCGCCGAAGTCTGGCGGCAGCCCGGCGGGGCCAACGGCAACGCCGCCCGCTGCTCCTGGGGCGCAGGGCTAAACCGGCAGGCACATGCAGGCGTTTGTCGAGTCCGGCCGGTTCGCGGACCTGGTGATCGTCCTCGTCCTGCTGGAAGTGCTGGCGCTTTGGCTGGTCCCTAGACTGGTTCCGTCGCTGAGGAGCGCGGCGCCCTTCCTTCGGCAGGTGTGGCCGTCCCTGGTCTCCGGCCTGTGTTTGGTGGTCGCACTGCGGTTCGCTCTGACTGGCGCGGGCTGGCAGCCCATCACGCTCGCCATGCTCGCGGCCTTTGTCATTCACATCATCGATTTGGCGCGCCGGTGGTCCGCACGGTGAGCGGTGTTTCGCAGGGCGGCCGCGCGCTTGGGGCCTTGTGGCCCGTGACCAGCTCTAGAACGGTTTGCCTGGTTTCTCTTTGAAACCGAAGGGCAGATCGCCGAATAGGCTTGGCGGCTGGCCATCTGGGTCTTTTCCGCCGTCCTCGGGGCCGGCTGCTTGCGATCCGTACTTGCGCATCCATGGCAGCGGTGATGGGATCAGGGCATCGTCCCGCGCCTCCCAAGCAAAGTAACCCAGCGCGCCTTTGGCGGCGATGGGTGCACAGGCAACAGGGTCTTCCAGAACCAAGCCGTGGTTCCCCGGCCGTGACTTGCCAAACCATGGGCTATCGCTCTGCGAGATGATGTCGACAACTGTCACGGCGCCGATGATGGCACCGCGCACCAGTGTAGCTGGCGGCGGGCAGCGAACCCCGTGGTCGGCCAGCTTCGTGTAGCCCCAGCGATACTCTTTTTCTGTCAGCCCGGCTGCCGCGTGCAGGGCGATGCGCCGGCAGTCCATGCCGCCCGACCGGATGGCGCCGAGCGATCGGTTCTCGATCACTTTGCCACCGTGCAGGATCGCCCACGCCCACGGTTGGCGCACCGACAGCGCCAAGGGTGGAAGCTCCTGCACCGGCGCTGTCATCAACGCGCGCACCCATCGGGGAAAATCTGCGGTGTGTGCCCAGCCGCGGCGTAGGCCACGAGCCCGGCCCACTCGCGCCACGCCAGTTGGACATTGGCAAAGTTGCCCAGGTGGTTCCAGCGCAAGACATGCTGCCAAGGGCGGCCTGGGGTCGTGCGGTGATCGGTCGGGTCGGCCAGCACGGCTGTCATGCCGGCCTGGCAGAAAACGCCGACCGAGCGGGGCATGTGAAACGCGCTGGTAATGAGCAGCAAAGACGTTTCGCCCGAGGGGTCGATATCGAGCGCGGCGAGAATTGGCGCAATATCTGCGGGGTGATCGGCCGTCACCCGCGAGCCGTTGGCGATATGCACACGGTCAGCGCTCAGGCCTGTCGCCACCATAAGGGCGCCGACCCGCTCCGCGCTGCCAGCGAGGAAGCGATCACCGGTCGGGTTGAACGCGCCGCCCGCGTAGATCACCGGCGCCTCCGGAAACTGACGCCCGCGCCGCAGCGCATGGGTGATGCGGTCGCCCGCAGCGTTCACGTTTGGGCTGTTCCAGGCTACGCTCGTCGCGGCATCCTCGCCGCCGCCGAGCACGATGATCGCCGCTACTTCATCGGGCAGCGGCGGGTTTGTTGGGAACCGCGCTTCCAGCGGCGTGAGCAGGACTGAGCCGATGGGCACGAACGCCACCAGTGTTGCGGCCAGTACCATCGAGAGGGTCACCCAGCGGGCGAGCCGGTACCAGCGCAGCAGGAGCGCGGCCATCACCGTGACGAGGCCGAGCCACAACCAGAAGTCCGGCCGCACCAACAGCGACAGGATCTTGGATGGGAGAAGGTCGAGATCAGCCATGGCCGATAGTTCGGGCGCTAGCGCTCGGGGATCAACCCTCGAGGCCTAAAGCGCAGCACCAACACCAGGATAAGGCCCATCAAGACCGGCCGCAGGTGCGGTGCGGCGTCACGCAGATGCGCGCGCAGGGGGCTGTCCTCCGAGAGGATGGCCGAGACGCTGTCTGCCAAGAAGAAGCCCGCCGCCTCGGACTGCACCCAGACGAACCAGATCAGGAAGCCGCCGAGGACTGAGCCGAGATTGTTGCCCGACCCGCCGACGACGACCATCACGAGCACCAGGAAGGTGAAGCGCAAGGGCTGGTACGAACCAGGTGTGAACTGGCCGTCCAAGGTCACAAGCATGGCGCCGGCTAGCCCGCAGATCGCTGAGCCGATCACGAAGGCCTGCAAGTGCCGCGCTTTGACGTCTTTGCCCATGGCGGCCGCCGCTGCGGGGCGGTCGCGGATGGCGCGCATCATGCGGCCCCAAGGCGAGTGCAGAGCACGCTCTGCCAGCAAAACCAGCGTGATCAGGACGATCGCGAACAGGGCGATGAAGGCGAGCTTGACGGTGATGCCGGCCATAACGCTCGGCTCGACGCCCCAGTTTGTCGCCAGCTCGATAAACCTAGGGTCGGTTTGAAGGTCGACTTCATAGGGCACCGGGCGATCGAGGCCGGTAACGTTTTTGACGCCCCGGGTCAGCCAGTCCTCGTTCTTGATGACGGCGAGAATGATCTCGGCGATGCCAAGGGTCGCGATGGCGAGATAATCGGAGCGCAAGCCAATGGCGATTTTGCCGATGATCCAGGCTGCGCCGGCGGCAAACAGCCCGCCCAAGAGCCAGCCGAAGAGGATCGAAACGCCGGCGCCACCCAGATAGCCGGTTTGTGATGGGTTCACCGCCTCGATGGCCTCGCGTGCGGGCCCAAAGAACCGCGAAAAGATCAGGTAGGTCGCAACCAGCAGAACGAGCGTCGCAATGGTTCGCAGCGCGCCAGACAGGCGTCGCCGGGCGATGACCAGTGCGGCAATGGCGCCGCCTAAGATGGCAAACGAGAGCAGGATGCCGAGCCCGCCTGCGGCCCAGGCTTCTGTGACCGGCGGAGCGGACGCCAATACGGCCGCGACCCCGCCAAGCGCCACAAAGCCCATGGTGCCGGCGTTGAACAGGCCGGCATAGCCCCATTGCACGTTCACGCCGAGGGTCATGATGGCGGAGATCATGCACAGCTGCACGATAGTCAGGGCCAGAAGCCAGCTTTGGGCAAAGCCGGTCAGGGCCAAAAGGCCGCCCATGATGGCGAACAGCACGATTGGCTGTTCCCAAAGAGAGCGAGTGCCGGTGTCGGCGGGGCGGCGGGC
>JAHCMG010000080.1 GCA_019192585.1 Devosiaceae bacterium MH13
ACCCGCCGAGCCCGCACCCAGCCCCGCGCCCGCAATGCCGCGCGCGGAGCCGCTGGCGACCGATGCGCCGGCTGCGCCCGTGCCACCGGTCACACCGGCGGCAGGCGCCAGTGCAGAACCCGCCTATGTGGGGGATCCCGAACCCTCGCAACTGCCCGACTTTGAACCCGCCGCGCCGGCGCCCACAGATTCCGCGTCGCAGCCGGCCGAGGTTCCGTTGGCCGCAGCCGCTGCCAAGCCCAAGGGCAAGAGCCCCGTTGGCCTCATCTTGAGCGTCTTGGTCCTCGCCCTCGTCGCTGGCGGCGGTGTCTATGCCTGGCAGACCGGCGCGCTCGATGGCCTTCTCGGCCAGTCTGAGCCGCAGACTGCGGAAGAAGAGGCGCTGCCCGTCGCGCCCGATAACGATGTTCGCCAGGTTGGCGGCACCGATCCGACGCGCTCGTCAGAGCGGCTGTTGCCAGACAATCAGGGCACCGTCGAAGAGCCACTTGAGACGGAGACGCCGTCAGCTGAGACCCCGGTGGAGCTGAGCCCACCGGAAAGTGACGCAACGGAGACCACGCAAGCGCCCGAGGAACCGGCTGCAGAAGAGGCCGCGCCGGAAACGGAGGTCGCTGCCGCGCCCACGGAGCCCGGCCTGCCGGTCGCGCAAACGGCGATCCTCTATGAGGAAGGTCTGACACCCGAGGCAACAGGTTTCACCGCGCCTGGGCGGACGGTTTGGCGCCTTGAGGGCGGTGACAGCGACCCGGTGATCGTCGGGACAGTGGAGATCCCGAACCGTGGGATTTCGATGAACTTGCGGGTGAGCCGCAATCTCGATGCGGCGCTGCCGGCGAGCCATTTGCTCGAGTTCACCTTCAACCTCGCTGACGGGTTCCCTGCCGAAAGCATTGCCGAGCTGGTCGGCGTCGTCGTGAAGCCCGAGGAACAGTCCGGTGGCGACCCGCTGCGTGGCGCGATCGTGGACCTCGGCTCCGGGGTCTTCTGGCAAGCCTTGGCTGCCGGAGACGCCGATGTCGCGGTGAACTTGCCGCTTCTGCGCGATGGCCGTTGGTTCGACCTGCCGGTCCTCTATGCCGACAATCGTCGGGCGATCATTTCGTTTGAAAAGGGCGTGGATGGCGAGCGCGTGTTCAACGAAGCGCTGGCTGCCTGGTCTAACTGATCGCCGTCAGGTGCGCGGGTCGGGCTTCAGCGCGTAAACGCGGACCGCTTGCTCGCGGCCTTTGACCATATGTTCGCCGGCCTCTTCAAAGCGGTCCAGCAGCTGCAATGTGGACGCGTCTTCTGGGTCTGAGTTTTCCGTTGCCGCGGCCCGTGCCTTTTCCGTGACCAGGACCGTTTGCTGCAACTGTCCGGCCAGCGCTTCAACGCGCGCGCACAGGTTCACCGTGTCTCCAATGGCCGAGTATGCGAAGCGCCGCCGCGAGCCCATGTTCCCGACAAAGGCATCGCCGGTATGGATGCCGACGCCGATCGCGAGCGGCGTCTCTGAGCCGAGCTTTCGGTTGGTTTCTTCGAGCACGTCAGCCATGGCAGCAGCCGCGCGGATGGCGCGGGCGGCGTGGTCGGGCTGATCGAGTGGCGCGTTCCAGAACGCCATCATGCCGTCGCCCATGAACTTATCGATGGTGCCTTCTTCCGCCAGCACGGCTTCGGAGAGCGGGTCCAAGAGCCCGTTGAGCAAGTGCACGGCGTCGGTTGGTTCCATCCCCTCGGATCGGGAAGTGCAGCCGCGCACATCCATGAAAAGCACCGTGATGATGCGCTTTTCTCCGTCGAGCTGAAGGGCATTCGGGTCGGCCTCTAAGCGCGCCAGAACCGGTTCGGCTAGATAGTGCGAGAAGGCGTTGCGGATGAACCGTTGCTGGCGGTCCGTGCCGACCAGCCTAGGCACCGTCACCGCGCCGAAAACGGCGAGGATCGCGAAGATGGGCGACGTCGCATCGACCAGCAGCAGCCGCTCTGAAAACGCCCACCAGGACCCTGCGCCAACCCACGCCAGCAAGATGAGGCAGATGAAAGCGGCCCAAACGGGCGGCGCCAGCAGCGCGATGACAAGTGCCGCGATGCCAAGCGTGGCCATGGCCGTGAGCTCAAGCCCTTGGGTCCAGTCCGGCCGGCTGAGATTTTGTTCGGTGACAATCGAAGCGATCGCTTGCGCGTGCATCGTGACGCCGGGGACAAGCGTGCCCAGTGGCGACGCCCGCAAATCGAAAAGGCCCGGCGCGGACGTGCCCACCAGAACGATGGTGCCGCCCAGTTGCGACGACAGGCCCGCGATGGCCTGCGCATCGCCAGCCGCGCTCAGCACATCGCCGGCAGACACGGTGAGGGCCGGGTCGAGCGCGCCGTAGAGGATGCGGTAGGCCCCCGTTGCCGTGAGCGGGATCGTGAAGGCCCCGACGCGCACGTCCTGTGGGATGCCGTGCTCCGGGTCTGACGGGTCGGGGTTGGTCCGCGCCACCAGGCTTTGGGCGCCTTGTGCGACCCGCAACGCTTCGAGAAACAGGCTCGGCAGGATGGCGTCGCCCGTTGCCGTGAGAACGGGGATGCGGCGGACGACAGCGTCGTCGTCGAGAACGGAGACATGGATGCCGCCAAGGCCTGACGCTCCCGCTTCGAGATGGGGCAGGCTGCCCAGTGTCCCCGGGCTGCGCGCGAGCCTCTCCCCGATAGGTGGGCCGACGGTGGCGAGGCCGGCGCGGGGGCGGAAGTCTCTGGGCTGCACCGAGAGCGCAACGCCCAGAACGGAAGGCGCCGCGGCGAGCGCCTGCGCGAACTGGTCGTCATGGTCCGGCTGGCTGGCAAGCATCGCGCTCAGCGCCTCGCGCGTGTCGGCAGGCACCGGCAAGCGTGCAAGGGCAGCCAGCGGGCTCGAGCGGTCGGGCTCGGGGAAGATCATATCGAGCGCGATGACCGCTGCGCCGGCCGCGTGCAAGGTAGTGACGAGATCGGCCAAAAGGTCGCGCGGCCAGGGCCACTGCCCGTGCTGGGCCAACGCCGCATCGTCGATATCGACGATGCGTACGGGCACTTCCGGCCCAATCTCGCGTGGGGCGACGCGCTGGTAAAAGTCGAACGTGCGTTCGCGCAGCGCTGACAGGCTGTCCGGGTCAGCCGCTCGCACGCCAATGCACGCGGCCAGAATCAGCAGGCCCGCCAGCGCCGGTAGCAGTCGATGGAGTGTTTGCCGCATCTGTTGGCCATTTGCCCCGCTTGGCCGCACTTTCCGCTGCGGCCTCGGGGTCCGTTGCGGCATATTGGCCACAAACTGGCAAAATGTCCGGCCTTGGGCAAGCCAATCGCCAAGAAGGTGACGCAAAGCACGTGCGCGTCATGGGGTTTCGGTTCAGTAATATTCCATTAAGATTTGGGCTGAAGCGGTTATGATTGGTATCTGCGCACCTACCCGTTTGTTCAGTGGTTTGAGGGATTGGCCTTTGATGCGGCCAATGCCGATAGCCATGGCGCTCCTGTGCCTAGCGCTGGCTGCTATGAGCTTTGCGCCGCCAGCGAACGCGCAAACCGTACCCACCTACAGCCAAGTTCT
>JAHCMG010000009.1 GCA_019192585.1 Devosiaceae bacterium MH13
ACCATCGTCGCGGCATGGATGAGCGCCGACACAGGTGTCGGGCCTTCCATCGCGTCCGGCAACCAGGTGTGCAGCAGAAACTGCGCTGACTTGCCCATCGCGCCCATGAACAGCAGGAGGCAGCAGGCGGTAAGCGCGTGCACTTCCATGCCCAGGAACATGAAGGTCGCGTCGGCAAACTGAGGCGCTTCGCGGAAGATCACCTCGAACTCGGCCGAGCCGAACAGGACGAACACGCCGAAAATGCCCAACAGGTAACCGAAGTCGCCCACGCGGTTGACGATGAACGCCTTCATGGCCGCCGAGTTGGCAGACGCCTTTTTGTACCAGAAGCCGATGAGGAGGTAGGAGGCGACGCCGACGCCCTCCCAGCCGAAGAACATCTGCAGCAGGTTGTCCGATGTCACCAGCATCAGCATGGCGAAGGTGAACAGCGACAGATAGGCAAAGAAGCGCGAGCGGTGCGGGTCGTGGCTCATGTACCCGATCGAGTAGAGGTGCACGAGGAACGAGACCGAGTTCACCACCACCAGCATGACCGCCGTCAGCGTGTCGAGGCGGAAGGCCCAGTCGACGGTGAACTCACCGGATGAGATCCAGTGCAGGACCTGCACGCGCTCGTAGGCGTGGCCATTGCCAGCCGTGCCCATCAAGGACATCAGGCCCGAATGCTCGACCGCCTCGGCCACTTCGCCGTGCCCAAAGCCGGTTTGAACGAAGACGACCCAGGACAGGATGGCGCCGAGCCCAACAAAGCTCGTCGTGATGATCTCGACCGGCCGGTGGCCGAGCATCTTGCCGAACAGGCCGGCGATCAAAAAGCCAAGCAGCGGCAGGAAGACGATTGCAGACAACATCGCGCGCTCAGCCCTTCATCATGTTGATGTCCTCGACCGCGATGGTGCCGCGGTTGCGGAAGAACACGACCAAAATGGCCAGGCCGATGGCCGCTTCGGCGGCGGCGACGGTGAGGATGAACAGCGCGAAGATCTGTCCCGCCATGTCTTGCAGGTAGAACGAGAACGCAACGAGGTTCAGGTTGACCGCGAGCAGGATCAACTCGATCGACATCAGAATGACGATGACGTTCTTGCGGTTGATGAAGATGCCAAAAACCCCGAGCGTGAACAGTATCGCGCCCACTGTGAGGTAATGGCCCAATCCGATCGCCATGCGTTCGTCTTCCCCCGATGGCGGCGCACCCCGATGCGCCGCGCCTATGCTCGAAGCGAGGCTAGAGCCCCTGCCCCGACTTGACTTTGACAACCTCGATCGCCGCGTCGGGCGTGCGAGCATTCTGTACCGAAATAACCTGGCGCTTGACGCCTTCGCGCTGGCGCAGCGTGAGCACAATGGCCCCGACCATGGCGACCAACAGGATAAGCCCTGCCGCCTGGAAGAAGTAGACATAGTCCGTGTAGAGGACGAGCCCGAGCGCCTCGATGTTCGAGATCTCTTCGAGCGGTGGCATGGGCATGCCCGTATCGAGCGCAACATCCGCATCGATGACGGTTGCACCGAGAATCAGCGCGAGCTCCAAAACCAAAATGATGGCAACCAGCGCGCCGACCGGCAGGTACTGCAAGAACCCTTGGCGCAGCTCGGCAAAGTCCACATCGAGCATCATCACGACGAACAAGAAAAGCACCGCCACGGCGCCGACATAGACGACCACCAAAAGAAGCGCCAAAAACTCAGCGCCCGCCAGCATGAACAGGCCCGCTGAGTTAAAGAACGCGAGGATCAGAAAGAAGACCGAATGGACCGGGTTCCGGGCCGCGATCACCATGAACGCTGAGGCCACCGTGATCGTGGCGAACAGGTAAAAGAACAGGCTGGTCAGTACCATCTGCGGTGCTCATATGGGCCCGCGCGCAAGGCGGCGACGGGCTTACTTTCGGTTTGGCGCCGCGCTCCGAAACCGGATGCGGATGCCATTGGGTGTTAGCCAAGGCCGCCTGATTGGTCCAGTGCGACCTTGAGAGGGTCTGGGGCGGGTTCAGCCGCCCAAATGGTCAGCGGTAGGCGGCGTCCATTTCCAGCGATTTGGCAATGTCGCGCTCCCAGCGCTCGCCGTTCTCCAGCAGCTTCTCTTTGTTGTAGTAGAGCTCTTCCCGGGTTTCGGTGGCGAACTCGAAATTGGGGCCTTCGACGATGGCATCGACGGGGCACGCCTCCTGGCACAGCCCGCAATAGATGCATTTGACCATGTCGATGTCGTAGCGCGTCGTCCGCCGCGTGCCATCGTTGCGGCGCGGACCGGCTTCGATGGTGATGGCCTGGGCGGGGCAGATCGCTTCGCACAGCTTGCAAGCGATGCAGCGCTCTTCGCCATTGGGGTAGCGACGCAGGGCGTGTTCACCGCGGAAGCGCGGGCTCACATAGCCCTTTTCATAGGGGTAGTTGAGCGTCGCCTTGGGCTTGAAGAAGTACTTCATCGACAAAGCGAACGCGCCAACAAACTCCTTGAGGAGCAATGATTTGGCAGCTTGATCCAGTTGCATGATCGAGGTCCTCCGCGGCGGTTACGGCGCGGTGCCGGTGAATTGCAGGAAGGCGGCGGTGGCGACCACCATAAACAGCGAAAGCGGTAGGAAGACTTTCCAGCCCAGCCGCATCAGCTGGTCGTAGCGGTAGCGCGGCACGAAAGCCTTCACCATTGAAAACATGAAGAAAACGAAGCCCGCTTTGAGCAGGAACCAGATAATGCCCGGGATCCAGTTCAGCGGTGGGATATCGATGATCGGCAGCCAGCCGCCAAGGAACAGTATGGCGGTGAGCGAGCACATCAGGGCGATGGCCACATACTCGCCAAGCATGAACATCATATACGGCGTCGAGCCATATTCGACCATGAAGCCCGCAACGAGCTCGGATTCAGCTTCGGGCAGATCGAAGGGCGGCCGGTTCGTCTCCGCCAGCGCGGAGATGAAGAACACGATGAACATCGGGAACAGCGGCAGGAAGTGCCAATCAAGGAACGAGGGCGGCAGCCCCAAGGTGGTGCCGATGCCCGTGCCCTGCGCCAGCACAATCTGCGAGAGGTTCAGCGACCCAACCAGCAAGAGGACGCAGA
>JAHCMG010000081.1 GCA_019192585.1 Devosiaceae bacterium MH13
CGGTACCCGTGGAGACAGTGCGGCCAAACGCTCTTGATGCATTCACCGGTCCGGACGCCGTCCACCAGGGTCTCGTGGCGCTTGTCGAGCCCCTGCCCGAGCGCACGCTCGCCGAACCCCTGCCAAAGTTTTCGGTGATCCTCGATCAGGTGACCGACCCGCACAATGTCGGCGCGATCCTGCGGTCCGCCGCCGCGTTCGGCGCCCAGGGCGTGATCAGCACAAACCGCCACGCCGCACGCGAAACCGCGACACTGGCAAAGTCTGCCTCCGGCGCGCTTGAGCTGGTGCCGATGCTCACGGTGCGCAACCTCGCTGAGGCGATCGAGACGCTGAAAGCGGCTGGCACTTTTGTTGTGGGCCTCGAGGGCACAGGCGAACGGGACCTGCCAACAGCTTTGGCGGCAGCCAATCCCGGCGCGCCGCTGGCACTGGTGATGGGCTCCGAGGGTAAAGGGCTGCGGCAGAAGACGCTCGCCACCTGTTCGGCGGTTGCGCGGCTCCCCCTGACCAGCCCGCAACTGGCGAGCCTCAACGTCTCGAACGCGGCGGTCTTGGCGCTCTACATCGCCCAGACGCATCAGGCCGCGGAAGGCTGAACTCAGCAGATTAGGCGAGTGCGCGGCGCAGCCGGTCGGTCACCCATTCCATGGCCAGGACGATCACAAAGATCGCCAGAATGATCGCCGACGCGTTCTGGTACTGGAACAGGTCAAACGCCGTCTTGAGTTCTTGACCGATCCCGCCGGCGCCCACCAAGCCCAACACCACAGATGATCTGAGCGCCTTTTCGAGCGCGAACAGCGTCGTGTTGATGAGCGACGGCATCGCATCGGGGATGACCGCGCCCACAAGGATCGAGAACTTCGAAGCACCCGTGGCATCGAGCGCCTCTTGGGGCGCTTTGTCGGCGTCTTCCATCGCCTCGGCAAAGAACCGGCCGCAAAAGCCGATCGTATCGACCAGAATCGTCATCGTGCCGGCGACGGCACCGAGGCCCACAGAGACAACGAAAATCAGCGCCCACACCAGATCCGGGATCGTCCGGAACAGGGACACAAGGCCTTTGAACACAAAGGCGAGCAACGGCACCGGCGTGATACCGCGCGCCGAGAGCCAGGCAATCGGCAGGCTGAGCAGAACGCCAAGAGCCGTGCCCGCGATGGCAATCTGCATGGTCTCGACCAGGCGCCAGAACATCCGCTCCAGGAACGCTGGGTCGGTATTCGGCGGCAGCATCCTATCGAGGAGGCTCGCGATGCGCGGCCCGCCTTCGATCAGCCGTTCAGGCGACGGGCTGACATCCATGATCGACGCGATGATGACCGCCGCCACCGTCACCCACACCACAAAGTGAAGCGCAGGCATGCGCTGCATGCGCGCGGGAACCGCATGAAAATGCCCACTCTCGGTGTGCCGTGCCTCAGCCATGCAAGGGCCTGCGGCTCGGCGATTGGGGCCGGAAGGCGGGGTCCGCAGGCTTGGTGTCGCGATGGGCGCTGTCACCAAACACAGCGTGCAGATCGTCGAGTGTGAGATCATCGCTGGGCGCGTCGATCGCGATCCGCCCGTCTTTGAGGGCAATCACGCGATCGGCATAGGTCAGCGCATGCTCCATATCGTGCGATGTGAAGACCAAGGTGATCCCTTTGTTCTGCGCAAGGGTCGCGAATTGCTGCATCACCTCATGGCCGGCTGCTGGGTCGAGGCTCGCGGCGGGCTCGTCAGCGATGAACAGGTCGGGCTGCCTCACAAGCGCACGGGCAATGGCAACGCGCTGCGATTGACCACCGGAGAGTTGATCGGCGCGGCGCAGGGCAAACCCGCCAAGGTTCACCGCTTCCAGCGCGGCCATGGCGGCTTCGCGGTCCGCTTTCGCGGCCATGCTGTGCAGGATGGCTCGGCTATGCCCGGGTATGCCCAGTAGCCCTTGAACGACGTTCGACAGCGCCGTGAGACGCCGCACCAAACCGTGCTGCTGAAACACAAACCCGATCCGCTGGCGCATCCGGCGGCGCTGCGGTCCGCTTGGTGAGCCTGAGAAAGCTTCACCGAGCGTGTTCACCGATCCATCGGTGACGGGGTGCAGGCCGACAAGGCTTTTGAGGAGGGTCGATTTGCCCGCGCCATTCGCACCAATCAACCCCACCCGCTCGCCCGGTGAGATGGACAGCGTCACGCCCTTCAGCACCTTCACATCGCGGGTGTAGGCTTTGTGAAGGCCGTCGCAAGAGACGATGGTGTCGGTTGGTGCGGAGCTAGGCAACTGAAAACCGGAAGGCGGCACCGCGAAGGCGCCGCCCTGAGCCGTTAGGGTCTGCGATCAGTTGCCAACGAAGGCATTGAACGTGTCGACGCCGATGGTCCGGTACATGGACCGAACATAGTCATAGTCTTCGTCGTTTACGGTCTCGATGAAGAAGCCGCCACGGTACTTTTGGTTCCCGTCAGCGGACAGAACCGCCGTCATCATCGCTTCACCGTCTTCGATGAACGCGTTTTTGACGGCGTCATAGACCGCATCATCGACCGAAGCCGCGGCAACAAGGATGTCGTTGGGCAGGTCCGGGCCCCGGGCCACAACGTGGAAGGCCACATCTGGATACGCTTCACGGGCACGCACAAGGTGGCCGAAGTTCATGCCCACGGCAGCAACATCACCGCGGAT
>JAHCMG010000082.1 GCA_019192585.1 Devosiaceae bacterium MH13
GGTTGCCGCGTCCGCAATGGCTTTCAAGGGCCGCAGGAAGCTGGGCGAGAGCACATCGAACCGGTCGGTCAGATGCGAGTTGCCGCGGTCGGTCGCGGTCATGAACTGGAATAGATCGTTGGAGCCGACGGACACGAAATCGCAGCGCGCCATCAGCGCATCAAGTTGATAGAGCAGCGAGGGCACCTCGATCATCGAGCCGATCTTCAGATCGCGCGGCGTGCCATAGCCATGCTTCGATAGGTAAGCCAGCTCGCGGCGCACGATGCCCTTGGCCGAATCCAGTTCGCCAACCTCGGTGATCATCGGGAACATGATCCGCAAGGTCCGGCCGCTGGCGGCCTTGAGCATGGCGCGGATTTGCAGCCGCATCAGACCGGGGCGGTCGAGGCCAAGGCGCACGGCGCGCCAGCCAAGAGCGGGGTTTTCTTCAACCTGGGTGCGCATGTAGGGCAGCACTTTGTCGCCGCCGATATCGAGCGTGCGGAAGGTCACAGGCCGGTTGCCCGCCGCATCGAGCACCCGTGCGTAGAGCGCCTCTTGCTCCTGGGTTCTGGGCAGCGAGCGGGCGACCATGAATTGCAGTTCGGTGCGGAACAGGCCGATGCCCTCCGCGCCGGTCTCTTCAAGCGACGGCAGGTCCATCAACAGGCCGGCATTGTGCAACAGCGCGATCGGTTCGCCGCATCCGGTGATGCAGGGCTTGCTGCGCAGCGCCTTGTACTGCGCCTGGCGCCGCGCGCGGAAGCGGACCTTCTCGCTATAGGCCTGCTGGATGTTCGATGGCGGGTTGATGTGGACGATGCCGGATTCGCCATCAAGGATGATCGGATCGCCATCATCGACGCGTGCCACGATGCCGGTGACCCGGCCCACGACCGGCACGCCCATGGCGCGGGCGATCACCGTGATGTGGCTCGTCGGGCCACCCTCTTCGAGCACCAGGCCGCGGATGCGGCTGCGGTCATAGTCGAGCAGTTCGGCGGCGCCCATCATGCGCGCGACAACGATGGCGTCGTTGGGCACCGTGTCGGGGTGCCGAACATCCTCGCCGGACAGTTCGCGATAAAGCCGATAAGCCAGATCGTCGAAATCGTTGAGCCGTTCGCGGATCAGCGGGTCTTTCTGGCGGCTGAGCTTGGCGCGCGTGTCCGACTGCACGCGTTCCACGGCAGCTTCGGCTGTCAGCCCCGATTCAACCGCCTCGCGCAAGCGCCGGGCCCAGCCGCGGTCGTGCGCGAACATGCGGTAGGCTTCAAGAATGTCGCGATGTTCGCCATGGTGGGCGACGGAGCCCGCCTCCATCATCGAATCGATGGACAGGCGCAGCTTGGCGATGGCGCTGTCGAGCCGCTCGATCTCCGCTTCGATGTTCTCGGCGATCATGTCGGAGACGACGAGGCGCGGCTCGTGCATCACCACATGCCCAAGCCCGATGCCTTCTGCGAACCCTTCGCCATCGAACGAGATGGGGCCGGCGCTATCGAAGGCCGTGCGGGTCCGCGCGATGCCTTCGAGTTCGCCCGTGCCGATCATCTCGGCGATGACCATGGCGACGGTCTGGAGCGCTTCAACTTCCTCTTCGGTGTAGTTGCGTCGCGCCATGTTTTGGACGGTCAACACACCCATCACGCGCCCTGCGCGCAGGACCGGAACGCCGAGGAACGATTTGAAAGGCTCTTCGCCGGTCTCGGGCAGGTAGGCGAAGCTGGGGTGCTTTTGCGCGTCGGCCAGGTTCAGCGGTTCGGCGCTTGCGGCGATGATGCCGACAAGACCTTCGCCAACCTCAAGGCCGGCTTTATGGACGGCATCCTTGTTGAGGCCCTCGGTGGCCGACAGTTCCAACACGCCATCGGTGCGCAACAGGTAAACCGAGCACACCTCGGCCACCATGTTGGAGGCGATCAGAACGGTGATCTTGTCGAGCCGCTCCTGCCCGCCGCTGCGTTCGGCCATAACCTGGCGCAGCCGCCTGAGCAGGACGCGCGGCCCTGCCAGTGAACTGCGCGTTGGCATGGCAACCTCGCACGGATGGAAGGGGTCTGGCCACTGTGAGGTGGCGGCTTGCTGCTGTCGTTATGACGCCGCGTCGAGATCGTATAGCGAATGCAATGTGCGCACCGCAAGTTCGGTATACGCCGCGTCGATCAGAACGGAGATTTTGATCTCCGACGTGGTGATGGCGCGGATGTTGATGTTCTTTTCCGAAAGGGCCCGGAACGCGTCTGCCGCGACGCCGGCATGGCTGCGCATGCCTATGCCGATGACGGAGACTTTGACCACGTCCTTGGAGCCGCCAACGGCATCGTACTCAATGCCAACTGAAGGGTCCTGCAAGATGCCAAGCGCCTTGTCATAATCACCTTCGGGCAAGGTAAAGGTGATGTCGGTGCTGGCATCATCGGCAGAGATGATCTGCACGATCATGTCGACATTGATGCCGGCCTGGGCCAAGGGGCCGAACACGCTGGCGGCAACGCCCGGGCGATCCTTCACGCGGCGCAGGGAAATCTGCGCTTCATCGCGCGAAAACGCGATGCCGGTGACAACCTGCTGTTCCATGATCTCGTCCTCGTCACAAATGAGGGTGCCCACTGGGCTGCCCGCCTGCAGGGCAGGGGCGTCCGGGTCGTCGAACGACGAGCGCACAAAGACGCGCACGCCGTGGACCATTGCCAGCTCCACCGAGCGGACCTGAAGCACTTTGGCCCCCAGAGACGCCATCTCCAGCATCTCTTCGAAGGCGATTTTTTCCATCCGCTGGGCGCGGGAGGCGACGCGCGGGTCGGTCGTGTAGACCCCGTCGACATCGGTGTAGATATCGCAGCGGTCGGCGTGGATGGCGGCGGCGATCGCGACGGCTGATGTGTCCGAGCCCCCGCGGCCAAGTGTGGCGATGCGGCCATCGGGCGAGATGCCCTGGAAGCCGGCGATCACCGCGACCTGGCCGCCGGAGATGCGCTCGATCAGCCGGTCGGCATCGACCGCCTCAATGCGTGCTGCGCCATGGGCCGCATCGGTGCGCAAAGGTATCTGCCAGCCGTGCCAGGAGCGGGCGTCGACGCCCATGGATTGCAAGGCGATGGCAAGAAGGCCGGACGTCACCTGTTCGCCCGACGCGACCACGGCATCGTACTCACGGGCGTCGTAAATAGGGGCGTTGGCGCCGGCGACCGTCGGCATGTCGCGGACCCAGCCAACAAGCTCGTTGGTCTTGCCTGCCATGGCCGAAACCACAACGGCGACCTCGTTGCCGGCATCGACCTCGCGCTTGACGTGACGGGCGACGGTTTTGATCCGCTCGAGGTCGGCCACCGAGGTGCCGCCGAATTTAAGAACAAGTCGCGCCATGATCGAACACAGAAGAGATGCGGGCAAAGATGCTGCCCGATGAAGGGCGCGGGCGTGGTAGCGGCAAAGCCGGTGCAAGTCCATTGGCGAGCTGGACAAGGCCCATTTAGCCCGTCCAGAACTTGCCGTAACGTCAGGATAAATCCTGCAAAATCATGTACTTACCGCATGGTTAAGTTATAGCTTATTAAGCATTTTCACCCATGCCGTTGACGTGAGCGCCTCCCACTGGGGCGGTAGCAAGATGATGCATGGGGATGTTTGCCATGAAGAGTTTTTCCATCGGGACCCGTTTGTTGGGCCTGTCTTTGGTGTTTCTGGTCGCGGTGATTGCGCTGTCGGTGTCGTTCTTTTTCCTGTCCAATCAGAGCCTGCGCGAACAGCGCAGCGGTGAGTTGGTCAGCATGGTCGATGCCGCCTTGGCGCAGATCGCGGCGCAGCACGCGCGCGCGGTTGCCGGTGAGGTGACCATGGAAGAAGCGCAGGCCACCGCTATGCAGGTCGTCGGCGATATCCGCTACCGCGACAATGAGTATTTCTTCATCAACAGCATCGACGGCGTGATGCTGATGCACCCGGTGCGCGCCGACCTTGTCGGCCAAAGCCTTGTCGGGCTTGAAGATGTGAACGGCAAAGCGTTCATCGCCGACATGATTGCCGCCGCGCGCTCACCGGAAGGCGCTGGCTTTGTCGACTATTATTGGCCGCGGGCCGGGTCCGACGAGCCGATCCACAAACTGTCTTACACCGCGCAGTTCGAGCCCTGGGGCTGGGCCGTGGGCACGGGTCTGTACACCGATGACCTGGCCGCCGTGATGCGCGACAAGGGCTTGGGCTTTGCCTTCGCCGGTCTCATCGTGGCGCTCGCGGGCGGTGCGCTGGCGTTTTTGGTGAGCGCAAGCATCTCGAAGCCGATCCGTTCTTTGACGGTGAGCATGCAAGAGCTGGCCGACGGAAATGTCGATCTCGACGTGCCCGGCCTTCACGAGAAAAACGAGCTGGGCCGCATGGCGGCGGCGGTTGAAGTGTTCCGCGTCAACGCCATCGAGCAGGCTGACATGTCCTCGCAAGTGCAGGGCAATGCGAGCGCGCAGCTCGAGCGCCAGGCGCGGATCGAACAGATGATCGGCGCGTTCCGCCAAACTGTCTCGGACATGCTCGATAGTGTCACGGAACGTGTCGCCGAAATGGAACGTGTGTCCGCTGGCGTTGTGGGTGTGGCCGAAGACACCGCTGAGCGGGCGTCGGCGGCTGCGCATTCGGCTCATGAAGCCTCATCAAGCGTGCAGACCGTGGCGAGCGCGACCGAAGAGTTGACCGCGTCCATCGCGGAAATCTCGCGCCAGGTGGAGGAGACCACGAACACCGTTGGCCAAGCCAACACGAGCGTGCGCGCGACCAATGAGAAGGTTGAAAGCCTCTCAGACGCCGCGCAGCGCATCGGCGATGTGGTCAAGTTGATCTCGGACATTGCCGAGCAAACCAACCTTCTGGCGCTCAACGCGACCATCGAAGCCGCCCGCGCTGGCGAAGCGGGCAAGGGTTTCGCGGTCGTTGCCTCCGAGGTGAAGACGCTGGCCTCTCAAACCGCCAAGGCGACCGAAGAGATCTCCGAGCAGATCGGCTCGATCCAAAGCGCCACCGGCGAAACCGTTGTGGCCATCCGCGAAATCGGCACCGTGATCGAAACGATCAACTCGACCATCGACATGATCGCCCAGGCGACCCAGCAGCAGGGCGCGGCGACGTCGGAGATTTCCGGCTCGGTGATGGAAGTTGTCGATGGCACCGGCGCGGTGGCCGAGACCGTCACCGTGGTGAAGGGCGCGGCAGGTGAAACCTCCACCGCTGCCGGTTCCGTGCGCACTGCGGCGCGGGATGTGTCGGAAAAGGCCGACGGGCTGCGCAAGCAGATCGATACGTTTTTGTCGAACGTTTCGGCGGCCTAAGGGTTTCAAGCCACGATATTTTGGGAGGGCGTGCCGGTTGCGGCGCGCCCTTTTTCGTTGCCTAGATGCAGGTCAGGCAAAACCGCGACATGTGGGCACTGGCGGGACTGGCGCTCCATCGGCTACATGTGCCGCTATGAGCATGTCGACCGCCACACCACCCAAATCCGCCGCTGCCGCTTCCGTCGATCCTGAAGAGGTGGCCCGCTTTTCCGCCTTAGCTGCGGAATGGTGGGACCCCAAGGGCAAGTTTGGGGTGCTGCACAAGTTCAACCCCGTCCGACTTGCCTACATTCGGGCGCGGGTGACCGAACAGTTTGACCGCGACCCGAAAATCGCGCGGCCGTTCGAAGGCCTCCGATTCCTCGATATTGGCTGCGGCGGCGGGCTCTTGTCTGAACCGATGGCGCGGCTCGGCGCGGCGGTTGTCGGCGTTGACCCGTCGGAAAACAATATCAAGACCGCGTCGGTCCATGCCGACGAGCAAGGGCTTGAGATCGACTACCGCGCCACCACCGCCGAGGCGCTGAAAGCCGAGGGCGAGACCTTTGATGTCGTCCTCAACATGGAAGTGGTCGAGCATGTTGCCGAGGTGCAAAGCTTCATCGGCGATTGCGCGGCGATGGTGAAGCCGGGTGGCTTGATGTTCATCGCCACCATCAACCGCACCGCGAAGGCCTTTTTCATGGCCATTATCGGCGCCGAGCATTTGCTGCGCTGGCTGCCCGTCGGCACGCACCAGTATGAGAAACTGGTCAAGCCCGAAGAGCTTGATGCCGCGCTGTCGCCCACTGGCATGGCCGTGGTCGATCGGACGGGCGTGGTGTTCAACCCGCTTGAAGATCGCTGGAAGCCGGCGCCGCGCGACCTAGATGTCAACTATATGGTGCTCGCCGCGCGTCCTCCGGCCTAGGCGCCGTGTGACGCGCTAGCCCGCGTGCTCGGGCACCATGGCGGCGATGGTCTCCGCCATTTCTGGCGCCAGGATCACGCCGGGATGGGCGACAGCCACCAGCAATCCCTTCACCCCGCCCACTGGCCCGACAAGCGGCTTGCCCTGCGTCGGGACCGGGCGCTGGCCGATGCGGCTGCCCACCAGTTTGAGCGCCCTTAGGCTCGGCATGGCCTGGGCTAGCTGCTGGTGCGCGAGCGCGCCGAGATCGGTTGCTGCGGCGGGATTGTCCGCCATCTCGCCACGCACCGATTTGGCCATGGTGATGGTCGATGGTGAGCGCACATGCACCTCCACGTCCGGCGCGGCGATGATGGGCATGGCCGGTGCTTGCTCGGTGGAAAAGCGGATGATGGCCGCGGGGGACTTGCGGACCGGGTCCGGCAGGCCGAGCGGCGCGAGGACCTCACCGGTTGCGCCGCCTACGGCGAGGACCACAAGGTCGGCCGCGTGGGTGCTGTCGTCCGCAATGACGCCCGTTACCGTTTCACCGCGCAAATCGAGGGACACAGCCGAGACGTCGGTGTGCACCTCCGCGCCCATGGATTTGGCGGCGTCGAGAAGCAAAACCGCGGCGCTGCGCGCATCGAGTAGGAAGTCGTCTGCCGCGTAGGCAGCAAGCGGCGGCATCTCCGCCAGCGCCGGTGCGAGCGAGCGCAGCCTGACGCCCGAGACGGCCTCAACGTCGCTGCCCGCCTGTTTGTGCGCCTCGATCATCGCTTCGGTCTGGCCCTGCTCTGGCAGCCAACGCAGGGCGCCTTCGCGGCGGCCGATCAGCTGACCCGCAAACGCTTCATCAAGCGCCTGATAGCGCGGAAATGCGGCCTGCAGGCTCGCATAGCGCGCCGGGTCGTCGGTCGGGTCGGCGGTGATCCAATTGACCCAGCCTGATGACAGCGCGGTGACGCCCTCACCGGGTTGGGCTTGCTCGATCATCCGCACGCGGTGGCCAGCGCGGGCCAATGTGTAGGCGATGGTGGCGCCGACAATGCCCGCGCCCAAAATGGTGATGGATGGGTGTATAGCCATGCCCGCTTGCTCGCTGATTTGCGTGACGGCTCTGTGACCCACCCTTGGCTTTGTCGGCGGCCGTGCATCTGCACGGGGATAGTGCCTGCCCGGACACACTGTTGTCGCGCACCGATGCAAAACTGTGCCCTGTAAACCGGCTAACCAAGGCGTTGGCCGGTCTAACCCGACAAAACAGGGGCCCGTGATGGACGCGCGCGATATCTCGTTTTGCAGTTTCAACCTGTACAATCTGCAATTGCCAGGCCGGCCGGTGTACCGCGACACCGATGGCTGGGATCAGGGGATCTACGACAAGAAGATCGCCTGGACGGCCGAAGCCATGAAGCGGACGCAGGCCGATGTGTTCGGCTTCCAGGAGCTTTGGGCGGAAGGCGCGTTGCAAGCCGCGTTGGACGCGGCGGGTCTTGCGAACGAGTACACGGCTGTCGTGCCCGAGGACCACACCGGCAAGGGCATTGTGTGCGCCGGCGCTGTGCGCAAGCACATGCTTGTCGGCGAGCCCGAATGGATTGTGAAGTTCCCCGAAGAGACCGTGCTGCAGTCGACCGGCGAAGACCCGCAGACCGAGAGCATTGTCGTCATGCTGACTTCGTTCTCGCGACCGGTTCTGCACATGGTGGTGCAGCCCGACCGGCGCACGCCGCCGATCCATGTGTTCGTGTGCCACTTCAAATCACGCCGGCCGGCGCAGGTTTGGCGCGAGCGGGACTGGTACGACAAAGAGGTCCACGGACCCCACGCGACCGCCTTGGGTTACTCAATCTCGACGATCCGCAGGACCGCTGAAGCGACGGCGTTGCGGGTGGCGATCACCAAGATCACCAAAGGCACCAACGAGCCGGTTGTGCTGCTCGGCGATCTCAATGACGGCAAGCTTAGCAACACGCTGAACATTCTCAGCGAGCAGCCCAGCTACCTTAATCCGCTGTCGACGGGCGGTGGCGACAATGCGCTGTACACCGCGCAAACGTTGCAAGAGTACCGCTCAACGCGCGATGTTTATTACACGCACGTGTTCAAAAAAGAACGTGAGAGCCTCGACCACATCCTGTTTTCAGAGCAGTTTTATGACAATAGCCGCCGGCGCCTGTGGGCGTTCGACGAGATGATCGTCGACAATGATCATCTCAACTATAATGATCACAAGGAAAGCGGCACCGGCGACCATGGCATCGTCCGTGCGTCGTTCCAGTGGAAACCGGCCTGACGGTGGCTCTTACCCCGCAGCGCTGGCGACAGAGGCTGCGGGGGCTTGATGGCTGCACCAGACGATAACGGCCCGGTGGTTGAGCGGTTGACCCCTGACCTTGCGCAGGCGTTTCCGCCGGCTGCGGAGGATGTGTTTGACCATCCTCCCACGGCTGAGCACCTCGGTAAGCTGGCCTTGATGCCAGGCCACGCGCTGTTTGTTGCCAGGGGCGACGGGATGATTGTCGGGCAACTGCTCGCGATGGTGCAGTTTCAGGCCGATCGCGAGCCGCAGCTTTACATCGACAATTTAGGCGTTGCGCCGGCCCTCAAGCGGCAGGGCATCGCCCGGGCCCTGTTTGATGCCGCCATGGCATGGGGCAAGGATGCCGGCTGCGAGGGCGTGTGGCTTGCCACCGATGTTGGCAATGCCGAAGCGCAGGGCTTCTACCGCTCGCTCGGCTTCACCCGCGAGGCGGCGGACGTGTATTTCGGCGCGCTTGGCTAGTCCAAATGCGACTGGCGATCACAGGCAAAGCCCTTTGCGAAGCTTGCCCAATGCGCTAGC
>JAHCMG010000083.1 GCA_019192585.1 Devosiaceae bacterium MH13
GCGCCTGCTCTTGGGGCTGAGGCTCAGGCTCGGGCTGAAGTTCGGGTTCCGGCTCCGGGGCTGGTTCCGGCTCAGGCGCTGGCTCGGGTTCCGGTGCGGGCTCCGGTTCGGGCGCTGGTTCCGGCAAAGGTTCTGGCTCCGGAGCCGGTTCAGGCTCTGGTGCGGGTTCCGGCTCCGGCTCGGGTGCGGGCGGCGGCGGAGGTGGTGGCGGTGCCGCGGCATCGGGCGTCGCCGCCGCATTGTCCGCAGCGGTTGCGGCGTCCTGCCGGCCCTCCCCTTCGGTCGCGGTGTCGCGCGGGGTCTCCGACTGGCCCACCGATGGCGGTGTTTCTGGCGTCGGCAAGGGCTCCGCTGTGCGCATGCCCCGCGTGATCTGGCTGAACTGTTCGGGCGAAACGAGATCGACCGGCACGGCCTCCGCCGTCGTCACATCAAACGGGTCGGGCTGCGAGACGCTCACCACCATGCCGCCGATCAGCGCGGCGTGCAGCAACAAAGATGTGGGGACACCAAACCGCATGGCACGTTACCGGCAGCACACCTGCACCGCTCAGGATCCCTCGTCTTCCGCCGTGACAAGGCCGAGCCGCCGGTACCCAGCGCCAGAGATCTGCGCCATCACGCGCATGATCGTGCCATAGTCCGTCGCCGCGTCCCCGCGCACGAAGATGCGCGTCTCTGCGCCTTCGGTCGCGATCGCTTCAAGCGTGGTCAACAGCTGGTCGAGGCCGACCTCGGTTTCCTGCAAAAACACCCGGCCATCGGAGGTGACCGAGACCGCGATGGGCTCTTCTTCGCTTTCAAGCTGGTTGGCCGATGTCTCGGGCAGATCGATCGGCACGCCGACCACGAGGAGCGGCGCGGCGACCATGAAGATGATCAGAAGCACCAGCATCACATCGACAAACGGCGTGACGTTGATTTCGCTCATCGGCCGCGGCCGGTTGCGACGCCGCCGCCGCGATCCGCCACCGCCTGAGCCACCTGCAAGACTGCCCATACCCATGGTTTTCGACCTTTCGTCGCCGGTCTACTCGGCAGCCTGCCGGGCTTGGGAGCGCTCGTCGATCTGGCGCGAGAGGATGGCGGAGAACTCGTCAGCGAACCCCTCCATGCGCGTGGTCTGGCGGCCGACATCCGCAACAAACTTGTTGTAGAAAATTGTCGCCGGAATGGCCGCCACAAGGCCAAGTGCGGTCGCAAACAAGGCTTCCGCAATGCCCGGCGCAACAACGGCCAGGTTGGCGTTTTCGGTCGCGGCAATGGCCTGAAACGCGGTCATGATGCCCCAGACGGTGCCAAACAGGCCGATGAACGGCCCAGCCGAGCCCACGGACGCCAGCACCAAGAGCCCGCCTTCCATGCGCTCGGTCTCGCGCGCGATGGTCACGTCCAGCACCTTCTCGATGCGGGTTTGCAGCCCGATCGACGAGCGCGCGTTGCGCTCATGACTGCGCTTCCACTCGCGCATCGCGGCAACAAACAGCGCGGCCATGGTCGAGTTGTTCGAGCGGCTTTGGGTCGACTGGTACAATTCTTCGAGCGACTGGCCAGACCAGAACACGCGCTCGAAGCGGTCCATCGCCTTCTTGTTCCGCGCGAACATCATATACTTGTCGAACACGATGCCCCAGCACCAGATCGACGCGATCACCAGCCCGATCATCACGATCTTCACCACGATATGGGCCTGCATGAACAGCCCCATCAGGGACAGATCATGCGCCTGCGTTGACAGGGTCGTGGTCAGGACATCGGTGCCGTCCATAGGGATCCTCAAGCGTTAGGGCCGGTGCGTTTTGGGTGCGCAACCGGGGGGAGATGGCGGCCCCGTGCGCCGCGAATGTGTCAGCATAACGACGTGGCAGGCCGCAGGCTGAAGTGGTCAGCCGGCGGTAGGCCCGCGTTGACGTGAGGAGTAACGATGCAACCCTAAAACATGGTTAATCAAGGGTTATCAGCGCCGACCTAACCCTTAACGAGAGGTTAACCGCCGGAGCTCATATGGTTCGGAAACAAGGTCTGCAATTCGGTTGGCATGCGGACCGGACGGCCAGCCGATGTAAGGCACACCACCATCACCACGGCCGTGCACAGAACCGTCTCGCCGCGCATCACGCGTTGGTCGATCCGCCCGCGCACGCCAGAATGTGAAACGGGCGTGGTGATGACTTCGAGCGCATCATCAATCCGCGCCGGCGCCTTGAACTGGATGTCCATTGACAAGACCGTCAGGAAGCGATCGAGCGGTGCGAGCGATGTCTGGTCGATGCCATGGGTTCGCAGCGCTTCGGTCCGGCCGCGCTCCATGAACTTCAGATAGTTCGAGTGATAGACAATGCCCGCCAGATCGGTGTCTTCGTAATAGACCCGGATGGGGAACCGGTACGATCCTTCGGGCACGTCGAACGCTTGCGTCATCGGCTTCCTCTCTCGGCCATGGATGGGCGCATTAGGTCACGCCAAAAGCGGAGCACAAACCGCACCCCTCGGTGTGGCCCAGCAAACAGTCTGTCCACCATTGTCCGCCTCGACTTTTGCAGATGCCTGTGAAAGGACGCGGACGCTAGGCCACTGCATCACGTCCCGCAGGCGTATGACGGCCTGGCCGCGTTTGGCAATTCCCCCTCCGATCCATCAGGCGTTTCTTCATGGCCCAGTCATCTCCGGACGCTTCGCCCGCGACCGGCCAACCGTCGCGTGCAGAATTTGTCGTCCTCGCGGCCGGCCTGATGTCGCTCGTCGCGATGTCGGTCGATCTCATGCTGCCGGCGTTCGGCGAGATCAGCGATCACTTCGCGCTCGCCAACCCCAATGACCGGCAGGCCATGATCACGGTCGTCTTTGCCGGCCTGATGGTCGGCCAGGTCTTTTTCGGACCGTTGTCAGACTATGTCGGGCGCAAGCCAGCCATTGTGATCGGCCTTGCCACCCACATTGTCGGCTCGCTGATCTGCATGTTTGCCAGCGATTACACCGCGTTGCTGCTTGGCCGTTTCCTACAAGGTTTCGGCGGCGCCGCCGCGCGCATCGTGATCGTCGCCATGGTTCGCGACCGCTTCGTCGGCCAGGCGATGGGGCAGATCATGTCGGTCGTGCTGACCGTCTTCATTTTGGTGCCGGTTTTCGCGCCCGCCATTGGTCAGGCGATGCTGCTGGTCCTCCCGTGGCCGGCGCTGTTTGGCTATCTGGCGATCCACGCGCTGGTGGCCGGCGTGTGGCTCTTCGCGCGCCAGCCCGAAACGCACACCGAGCGCCAGAGGTTCGATGCCCGCAACCTTCTGGCTTCGGCACTCATCGTGCTGCGCACACCGGTCGCCATGATCTACGCGATTGCAGCGGGCTGCGCCTTCGGCACGCTTCTAGGCTACATCGTCTCCTCGCAGCAGATCCTGCAAGATCTGTACGGAACCGGCAGTGCATTTGCGCTCTATTTCGGGCTGACGGCAGGCTTCGTCGCGCTCGCGACAATCGCTAATGCCTGGCTCTTGGGCCGCTACACGATGGAACTGGTCACCGGCGTTGCCATCGGCATCCAAATGGCGTGGTCGGCCCTGTTCTTGCTGTTTCTCCTTGTCAGCGACCCGATCCCACCCCTGTGGCTGTGGATGATCTTCATCACCGTCACCTTGTTCTTGGTCGGCATGACGTTCGGCAACTACAACGCCATCGCGCTGCGGCCGTTGGGTAAAATCGCCGGCATCGCCTCATCGGTCACCGCGTCGCTTCAGACCCTTTTCAGCATGGTCGTCGCCACACTCATCGGCGCATCGTTCGACATGAACGTGCTGCCGGTGGTCATCGGCTCGCTCGTGATGGCGATGCTGGGGTCCCTGTTGATGGTTTTGGGGCGCCGCGTAAGCGCTCAGAGCACCGCGAGCGGCTCGTAGCGAAACACGTCGCCCGAGCGCACGATCCGGCCGAGCGCCGGAAAGGGTAGATGCGTGCCAGCCATGATCAGGTTTTCATCGGCCATGCGGCCCAAAAGCCGCTGGCGGCTCGCATGCGCCTCAGCGGGGTCATGATCGAGGCTCATCGCCCAATCGGGATGCTCGATCGCCCAGACCGTGTGGTTCGCCAGATCAGAGGCAACCAACACGCGGTGCTCGCCATCGCCGACTTCGACGCAAAGATGCCCGGGCGTGTGTCCCGCACTGCCGACCAGGCGAATGCCCGGGGCAATCTCCTCTGCAGCCGCGCAAGTAACAAGGTGATCACCCAACGCGGCCAGAACCCGGTGCGCCTCGCGCGCACAGGGCGCGCTGGCTGGCGTTGCGGCCCAATGGTCCCGCTCCGCTGTGCAAACAAGATGTTTGGCGTTCCGGAACACCGGCGCGCCATCCTCGCCCAAAAGCCCGCCGATATGATCGGCATGCAGATGCGAGATGATCACCGTGTCGATCGTCTCGGGCGGGACCTCTATGCTTGAAAGGCCCGCCAGCATCAGCCCCGCCTTTGCGCCACAGCGCGTGCCATAACCGCCATCGATCAAGATGCGGCGGCCGTCCACCTCAACCAGCGTTACGGTGACGGGAAAATCGAACCCATCGAGCGGCAGGCCATTGGCGGCGCAGACCGCATCAAACTCCGCGTCAGGCACATTAACGCCGAAAAAAGCGTGCGAGCGCTCATGCCACACCGAGCCATCATAGATCTGGGTGAGCGTCATCTCGCCGAGCTGCAGGGCGTAAACGTGCGGATGAGCAGGTTGAAGCATAATGGTCGGCGCCTGATGAACCGAACGGTCGAGCGCTCGGAACTGATTGCCCTTCCTACGCCCGATCAGGCCACACCAATAGCAGGGCGACTACCGACCCATTGGGCTACACTGCGTGCAACGCGCTAAGGCTCGCCCTCGTCGCCGTCCACCGCGAACAGGCCCATTTGCGCTGCCCCAAGCCCGTCCGGTGTGACAAGGCCCAAATGAGCAAAGGCCGCTTGTGTGAGAAGCCGGCCGCGCGGCGTCCGCTGCAAAAAGCCCTGCTGCAGCAGGTAGGGTTCGACGATCTCTTCGAGCGCATCGCGCGGCTCCGACAGCGCGGCGGCGAGTGTCTCAATGCCCACCGGGCCGCCGCCAAAGGTGCGCGCGATCAGATCGAGATAACGCCGATCCAGCGTGTCGAGCCCGAGGCTATCCACATCGAGCCGGGTCAGCGACGCATCCGCCATCGCCCTGTCGATGACGCCCGAGCCTTCAACCGCTGCAAAGTCCCGAACCCGCCGCAGAAGCCGGCCGGCGATCCGCGGCGTCCCGCGCGAGCGGCGGGCAATCTCGCGGGCGCCTTCATCATCCATCGGTGCGCCGAACAGGCGGGCACCGCGCTTGACGATGCTCTCAAGCTCGGCCGGCGTATAGAATTGCAAGCGAATAGGAATGCCGAACCGATCACGAAGCGGCGTGGTCAACAGCCCAAGCCGCGTGGTTGCGGCAACAAGGGTGAAGCGCGCCAAGTCGATCTTCACCGAGCGAGCGGCCGGTCCCTCGCCAATGATCAGGTCGAGCTGGAAATCCTCCATCGCGGGATAAAGGATCTCCTCAACCGCCGGGTTGAGCCGGTGGATCTCGTCGATGAACAGCACATCGCCATCTTCAAGATTGGTCAAAATGGCCGCCAGATCCCCGGCCTTGGCAATCACCGGGCCCGAGGTAGCGCGGAAGTTGACCCCCATCTCGCGCGCGACAATCTGCGCTAGCGTTGTCTTGCCCAGCCCCGGAGGGCCGACAAACAGGACATGGTCGAGCGCTTCGGAGCGCGAGCGCGCCGCTTCGATGAAGACTTTAAGGTTGGCGCGCGCGTCCGCCTGGCCGGTGAAATCATCAAGGGTTTGCGGCCGCAGGGCCGCCTCGTCCCCATCGCGACGGTCCGCGTCGAGCGCCTCCGCGCGGCTCACCGGCGCCCCGCTGGTGCCGCCGGAACCGAGACGATGCCCAATGCTTTAAGGGAGAACCATGCGGCAGCGGTGAGGCCCAACATCAAGATGACGAGCGCCAACGCCTGGGTCGTGCCGACGAACGGTGAGCCGACAACGGCACCGACAATGCCGCCCGCCAAAACGCAAAGCGCAAGGGATGAGAAGTTGAGCGTGCGGCCGGACCCGACGATCCAGCACAAGCCGATCGCGGCAACGAACGCCGGAATGAGTCCGTACAAATAGCCGTACGCGCTGCCAGACAGCCCAACGGCCAGCACGGCACGCGGCACATCACTGAGCGAAAACCGCGACAGATCGTAAGACGGGTCGCCCAACAAGCGAAGCACCACAAAGGTCACCCCGGCAAAAGGCGGCGCAAAAACAATCAGCGCCAGCGCGCCATAGACCGCCGTCTTTAAACGGCTCGTCTTGTGCGGGCGTGCCGGGGCCTCGCTCACGCGTCACCCGATGGCTTGGCAACGATCCAGCTGACAAAGCGCACCGCGAGCACCAGCACCATGATCGCAGCCGCGCACACGGCAACCGAAAAACTAGCGCCGTACACAGCACCGGCAAAGCCTGCGAACTCGCCGATCATATAGAACAGGGCGCCAACGCCCATGCCCAGAAGGAAACCCGAGAACAGGGTGATCGGCCCGCGCCACCCTTCGGACCAGCCAACAACAAGCCCCGCCACCAAGGCCGGCGCGACGCCCCAGAACGGCGCGAGATAGAGCGCGCCGGGCTGCAGCGGGTGCATCGCGACCCACCGCTCCGCGAGCGCTGCAAAGAAAGAGGTATCGGAGCCAACGGCTGCAAACGCGCTGAGCAGCACAAGCGCAATCGCAACGCCAATGGGCGGACCGAACACGACGAACACGCAGGCGATCACGGCCAACCGTAGCCAAGGGCGTTCGGGCAGGGTGATGATCTCTAGGGGCGCGCCGCGTCAGACAAAAAGCACCAATGCTCCCAAAACCAGCAGCATCGCGAGCACGATGACGCTGGCATCCACCTTCAAACGTTCAAAAGCCTCATGGACCCGTCGGTCCTGGCTGATCACCGACCAGGGGCGATCCCAAACATAGACGCGGCCGAACATTTTGCGGTCGAACCGCCAACGCAAACCAATCAGCGCCACGGCCCCAAGGGGGACCACGGCAAACGCCACAAACAGACCGACAAGCCACGCGTCGGCCAACGCAAACTGGGGCATCTCACCCTCACGATGACAATGCCTTAAGACCGAGCCGAATGAGCACTTGCGCAGACGCCTGATCACCAGCCTCGGCCAAGGCTGTTGCTACCGCACCCGATGCTTGTTGGGACGAATACCCAAGGTTGGTCAAGGCCGAGACGGCATCGACGACCGCAGAAGATGTCGCACCCGCGCCGAGATCACGCTGCAAGGCCAGCGTCTCGCCATCACCGGACGACGACAGCGCCGGCGCCCGGTCCTTCAGTTCGGCCACAATCCGCTGCGCCACCTTGGGGCCAACGCCTGGCGCGCGCGCCACCATCGCCTTGTCCTGCAAGGCGATGGCAGAGGCGAGATCGGCGGTCGAAAGCGTGCCAAGAATGGCCAGCGCCACCTTAGCGCCCACGCCCTGGACCGATTGCAACAGCCGGAACCAGGAGCGCTCGGACTGGCTCTCAAAGCCGTTGAGCCGGATCAGATCTTCGCGGACCAGCGTGTCGATCCACAAGGTGACCGGCGCCTCGCCGCCCGTGTAGCGCGCCATCAGTGACGCGCTGCCGTAAATCTCATAGCCGACGCCGCCGACATCCAAGATCAGGCTGTCTTCAAGGACCGTGTCCACCCGGCCCGTCAGCTTTCCGATCATGAGGCGATGGCCTTCAGCCGCGCCGCGCCGCGCTGGTGGGCGTGGCAGATGGCGATGGCGAGCGCGTCCGCCTCATCGGCCGAAGAAACGCCAGCTTTTGGCAACAGAACCGAGACCATGGCCTGCACTTGCTTCTTGTCAGCATGGCCCACGCCAACAACGGTCTTCTTGACCTGGTTGGCAGCATATTCACCCACGGGTACCCCGCGCTGGGCCGGCGCCAACAAGGCGATGCCCCGTGCCTGCCCCAGCTTGAGGGTCGAGACGGGGTCTTTGTTGACGAAGGTCTCCTCGACGGCGGCCTCGTGCGGGCCATGCGCATCGAGCAGTTCCTCGAGGCCAGCGTGCAGCGCCGCGAGCCGCTCGGCCAAGGGCAGCGACGCGCGCGGCGAGATGCGGCCGCTTGCGACATAGGACAGGCGCGTCCCTACGGTGCTGATCACGCCCCACCCCATGTGCCGAAGGCCCGGGTCTATACCCAATATACGAATCGCCATCTCTGCCATGGGCCTTGTTCTGCCACGGCCAAGCGCGTACCGCACCTGTTTCCACGCGCTGGGGTACCGCCAGCCAGTGTCGAGCCCAACATGACCTCACTGCTTGAAAGCCTCACCGCCCTGTCGGCGGAACCTGCCCTTTATTACGCCCTCGCCGCGGTGTTTGTCGCCGGCACGGTGCGCGGCTTTGCGGGCTTTGGCGGCGCCATGCTGTTCATGCCGTTCGCCAGCTTCCTGTTCGAACCGCGACTTGCGGTCGTCGCCTTTTTCATCATCGACGCGATTACCGCCCTGCCCTTGGTGTGGAACGCGTTCCGCCATTGGGACCGCGCGACCGTCTTGCCTTGCGTGCTGGGCGGATGGGCCGGTGTCTGGTTCGGCGCTTATCTTCTGGCGACCACCGATCAGCTGCTGCTGCGGTGGGTGATCTGCATGATCATAGTGCTGCTGGTTGGCTTGATGCTCAGCGGCTGGCGGTACACCGGCCGGCCCAAAGCATCGGTGTCGCTTGGCGTCGGTGGCGTCGCTGGTGTTCTCGGCGGCGTGTCCCAGGTGGCCGGGCCACCAGTTGTTGCCTATTGGATCTCTGGGCCGGCCAACCCACAGGTCATCCGCGCCAACCTAATCACCTTCTTCTTTCTCGGCTCTTTGGGATCAGCGGCTGCGTTCACGGCAAATGGCGTCTTCACCGCGCAGAGCACCGGTCTCGCGCTTTGGTTCGCGCCCTTCTATGGCCTGGGCCTGTTCTTAGGCGCACGGGTGTTTAAAGGCAGCAACGAGACCCTGTTTCGGCGTGTCGCTTTCGGAATGATCCTCGTGGCCGCCGTCACATCGCTGCCGCTTCTCGACCCTGTCCTAAGGCACTGACTGATTAACCGGCCAGCTCCGCCATCACCTCGTCGGACATCTCGAAATTGGCGTAGACGGTTTGCACATCGTCATCGTCTTCGAGCGTGTCGATAAGCTTCAGCAATGTACCGGCCTTCTCGCCATCAACCTCGATGGTGTTCTGCGGCTTCCAGATCGGGTTGACGCTTTCGGGCTCGCCCAGCGCTGCCGTCAGGGCCGTTGAGACCTCGTTGATGTCTTCGAACGCGCAATAGATCGTGTGACCCTCATCGGAGGAGACAACGTCTTCGGCGCCCGCCTCTATGGCCGCCTCCATCACTGTGTCTGCGTCGCCTGCATCGGCTGGGTAGATGATCTCACCGACCCGGTCGAACATGAAGGACACCGAGCCGGTTTCCCCAAGCGACCCGCCATGTTTGGTGAAGTAAGAGCGCACCGCGCTCGCCGTGCGGTTGCGATTGTCTGTCATCGCCTCAACGACGACGGCGATGCCGCCGGGGCCGTAGCCCTCGTAGCGGATCTCTTCATAGTCCTCGCCCTCGCCGGCAACGGACTTCTTAATTGCCCGCTCAATATTGTCCTTGGGCATGGACTGCGACTTCGCGTTCTGAACCGCCAGCCGCAAACGCGGGTTCATATCGGGGTCCGGCGTGCCCATTTTGGCCGCGACCGTGATCTCTTTGGCAAGCTTCGAAAACAGCTTCGAGCGCGCCTTATCCTGGCGGCCCTTGCGGTGCATGATGTTCTTAAACTGACTGTGTCCAGCCATAGGACCCTCGACTCACTCAACGTTTGGGGGTTTTTTCCGCACATAGTCCGGCTTTGCGCGAAAATCCAGCTTAGGCGGCGACCACGGGTCGGCAGCACGTTAGCGCCGGAGAACCGTTAACGAATCTGTCGTCTTTCTGACTTTACTTAAGAGACGTAATCGTTTCGTATTTATGCGTATTTTTACATAATCACCTACGCGTCGCTGGGGGGCGTCTCGTAGGGCGGCTGTCGGGGGGACACCATGCTTTTTGCACGAAAGCGCGCTGAAGAGGCGGGCCAGCACACCGATCAACTTCACGTCCGGGACAATCTGGCAATGCTCAACGGCATGCTCGATCAGATGCCCATCAATGTCCTGGTTGCTGACCCGCACACCTGCGATATCATCTACGCTAACGCGGCAAGCCGGACGACTTTGCATGCCATTCGGCATTTGCTGCCGCAAAGCGTCGACCCGGACAATATGGATGGCGTGAACATCGACGTCTTCCACAAGCACCCACAACACCAGCGCGCTATCCTGGCTGATCCCAATAAGCTCCCTTGGAACGCGAAAATCAAACTGGGCCCAGAAACGCTCGCGCTTAAGGTCAGCAAACTCTCGTCGGCCGAGGGTGAGTATATCGGCGCGATGGTCACCTGGTCGGTCATGACGGACCTGGCGAACGCCATTGATGGCTTTGAACATCAGGTTGTGGAAGCGATGCAAAAACTCAGCGACACATCGGTCGAGTTGAGCGCCTCAGCACACCAGATGGAAAAAGTGGCGGCCTCATCAACGGCGGGCGCGACCAGCTCCGCGGCGGGTGCGGAAGAAGCCACGCGGAATGTAGAAACGGTCGCGCAAGCCGCGCAGGAACTCAACGCGTCCATCGGAGAGATCACTGAGCAGGCCGCAAATTCATCTCAGATCGCGATGTCAGCAGTCGGGGAAGCACGTAAAACCAACGAAAAGGTGCGCGAGCTGTACTCCGCCAGCCAGAAGATCGGCGAAGTGGTAGGCCTCATTCAAGACATCGCCGCGCAAACGAACCTTCTTGCGCTCAATGCAACGATTGAGGCGGCGCGGGCTGGTGATGCTGGTAAAGGCTTTGCTGTCGTCGCCTCTGAGGTAAAGTCCTTGGCCGGCCAGACAACGCGCGCCACCGAGCAAATCACCCGACAGATCGCTGGCATTCAGGATGCGACGGGTGCGACGGTGACCTCGATTGAAGCCATTTCCGGCACTATCGATCAGATCAGTGAAGTCACCAGCTCAATCTCCGCGGCGGTCGAGGAACAGAGTGTCACGACCGCAGAGATCAGCCGCAACGTCAGTGAAGCGGCTACCGGAACCGTAGAGGTTGCATCCCACATGAGCAAGGTACAGCACGGGGCCAGCGACACAGCGAAAGCCGCCACAGAGGTCAAGGGCTCGTCAGCGGAATTGAGCGATCAAGCCAAAATGCTGAACAGCGCGGTCGAAGGATTTATCGCGACCGTCAGGGCCTTGTGAGTGTTACCGCCAAAAACTGGGGATCTGCGCGCTTAGAGAGCCGCCCATCCGGACAGGTTCACAAGCTAACGCCAACCCGGTCGCCGGATCGGCCCGCACCGCCAAACCGCACAAGGTCCCCTCGCCCTCTGCAGGGGAGAAGCGGCCTTGCGGCACCTTGGTAAGGAAGCGTTGAAGCGGCTCGGTTTTGTCCATCCCAAGGACGGACTCATAGTCGCCGCACATCCCTGCATCCGACTGGTACGCCGTCCCGGAAGGCTGCACCCGGTGGTCAGATGTCGGCACATGGGTGTGGGTTCCGACCACAACGGTCACACGCCCATCAAGATGCGCGCCCAGGGCTTGCTTTTCAGACGTGGCTTCGGCGTGGAAATCCACCAGCGCGAAGTCGGCCAAATCGCCCATTGGGCACTGCGCCAGAACCGCATCGACCGCCGCGAACGGGTCTTCCATCGCGTCCATATAGATGCGGCCCATCGCGTTGATCACCAGCACCTGCGCGCCACTGCGCGCTTTATAGAGGCCCCAGCCGCGGCCGGGCGTGCCGGCGGGATAGGTTACCGGGCGCAGAAGGTTGGGGACACGCTCGATCCCCACCAGCATATCGCGCTGATCAAAGCTGTGATTGCCCAGTGTGATGACGTCGACACCGAGTTCGAAAAGCTGATCGCAAATCGTTTCGGTGATCCCGAACCCGTGCGCCGCGTTCTCGCCGTTGCAGACAACAAACGAGACCGGATGCTGCTCGAGAAGCGTTGGGAGGTGCTGCTCAACGGCCTCGCGCCCAGCGCGGCCAACAACGTCACCAAGAAACAGAAGATCGAAGCTCATCAGCCCGCATCACGCGACAGAAGGGGTGCAAGGCGCCGCGCGCCACCGTCAAACACATGGAGCGCCGTCGGCGTAAGAACACCATCAAGTGGCACATCATGCGGTTCGGCGGGAAAGGCGGGCACCTGTTGCGCATCAAAAGCCAGCCCGACAAGCGCTGGCCGCACGCCAGCCGCGGCGAGCTTGGCAAGCGCCCGGTCATAATGCCCTTTGCCATAGCCAATCCTCTGGCCCTGCGCGGTGAAGCCCGCCAACGGCGCCAAAATCAGGTCCGGCACGACCTCGGCGGCGGCGGATGTTGGCCCTTGGGTGCCAAACCCGACCGGGATGAGAGGGTCGCCCTGCGCCCAAGCCCGAAAAACCATCGTTTCGCGATCCAGCAGCACCGGCAGGCATAGTTCTGCGCCTTGGCTCGCCGCCCGCGCAAGGAGAGGCGCAGGGTCAAGTTCGCTACCGATCGCATGGTAGCCAGCAACCCTTCGGCCCGAAACCTCAAACGAGAACCGCTCGGCCAGCTGCGCGGAAGCAGCAGCCCGCGCACCGGACGGCACGCCATCGCGCTGTGCGAGCGCGGCGGCGCGCAGGTCAGCTTTCGAAGAGACAGAAGAGGTCAGCATAGGCGCGGGAAAGATCGCCAGTCGCCCAGTGGAGCGCTGGGCTGAGAAACAAGGTGAAGCCACGACAACCGTGTCAGCGTCGATCCTGGGAACCTACAAAGTAGGTGGGCGCCGTGTGATCCGGTCCACGGACCGGTCCAGGGACAGCTCCCGTTCGGATCGGTAAGGCCCCAGGGAAAATGCCGATACACGCGAAGCGCAGCCTCACTATCAGCATATAG
>JAHCMG010000084.1 GCA_019192585.1 Devosiaceae bacterium MH13
TGAGTTTTAATCTTGCGACCGTACTCCCCAGGCGGGAAGCTTAATGCGTTAACTGCGCCACCGAACAGTATACTGCCCGACGGCTAGCTTCCATCGTTTACGGCGTGGACTACCAGGGTATCTAATCCTGTTTGCTCCCCACGCTTTCGCACCTCAGCGTCAGTATCGAGCCAGTGAGCCGCCTTCGCCACTGGTGTTCCTCCGAATATCTACGAATTTCACCTCTACACTCGGAATTCCACTCACCTCTCTCGAACTCAAGATCGCCAGTATCAAGGGCAGTTCCGGAGTTGAGCTCCGGGATTTCACCCCTGACTTAACGACCCGCCTACGTGCGCTTTACGCCCAGTAATTCCGAACAACGCTAGCCCCCTTCGTATTACCGCGGCTGCTGGCACGAAGTTAGCCGGGGCTTCTTTACTGGGTACCGTCATTATCTTCCCCAGCGAAAGAGCTTTACAACCCTAAGGCCTTCATCACTCACGCGGCATGGCTGGATCAGGGTTTCCCCCATTGTCCAATATTCCCCACTGCTGCCTCCCGTAGGAGTCTGGGCCGTGTCTCAGTCCCAGTGTGGCTGATCATCCTCTCAAACCAGCTATGGATCGTCGCCTTGGTGAGCCGTTACCTCACCAACTAGCTAATCCAACGCGGGCCCATCTTAAGGCGATAAATCTTTCCCCTCTCGGGCACATACGGTATTAGCACAAATTTCTCTGTGTTATTCCGTACCTTAAGGTAGGTTCCCACGCGTTACTCACCCGTCTGCCACTCCCTCCGAAGAGGGCGTTCGACTTGCATGTGTTAAGCCTGCCGCCAGCGTTCGTTCTGAGCCAGGATCAAACTCTCAAGTTGAATTTGAGATTTTGAACCGACTTTAATCACGCTTGACGAGGACACACACTTGTTAGTCCAGCCTCCCATTTGCATCGGAGGCCGTCCATGTTGATGGCACTTTGTGAGAAGCACCATCCAAGGTGTGTCTTCTGAAACGTGTCAGTCGTTAACTCACGACCAGCCTTTTGAGCTGGTCCGCAAGATCATTGCCGACCACGTTTCTCTTTCCTGATTCACTTGTCAAAGATCGCTCATCACTGCCAGGTGATGAGACAGAAACGCCAGCGCACACCCCGGAAGGGCGTGTTAGGTCGCCTTGGCTTCTGAAGAATACTGAGAGCGCAAGCAGCTGTCGCCAGCGGCGCTCCGCTCTCGGTGTTGCGGTTTATAGGGCGGTGACCTCCGGCCTGTCAACGCTCGAATGTCAAAAAAAAGATACTTTTTGCACAGCGCCAAAACCGTCCCATCCGGTACGCCTCCTGAAGCCAGCAAAGCCGGGCATTTCAGGCGCTTTTGCCTTCAAAAAGAGCATCATGAAAATGTCATCAAACCCATCGTTTCGGCTTTGCGGCGCTCGCCGGGCCCGGTGCACAAGCGGCACCAAAGCGCAAAACGGCAGGCGCTTAGGCAGGGTCAGCCTTGGAACCTGTGTAGGTCCACCGATAGTGAGGCGGCGTGGGCCCCTTGTTGCGGCCGCCCTGCTGCATCTGCTCCCAGGCATGGGCGAGAATGCCCACTGAGCGCGACAGGCAGAACAAGCCGCGCGCTAAGGGAGGCGCAAAGCCAAGCTCGGCGTAGATCACCGCCGTCGCGCCATCGATGTTCATGGGGACGGGCTTGCCCTTCGCCGCGGCGAGTTCCCGCTCGATCTGCCGACCAAGCGAGGCGAACCTGCCTGTCACGGTGCCCGCGCCCGCCGCTTCATCCACAAGGGCAAGCAAGCGCGGCGCGCGCGGATCAACCGGCTTGTGGAACCGGTGCCCAAAGCCCGGCACGAAACGTCCATGCTCCGCCTGCCACCAACCGATCACGGCTTTGGCTGCATCCTCTTCGGTCGCACCCTCATCCATCAGCGCCAGCGCGTGCTGATACAACACAACAGCCTGCTCACCCGCGCCGCCATGCACATCGTCCAGCATGTTGATGGCAGACGCCATGGCACCGTTGAGGCCCGCCCCACAGGTCACGGCCATCCGCGCCGTGGCGATCGAGGGCGCTTGCGGCCCGTGATCGACGGCGGCGACCAGCGCCGCCTCCAACAGCTTCGCCTGCGCCAGCGATGGCCGGTCGCCCCGCACCATCAGCCAAATCATCTCGGCGAACCCGACCGTGCCGATCAGCGTTTCAACCGGCTCACCGCGCAGGGCGATGCGGCCGGGCTCCATATCGATGATGGCTGTCGACCACCAATCTGCAACATCGTTCATGGTGCCCCCTCCTCTGCCGATGTGCCAGCTGCAAATGCCACGGCCCCGCGCGCTTGAAGATCGTCAATTTGCGCTGCCGTGTACCCGAGCCCTTCCAACAGGGCCGCTGTGTCGGCACCCACTGCCGGCGGATCGCTCCTTTTGCCCAGCGCGCGGCCATCAAGCTCAACCGGCAAGGCCGGCAGCCGCGTTTCAATACCGCCCTCCAGAAGCGTTGGCAGCAAGCGATTGCCCGCCAAGAGGTGCGGATCGTCAAACAGCTGCTCTGGGCGCGCGATATGGGCAAATGGCAGTTTCGCCCGTTCGGCCCGCTCCGCGAAGGTGTGTAGGTCCATGGACCCGACCATCTCGCGGACCAATGGCATCAATCGGTCGCGTGCGTCGATGCGTTGGTTGTTCGTGGCGAGCGACGCGTCCGCCGCCAGCTCGGGCGCCTCGAAGGTTTCGCAAAAACGCTGCCAATGCCTGTCTGACGTGATGCCCAAAAAGACGCGCTCACCATCGCCTGTCTCAAACTGATCGTAGACCGCCCAGGCCGAGACCCGCGCCGGCATCGGCGGCACAGGGGCATCCGACAGGGAGGCATAGGCCATGTGCTGACCCATCAAGAACATGGCGCTTTCAAACAAGGAGGAGCGCACCAACTGGCCGCGACCCGTCCGCTCACGTTCCGCGAGCGCGGCCTGTACGGCGATGACGCCCATCAAGCCGCCCATTACGTCGACGACGCTGGCCCCGGCCCGCAGCGGCTGACCGGGCGGCCCAGTCATGTAAGCCAGGCCAGACATCATCTGCACCACCTCATCAAGCGCCACCCGCCCCTCATACGGCCCGGGCAGGAAGCCCTTAAGCGACAGGTAGATCAGCCGCGGGCAGGCATCGGCCAACTGGTCGTACGACAGCCCCAACCGGTCCATGGTGCCTGGCCCAAAGTTCTCGATCAGCACATCGGCGATCGCGATCAGCTGCTTGGCCACGGTGAGCCCCTCGGGGCTCTTGAGATCGAGCGCGATGCTGGCCTTGTTGCGATTGTAGAAAGGAAAGTAGCCTGTGCCGAAGCCTTTGAGGCGCCGCGTCGGATCGCCTCCCACCGGCTCGACCCGGATCACTTCCGCACCCAAGTCCGCCAGCACCAGGCCCGCCGTCGGCCCCATCACCGTGTGGCCAAAATCGAGGACCCTAAGGCCAGCCAAAGGGAGAGGCGCAGGGGACGGTTCGGCCATGCGCTAGCTCGTCACTACATTGGGGCGCCCTGGGATCATCGACTGCGCGGCCGTCAGCGTGTCGACCGCATAGACCGACGTGCACGCGGTGATGAAAAGGGTCTGTCCGTCAGGGCCACCAAAGCAGAAGTTCGTCGACTTCTCCGGCGTCGCAAATTTACCCATGTAGTCGCCCGACGGCGACAGTACGTGCACGCCGCCGGGCCCATTGCAGAAGATCCGCCCCGCAAGGTCAGTCTTCATGCCATCGGGTACGCCGGGCCCATCACCCGTGATGGTGGCCCACACCTCGCCGCCCGACAGCGAGCCGTCGGGCGCGACATCGAAGCGGCGAATGGTCGGCCCCCAGCTGTCATTGACGAAAAGAACGCTCTCATCGTTCGACAGACACAGACCGTTGGGCTGCTGGAAGTCATCGCAAACCAGATGCAGCGTCCCATCGGGATCGAGCCGATAGACGCCCTGCACCGGGCTCTCTTGATCGCGCAGGACGCCAAGGTCCTCGCGCAGACGGCCAAAACTGGGATCGGTGAACCAGATCCGCCCCAGGCTGTCGCAGATCACATCATTGGGTGAATTTAGCTCCTTACCGTCAAAGTGCGAGGCCAGAACGGTCACCCGTTTGCCGCCGTGATCATGAATCACCAGGTGGGACGACGCATGCTCGCAAGAGATGATGCGGCCATCGCGGTCAAAACAATTGCCATTGGCCTGGTTCGACGGGTGCCGAAAGGTCCGCAGCCCGTCCGCCGCCGACCAGCGATATTGGATGCTCTCCGCGATGTCCGAGAACACAAGCCAATGCTCGGCCGGGTGCCAGATCGGCCCTTCCGTGAAGGTGAAGCCGCTGGCCACCTGGCGCAGCGCAGCGCCCTCGGCCAACACGCCCTCAATGGCCGCCTGCGGCCAAACCTGCTCGTTTATGTGCGTTTCGCTCACCACGCCCTCTCAACTGCGCCATGCCTTTGCATCGCTTCATCGCCGATGCGCGGGCGCGGCGCAATTGCCGAGGGTGTTGCAAACTCAGGGTGCTGCGAGCGTGAAACGCTCGCTGATCACTGAACACGCAACGGTTAGCGGCCAAACCACATACGCTTCATCAGCCCATCTTTGAGGCTGAACGTGTGATACAGCGCCGCCGCCACATGCAGCACGATCAGCCCTAGGAGCGCGAAGCCGAACACTTTGTGCGCCAGGTGGAAGGGCGAGGCGCGCAGCTCTTGGGGAATGGGACCTTCGGCGCCGTTGAAGACGATGTCGATCAAGCCGTAGCTGAAAGCCATCATCAAGCCAGCGGCGACCATGGCGGCGATCAAGACATAGAAAGCCACATGGACGAACCGCGCCGCGCCATCGAGCGCGGCGTTGCCGCTCTCAGCCGGTGCCGGCTTTGGCGTGCGCAGCCGCACGATCAAGCGCAACACGAGCAAGACGCCGATGATGACCCCAAAGGTCATATGGCTCGCCAGCGCGTCCGGCTTATCGGGCGCATCAAGCGGGATGTTGGACAGTACAAAGCCGCCCATTATCAGCGACATGGGAACGAACACAGCCATCAGCCAGTGCAGCGCGACAAGTAGGGGGGAATAGCGGGTCATTGTAAGGTCCTTCGGTGGTGAAACAGGGGCTGGCGAAATCTGTCTTGCGACAGCAGCGCCGCCCCCTCAGGTGGAGAGCTTATTGGTGGACGCGGGCGGTATCGGGCCGCCCAACCTCGGGGTATTCCGGTGGAATGGTCGGATCGTTGAGGCGGCGGCGGCCATAGCTGCTGAGCCATTCGACCGCCTCAGCGCTGTCGATAAAGCGCAAGGGGCCATGCCCGCGAATGGCCCCCCGCCGCTTCTCTTCACGCGCCAAGTCAGCCCAGTCCTGCAAACGCACCGGCGCTGCATCATCCGGAAGGCCAGGCGCCTCAAACGGCCCGCCTCGGGCTTCGAGGTCCTCTATCAACGTCTGCGCGACCTGTTCAGCATCAGTCTTGTTGGTCCCGATCACGCCGACAGGCCCGCGCCGCGCCCACCCGGAGGCGTAGACAAACCCCATCGGCGCCCCGGAGGTCTCGACAATTCGCCCCGCTTCATCGACGGGGAACCGCGCTCGCCCTTCGTCAAAGGGAACGCCGTCCAGCGGCACCGACTTGAAGCCAATCGCACGGATCACGCTGTCGCACGCAATGGTCTCAAACCAGCCGAGTCCCTCATGCACGGCGCGGCCGTCTTGGACCACAACGCGCGTCCGCTCGATCTTGAAGCCTGTCACGTGGGCATCACCCACGATCGCCACCGGGTCTTGAAAGAACCGGATCGGGACGGGCCGCTTATTCGGATCCAAAGGCTCATGCGCCCACTGTTCGAACAGGTCTAAGTTCCGCCGCCGCCGCCGCTCGGCCTGCGGGTCCGCAAGCTCATGCGCAACATCGGCCTCGAGGTCCGCTGGATCGATGATGATCTGCACACCCGGCACTTCGGACAGTTCCACCAGCTCTTTGGGTGTAAAGCTGGCCTGCGAGGGGCCGGTGCGCCCAACAATCGCCGCCTCTTTCACTTGCGACGAGGCAATGCGCACCGCCGCTTCGGGCATCATATCGGTGGTGATCAGCATCTCAGGATCGCTGAGCAGCATGCGCACCGTGTCGAGCGCGACATTGCCGTGCCCGACGACCACCGCGCGGCGACCCAACCTTGGGTCGAGATCGGTGTGATCGGGGTGGGCATTGTACCAGCGCACAAGGCTCGGCGCGGCGATGCTGCCGGGCAGAT
>JAHCMG010000085.1 GCA_019192585.1 Devosiaceae bacterium MH13
GGCGCTGAGCATTTGTTGATGGCCCGGGCCACCGGACCTGCGGTGGCAACAGACCTCGAGGCGCGCGTGCGCTGGTGGGAAAGCTATACAGATCGCCACGGCGCGACGCTCGATGGGAACCCATCACCGGGCAATCTCGCGGGCGGGCTCACCACGATTTTGGAGAAGTCACTTGGCGCCGTCGCCAAGGCCGGGACCTCTCCGCTCGTCGATGTGATCGAGTACGCGCAACCGGCCAAGGAGGCGGGCTTCGTCTTCATGGACTCACCGGGCTACGACCCGTGCTCGGTGACCGGGCAGATCGCCTCGGGCGCCACCATGGTGGCGTTCACCACAGGGCGCGGCTCGGCTTTCGGCGCGAAGACTGCGCCCAGCGTGAAGCTTGCGAGCACCAGCGATCTTTACACCCGCATGACCGAAGATATGGACATCGATTGCGGGCAGGTGCTGTCAGGGCTTAGCGTCGAGGATATGGGCGCGCGCATTCTCGACACGCTGATCGATTTTGCCTCTGGGGCGCCCACCAAGTCCGAAACGCTCGGCTATGGTCGGCACGAATTTGTGCCGTGGCAGATCGGGGCGGTGCTCTAGGCCTGGCTTCTGCTCAAAAGCGCTTGTTGACGGCGTCGAAAAGCCGCTCTGCCGCGCGCGGCAGTTTGCGCTGTTCGCTGACGATGACGAAATAGGGTGACACCGTGATCGGGATGTCGGTCTGCAGCGCAACAACGCCAGCGTGGATGGTGTCTGACACCAAAAGCCGCAGAACCTCTTGTGTTTGCGGCGCGATCGCGTCGGCTTGAGCAATTTGGGCCAGCGCGACCAAGAGGGACGAGCTGTTGAGCACCCGGCCGGGGACGGGGAGACCATGCTGGTGAAAGGCCTGCTCGACCGCTTCGCGGATCGGGCTGCCTTCTTCCTGGATCACCCAAGGGTAGTCCGCAAGCTCGCTGAGATTGACGCTGGCGAGCCCCGCCAAGGGATGTGTCTCACCCACCAAGAGCGACACCGTTTCCGCCCGGCCAGGATAGAACCGAAAGTCCTTGGTCGTGCTGCGGGGGTTGGCGCGGCCGAGGATGAAATCGTAGCGCGACTCTTCCAGCCCCCGAAACAACGCGGTCGACGGCGCGACATCCACTGAGATGCGCACATCGGGCGTCTGCTGCAAGATCTCTTGAGCCGCGGGCATGAGGTGTCCCACGGCCGCGCCTGTCACCGCCCCCACGCGGACATGGCCAGCATTGCCCAAGCTGAGGTCGGCAAGCTCGTCCGTCAGCGTGTCGAGACCCGCCATCACCACCTTCGCGTGGCGCACCAGCACCTCGCCGGCGAGCGTCGGCTTCATGCCGTTGGCATGCCGAACGAAGAAGGATTGTTCGAACTGGGCCTCAAGGTCGGCAAGGATGCGGGAGGCGGCCGGCTGCGTGATCGCCGCGGCTTGGGCCGCAAGCTGAAGTTGACCGGTCTCCGCAATCTTCACGATCAGCTGGAGATGCCTTGGCTTGATGCGCGCCGCCCCTGACATGCCTGACATGGGAGGGGCACTAATCCATATCAAAAATGATATCAAGCTAGGCGTTATATCAATTTTACAGTTATGCGCGGCTGGCTCTAGGTTTCCTCTGCAACCGTTTTTTCAACTGGCCGCGACGTGCCAGGCAAACGGTGTGCCGACACCTTGGGAGGAAAACCATGAAACTTAAAGTTCTGCTGGCGAGTGCTATCCTTGCCGCCAGCTCCGCCACCGCTGTTGCGCAAACTGTCGGGATCGCGATGCCGACCCAGTCGTCTTCACGCTGGATCTCCGATGGCAACTCTATGGTTGAACAATTCGAAGCCGCGGGCTTCGAGACCATCCTTCAATACGCTGAGGATGACATCCCCAACCAGCTTGCCCAGATCGAGAACATGATCACCAACGGTGTTGATGTGCTCGTTATCGCCGCCATCGACGGGACGACGCTGTCGAACGCGCTCGAGAACGCGCACTTCGCTGGCATTCGCACCATCGCGTATGACCGGCTGATCCGCGACAGCGAGTATGTCGACTATTACGCGACCTTCGACAATTTCCAGGTTGGCGTGCAGCAGGCAACGTCGCTGGTGAACGGGCTTCAAGAGCGCTTTGGCGACGGCCCTTACAATGTTGAGCTGTTTGGCGGCTCGCCGGACGATAACAACGCCTACTTCTTCTACAATGGCGCGATGTCCGTTCTGCAGCCGATGGTCGACGCCGGCAGCGTGAACATCGTCTCCGGCCAGATGGGCATGGACACCGTTGGTACCCTGCGCTGGGATGGCGCGGTGGCACAGGCCCGCATGGATAACCTTCTGTCGGCGCATTACACCGACGCGGTCGTCCACGGGGTCCTGTCACCCTACGATGGCCTGTCGATTGGCATCATCTCCTCGCTCAAAGGTGTCGGCTACGGCTCCGGCGATCTGGAGATGCCGATTGTGACCGGCCAGGATGCGGAGATCCGCTCGATCCGCTCCATGCTTGATGGCGAGCAATACTCCACAGTGTTCAAGGACACGCGCGAACTTGCGCGCGTGACCGTCGGCATGGTCGAGGCCCTGCTGGGCGGTGGTGAGCCGGAGATCAACGACACCGAGACCTACGACAATGGCATCAAGGTTGTGCCCTCCTTCCTGCTCGAGCCCGTCTCAGTTGATTTGACCAATTGGGAAGAGATCATTCTCGGCTCTGGCTATTACACCGTAGACCAGCTGCAGTAGCACGGGTCCTCCCTCCGTGCCGCCCGTCGCCGGATGTGCTCCGGCGGCGGGTGTTGCGGTGGTCAACACACGGTGGGAATGGAGACGAGCCGGCCATGTCTGTGCTCTTGGAGATGCGCGGGATCACCAAGGAGTTTCCGGGTGTAAAGGCGCTTGATCGCGTCAATCTGACGGTGAGCGAAGGCGAAATTCTTGCCCTGGTGGGTGAGAACGGCGCCGGTAAGTCGACGCTGATGAAGGTGCTGTCGGGCGTTTATCCCGCCGGCACCTATGACGGCGAAATCCACTATGACAGCCAGCTGGCGGACTTTGCCGGGATCACCGATAGCGAAGCGCTGGGCATCATCATTATCCACCAGGAGCTGGCCCTGGTGCCGCTACTGTCGATCGCCGAGAACATTTTCCTCGGCAACGAATGCGCCCGCGCCGGTGTGATCAACTTTCGGGAGATGGAGCGGCGCACCGTCGGCCTCCTCGAAAAAGTCGGGCTCAGCGAAGCGCCGGGCACGCTGATCGACAGTCTGGGCGTCGGCAAGCAGCAGCTCGTGGAGATCGCCAAGGCGCTGTCGAAAGACGTGCGCCTTTTGATCCTTGATGAACCCACAGCGGCTCTCTCAGAAACCGACAGCCAGGCGCTGCTCGATTTGATGCTGGAGCTGAAAGAGCAGGGCGTCACGCAGATCATCATCAGCCACAAACTCAATGAGGTGCGCCGCGTTGCCGACAAAATCGTCGTGCTGCGCGATGGCGCCACCGTGTCTGCCATGGATGCTGGGGAAGAAGACATCTCCGAACATCGCATCGTCCGCGACATGGTGGGGCGTGATATGGCGCAGCGCTATCCGGCACGTGAGCGGCGCGCCGGCGACTTGCTGATGGAGGTCGACGGTTGGAACGTGTTCCATCCGCTCTATCCCGACCGCCAGGTCATCCACGATGTGTCTTTGTCAGTGCGTGCCGGCGAGGTCGTCGGCATTGCGGGGCTGATGGGTGCAGGGCGCACAGAGTTCGCCATGAGCCTGTTTGGCCGCTCGTACGGGCAGAGGATCTCAGGCTCGGTGAGCATGCATGGGCAGCCGGTCGATGTGAGCACGATCAGCCGCGCCATCGATGCTGGGCTCGCTTACGTGACCGAGGACCGCAAAGCGCTGGGCCTGGTGCTCGATGAGACCATCGAGCGGAATATCACGTTATCCAACCTGCCAGAGGTTGCGCGCGGCCAGATCCTCAATGAGGCCGAAGAGACCCGCGTCGCCGAAGACTATCGCCGGGCGCTGAACATCCGCACGCCGAGCGTTTTCCAACACGTGGTGAACCTGTCTGGCGGCAATCAACAGAAGGTCGTTCTGTCGAAATGGCTGTTTGCGAAGCCCGAAGTGCTCATCCTCGACGAGCCGACACGCGGCATTGATGTGGGTGCGAAGTTCGAGATTTACGGCATCATCAACGACCTCAGCGAACAGGGCAAAGGCGTGATCGTGATCTCTTCGGAAATGCCCGAACTGTTGGGCATTTGCGATCGGATCTACGTCATGAACGAGGGAGCCTTTGTGGGCGAACTGGCGGCCGCCGAGGCCAGCCAAGAGCGCATCATGTCCCTCATCGTAACGCATTAGGGCGGGCACAATGGAAGCGACGCAGGGCACTCAAACACAAAAGCAAGCCACCGGCATCGGTGCCTATCTGGTCCGCCACTTGCGCGAATACGGGCTCTTGTTCGCGCTGATCGCGGTGATGGCCTTCTTCCAGATCATCACCGACGGCACGCTGCTGCGGCCCGTCAACGTGACGAACCTTCTGCTTCAGAACAGCTACATCGTCATCATGGCGCTGGGCATGCTGATCGTGATCGTCTCGGGCCATATCGACCTGTCGGTCGGCTCTGTGATGGGCTTTATCGGCGCTTTATCGGCGGTGCTGATCATCGAGCTTGATCTGCCGGTCTATCTGGCGATGGCGGTGTGCATTGCCGCCGGCGCGCTGATTGGCGCAGCACAAGGCTATTGGGTCGCCTATTGGGGGATTCCGTCCTTTATTGTGACGTTGGCTGGCATGCTCGTGTTTCGCGGTGCGTCGCTATGGCTGCTCGAAGGCCAATCGCTGGGCCCGTTCCCGCGTGAGTTCCAGGTCATCGCCAACGGCTTCGTCGCTGACCCGTTTCCCGCCGCGATAGGGGAGGCGCTCGCGGGGCTGTTTGGCGTTGCCAGGGTGAATGTGCTCGCTCTGATGACCGGGGTCGGCGCCAGCGTGATCATCGTTTGGCTTGAGCTGAAAAAGCGGGCGCAAAACCAGTTTTATGGCATGCAGGTGGAGCCGGCGGCCTTCTTCTGGGGGCGGCTTGCGATCGTCGCCGTGGCGCTGATCTTCATCCTGTTCAAGCTCGCCACGTTCCGGGGGCTGCCGAACGTTCTGCTGACCATGGGTGTCCTGACGCTGATCTACGCGTTTTTCACCGAACGCACGGTGACCGGCAGACGGATCTACGCGCTGGGCGGGAACGTGAAGGCGGCCAAGCTTTCGGGCGTGAAGACCGAGCGGCTGACCTTCCTTGCCTTCGTCAATATGGGCGTCCTCGCTGCGATTGCGGGCATGGTGTTCGCCGCGCGCCTCAACTCCGCGACGCCAAAGGCCGGCTTCGCGCTAGAGCTCGACGTGATCGCCGCCGTGTTTATCGGCGGGGCGTCCATGTCAGGTGGCGTGGGCAAGATCATCGGCGCGGTCGTGGGCGCGTTTTTGATGGGCGTCCTCAACAATGGCATGTCGATCATGGGCATCGGGATTGACTATCAGCAGGTCATCAAGGGGCTGGTGCTGCTCGCGGCCGTCATTTTCGACGTCTACAACAAGTCCAAGCGGACGTAATCGATGACCTTCCAGCCTGCCCCATGGCCCCGCAAGCTGCGCAGCCAGGAATGGTATGGCGGCACGTCACGCGATGCGATCTACCATCGTGGTTGGCTGAAGAACCAAGGCTATCCGGACGATCTGTTCGATGGCCGCCCGGTGATCGGCGTCCTCAATACCTGGTCGGAGCTGACGCCTTGCAATGGCCATCTGCGTGAGCTCGCCGAGAAGGTGAAGGCCGGCATCTGGGAGGCCGGCGGCTTCCCTGTTGAAGTGCCGGTGTTTTCAGCCTCCGAGAACACGTTCCGGCCGACCGCGATGATGTTCCGCAACCTTGCGGCCATGTCGATCGAGGAGCAGATCCGTGGTCAGCCCATCGATGGCTGCGTCTTGATGGTTGGCTGCGACAAGACCACGCCAAGCTTGTTGATGGCGGCGGCGTCATGCGACCTGCCATCGATCGTCGTGACCGGCGGGCCCATGCTCAATGGCTGGTTTCAGGGCGAACGGATCGGCTCGGGAACGCATTTGTGGCGGTTCTCTGAAGCGGTCAAAGCCGGCGAGATGAGCCAGGAAACGTTCCTTGAGGCCGAGAGTGCGGTCACGCGCTCCACGGGCACGTGCAACACGATGGGCACCGCGTCTTCGATGGCGTCGATGGCCGAAGCACTCGGCATGGCACTGTCCGGCAATGCCGCCATCCCGGCGGTCGATAGCCGTCGCCGCGTGATGGCGCAGCTGTCCGGCCGCCGCATCGTTCAGATGGTCAAGGACGATCTCAAGCCGTCCGACATCATGACGCGGGCCGCCTTTGAGAACGCGGTGCGGGTCAATGGCGCGATTGGCGGGTCGACGAATGCCGTGGTGCACCTGCTGGCGATTGCGGGGCGGATGGAGGTGGACCTGACCCTTGATGATTGGGACCGGTGTGGGCGCGATGTGCCCACCATCGTCAACCTGCAGCCCTCTGGCGAGCACCTGATGGAAGAGTTCTTCTATGCGGGAGGTTTGCCGGTTGTGTTGCGTACGCTTGGCGACGCGGGCTTGCTGCACAAGCAGGCGCTGACGGTGTCCGGCGGCCCGATTTGGGATGAGGTGAGCGGTGCGCAGAACTGGAACGAGGATGTCATTCGCCCTGTTGGCCGCGCGCTCACCAGCCAAGGCGGGATCGCCGTGGTTCGTGGCAACCTGGCGCCAAACGGGGCCGTGCTGAAGCCGTCGGCCGCATCGCCCGCGCTGATGAAGCACCGGGGCAGGGCGGTCGTGTTCGAGGATATTGACGATTACAAGGCCCGCATTACCGACGAGGCGCTTGAGGTCGATGAGACGAGCATCCTTGTCCTCAAGAACTGCGGCCCGAAGGGCTATCCCGGCATGGCGGAGGTCGGGAACATGGGCCTGCCGCCCAAGCTTCTGCGGCGCGGCATCACCGATATGATCCGCATCTCCGATGCGCGCATGTCTGGCACCGCTTACGGCACCGTCGTGCTGCACACCTCTCCGGAAGCCGCGGCCGGTGGGCCGCTCGCGGTGGTGCGGACCGGCGATATGATCGAACTGGATGTGCCCGCCCGGCGGCTGCACCTCGATGTGTCCGATGAGGAGCTCCAGGCGCGTCTCGACACGTGGGTGCCAACCCATGAGGCCGCCCAGTCCGGCTACGCGATGTTGCACCAGGCCCATGTAGAGGGCGCTGATGTGGGCGCGGACCTCGATTTTCTGAAGGGCTGCCGGGGCAGCCCTGTCGCACGGGACAGCCATTGATGAAAGTAGCACTTGTCGGCATCGGGAAGATCGCGCGCGACCAGCACGCTCCGGCGATTGCCGCCGACCCAAACTGGGAGCTGGCCGCCACGGTTTCCCGCTCAGGGCGGTTGCCTGATGTCGAGGCCTACACCGATATCGGGGCCTTCCTGGCGGCGCGGCCCGATGTGCCCGTCGTCTCGCTATGCTTGCCGCCCGTGCCGCGCTTCGCTGCCGCCGAAGCCGCCCTTTCAGCCGGCCGGCACGTGATGCTTGAAAAGCCTCCTGGCGCGACCCTGTCGGAGTGCCGGAAACTTGCCGATCTGGCGCAAGCCAGCGGAGTGACACTGTTTGCGACATGGCATTCACGGGCGGCCGCGATGGTGGAGCCGGCGCGGGCGTGGCTGGCGGACAAGGCGCTGCGCAGCGTTGTGGTCACCTGGAAAGAGGATGTCCGCCGATGGCACCCTGGCCAAGACTGGATCTGGGAGCCCGGCGGGCTTGGCGTGTTCGACCCCGGTATCAACGCGCTGTCGATCCTGACGCGCATTCTTCCCGGCAAGGCGCATCTGACGGAGGCCACGCTGGAGGTGCCCGAAAACAAGCAGGCGCCCATCGCGGCGCAGCTGCGTTTTCACCACCCCTCCAACGCGCCGGTGACCGCGGACTTTGATTGGCGCCAAGAAGGCGACCAGATCTGGCGCATCGATGTTGAGACGGAGCAAGGGACCCTGTGCCTCGATGGCGGTGGGGCGAGCCTGTTGATCGACGGCGAACCGCAGACCGGTGGGCGCGATGCTCTCGATGATGAGTATCCCACCCTTTACGCGCAGATGACGCAGCTGATCGCGAGCAGGAGCAGCGACACGGACTTTGAGCCGTTTCGTCACGTGGCTGACGCGTTTTTGTTGGGCCGGCGGCAGCCCGTCGCTCCGTTTTTCGAATGAGGGCTAACTGATGAAGACCCCACTGACAGGCATTCTGCCGGTCGCACCCACACCGTTTCACGCGGATGGCCAGGTCGATGAAGAGGGCATGCGCCGCGTGCTCGATTGTATGATCGATCAGGGCGTCGATGCGATTTGCGTGCTCGCCAACTATTCCGAGCAGTTCGTTTTGAGCGATGAAGAGCGCGCCCTTTTGATGCGCGTCTGCCTCGAGCATGTTGCGGGTCGCGTCCCCATCATCGTGACTATCAGCCACTTCCACACAGGCCTTGTGGTAGAGCGGGCGCGGGCCGCCGAGGCGATGGGCGCCAGCATGGTGATGATGATGCCGCCCTATCACGGGGTTGGGCTCGTGCCGCAGGAAGCGGGTATTTACGAGCACTTCCAAGCGGTCTCAGACGCGATCTCGATCCCCATCATGGTGCAGGACGCGCCTCTGTCGGGCTGCACTCTGACGGTGCCGCTGTTGGCGCGCATGGCGCGCGAACTTGAGCAGGTTCGCTACTTCAAGATGGAGATGCCGTTTGCTGCCGATAAGCTGGCCGCGCTGATTGAGGCGGGCGGCGATGCGATTGAAGGGCCGTTCGATGGCGAAGAGGCGGCGACGCTGCTTGCCGACCTTGATGCCGGCTGCACGGGGACCATGACCTCGGGTCTGCAATGTGAGCATATCGGCAAAATCGTCCGCAGCTATCTTGGTGGGGACAAGGATGCGGCGCTGGCCTATTGGGCGAAAAGCCTGCCGTTGATCAATCATGAGAACCGGCAATGCGGTCTGCGGGCCTGCAAAACGGTGATGAAGGCGGGCGGCGTGATCGGCAGCGACCATGTCCGCCATCCACTCAAGCCGATGAGCGAGCGCACGCGCGCGCGGCTGTTGCAGCTCGCTGGTGAGCTGGACCTGATCGCCCTCAAATGGGGCCACTGAGGCAGCTTAAAGGACTGCGGTTAGGGCTCCACCTGCGCCATCAGCGCCTCGGCGGTGGCAAGGTCAATCACGAGGTCGGTGATCAGGCCGCCGCGCAGGGCGGCGAGAATGGCGCGTGTCTTGTCGAGGCCGCCGGCCACACAGATCCGTATGGGGATGCCGCGCAGCTCGTCGATGGATAGGCCGAGCATCCGATCGTGATTGGGACCGGGCATTTCGTTTCCATCGGCATCCAAAAAGCGGCCTGACACGACACCCACGGCGCCTGTCTTGACCATTTGGTCGAGTGCGTCGGCGCTGTGCAGTTCGCTTGTGTAGACGGTCGCGCCATCGGTGAGTTCGCCGACGCCAAAGAGCACTTTGTTGGCGGAGCGGATCACGGCCATCTGCTTGCGGATCGATGGCTCGTTCAGAAGCATCGCCTTGAGTTCGGGCGTTGACAGCAGCGCTGGCGCCATCAGCGTGACACTGCGGGCGCCGAGATTGTTGGCGCAGAGCGACACGCACAGTTCGGGCGAGAAATCGGCGGACAAGCCATTGGGGCTGGCCGCGACTTGGACCACGGTAAGATCGTCGATGGGTTGATCGAGGCCGAGGTTGCGGATCGCCGCCAGAACGGTGCGACCCCAGGCAACGCCGATCACATCGCCCGCCTGCAGCCCGTCTTGCACAAGATAGGCGCCCGCATCGCCAAGCCGCTCAACGAGCGGGCGTTCGGCATTATCGGGAATGACGAAGGCGGAGTTGAGGTCAAACGCCTTGGCGAGGCGCCGTGAGGTTTCAACCCGCGCCGCCAGGACCGGGTTGAACTCGATGTTCACCAGGCCCTTTTCCTTCGCCTCATTGAGCAGCTTGATCACCGTGACGCGGCTGACGCCGATGGTTTTCGCGACGTCGCTCTGGGTCATCGCGTCGACGAAATAGAGCCAGGCCGCCCAGACCATGATGTCGGCAAACTCAGAGGGAACAGCGCGGGGAACCGCGGGACGGTGGCCGTTTCCTTCCGAAGCTGCGGGCGTGTCGGTCATGGGGTGATTCTTCTGTTCACAAAGTGAACCGTTAGCACGGTCTTATACCCAAGGGCGCGCATCGTATTGCCTTGATTTACAATTGCAAAGCCTCTAGTTACATTTGACAGTCAGGCATGGGGCATGATGATGGCAACGACCGACGTAGACGTTTCGAAGACGCCAAGGGTCACGGGAAAGTGGACATCCCTGATCGACGAGATCGTTGCCGACACTTGGTTCAACCCCGAGCTCGGCAAGGTCGTCTCCGTCGATTATGAGCGGGTCGTTTTCGAGCGCTCGCTCGACGGCCTTGAGGCCGAACTTGTCCAATCGCTCGATCTTGGCACAACCTTTGCCGTGGTCTGCGACGCCGCAACCTACGCAGCGCTGGGTGAGCGGGTCGCCAAGAACATCCGGTCGCTGGGCCCCGTCGAGCCCGTCGTTCTCGATCACCCCCACGCTGACCTCGCGACCGTTGAGGTGCTCAAGGACAAGATCGCGCCCTATGAGGGCGTGGTCGCCGTGGGCTCCGGCACGATCAATGATCTGTGCAAATACGCCACGAAAGAACAGGGACGCGGCTACTGCGTCTTTGGCACAGCGGCCTCGATGAACGGGTACACCTCGTCGACCGCCTCCATGAATTTTGCGTCCGGCCTAAAAGTCTCGCTCCCCGCGCAGGCGCCGAAGGGTTTCTTTGTTGATTTGGAAGTCTCGGCAGCCGCTCCCCCCTACCTTGCTGCGGCAGGGTTCGCGGATTGCATGGCCCGGTCGGTCGCGCAGGTGGACTGGTGGATGTCCCACCAGCTGCTGGGTACGGCCTATTGGTCGTCGCCCTACCTGATCCAAGAGGAAGATGAGCGCATCTTGAACGCTCGGGCGGCGCTGCTGCCCGAAGGCGATCTTGAGGCGATTGCCAGCCTCTACCGGGTGCTAACCCTGTGCGGCTTGGGCATTTCCTTCACGGGCGTGTCGAACCACGGCTCGATGGGTGAGCATCAGATCTCGCACTATATCGATTGCTTTGCCGGCGATCTGCATCCCGGCACGTTGCATGGCCAGCAGGTTGGCGTCGCCTCGCTCACGATGGCACGGCTGCAAAACGCGTTTCTGTCCAGCGAGACGCCGCCGCAGGTTTCACCCACTGTGATCGATGAGGCGGATATGGTGCGGCGCATGGGGCCGGACATCGCCAAACAGTGTGCCGAAGAATGGCGCAAAAAGGCCTTTACCTCTGAGACCGCTGCGGCATTTAATCGAAAGATGGAAGACCTTTGGCCCACACTGCGGTCCGAATTGCAGGGGTTCACGATCCCCGTGGACGACATGCAAGCCATGCTCGTTGCGGCCGGTGCGCCGACGACGGCTGACGATCTGGGTCTCGACCGCGCCTTCTATCGGGAAGCCGTGCGGCACAATCATGAAATGCGCAATCGGTTCTCGTTCGTCGACATTGCGGCGGGCTCCGGCATGCTCGAGGCGTTTGCCGAGAAGGAGACCTAAGGCCCACGCCCAACAAGAAGAATATCGCGTCCGCAAAAAAGGGCGCGTGGGAGGAAAAATGACCAACAAGCCGCTCGTCGCGGTGACCGGAGCGAGCTCCGGCATTGGCGAAGCCGTTGCGCGAACCTTCTCAGCTGCCGGTCATCCGGTGCTGATGATGGCGCGCCGCATCGAAAAAATGGAAGCGATGGGCCTGCCGAACAGCGTCTGTCGCGAGGTCGATGTGCGCGACCGCGAGGCCATTAAGGCCGCCGTCAAAGACGCTGAAGCCATCTATGGCCCCACCGACATGATGTTTGTGAATGCCGGCATCGCGCGGCTTGCCGATATCGGTCGTCAGCCGCCCGAAGAGTGGGATGAGATGATCGACATCAACACCAAGGGTGTGATGAACACGATCCATGCGGTGATGAACGACATGATGGAACGGCGCCAAGGCACGCTGTTCATGATGTCATCGATCGCGGGGCGGAAGGTCTATCCCGACCACACCGTCTACTGCGGCACAAAGTACTTCGTTCACGCGGTCTCCGAGAGCCTTCGCGAGTATCTTTCCGACTATGATGTGCGGGTGATCGTCCTGTCCCCGGGCGTCATCGAGACCGAGATCCTGTCGGGCGTTCTCGATGAAAACACCCTGACGGCCTACAAGGATAACAAGGTCAAAATGGGCGGCGGCATCGGGCCGGAGCACGTTTCCGAGATCATGCTCCATGCCTACCAGATGCCGCAGAACGCCTTGGTCCAGGAAATCTGCATCACGCCGACGCGGCAGAAGTTCTAGGCCGTCACGCGCATGACCGAAACCACGATCACCAGCACCGGCCCACAACAGCCCCGCAAGCTGTGGACGATGCCGCGCTGGCTAACGTCGGAGCACCCGTTTCCCTGGGTGTTCCCGACCACGGCGACGCTGATCGTCTTCGGCCTGTATCCCATTTTGTACGCGGTGTGGCTGTCGCTTCACCGCCGCCATCCGGTGACGCGCGAGAACCAGTTCAATCCCGAATGGAACTGGAGCCGCGTGTTCGCTGATGAGCGGGTCTGGGACGCCATTGCCGTCACCTACATGTACACGAGCGTCGCGATCGTCATTCAGCTCGCGCTGGGGCTGGCCATCGCGCTTCTGTTGGACAGTGAGCGGCGCGGCTTTGGCCTGATGCGGGCCTTGATGACTTTGCCGCTCGTGGTGCCGCCAGCCGTGACCGGCATGATGTTCTTGCTGATGTACAACAACAGTTTCGGTGTCATCAGCCGCAGCCTGCAGCACATCGGGCTCATGGGCACCGACACGCCGCTGCTCGCGACAGGCTCGACGGCGCTATGGGCGATCATGGTCGCCGACACCTGGCAATGGACACCCTTCATGGTGCTCATCATGCTGGCCGGATTGCGTGCGCTGCCCAAGGACCCCTTTGAGGCGGCGGCAATTGATGGTGCGAACGCGTGGCAAGCGTTTACGCGCCTGACCTTGCCGATGCTGTCAAAGATCATCGCCATCGCGGTTCTGATCCGCGGTATCGATCTGTTCCGCGTCTATGACTACGTCAAGGTGATGACTGATGGCGGACCCGGCACGGCGACTGAGACGCTGACGGCCTATGCCGGCAAGATCTATTTCGGCTCGGCGAACTTCCCCTACGCCTCGGCGGTCGCGATCCTCACGCTGGTGCTGGTGATTATAACCGCCAACATCTTCATCAAAGTCTTCAAGGTGAGGTTCTGATGCGCGCGCCCTGGTACCTCGTCACACTGCGCTACATCGCGGCGATCTTCGTGACCGCAGTGTTCATGTTCCCCGTTTTCTGGTGGGGGCTCACATCGATCAAGCCAACCCGCGCAATCTTCAACCGCGAACAGGTCGTCGTCTTCGATTTCGAACCGACGCTCGAAAACTATCGCGTCACGGTGCTTGGGGAGAGTCCTTCGCTAATCGAGTCCGGAGCCAGCATGGGGACCGGCGGTGAGAACAGCTTTGATGGTCGCGAGACCATTTTCGACAGCATCGTCATTGCGGTCGGATCAACTGTGCTCACGATCATTTTGGCGGTTGGCGCCGCCTACGCGTTGTCGAGGCTCACCTTCAGGGGCAGTCAGCTCTACCTGAACTGGATCCTGTCGCACCGCTTTCTGCCGCCCATTGCGATCATCGTGCCAATCGTCTTCATGTTCCGCGATCTTGGGCTGCGAGACACGCATCTTGGGCTGATCCTCGTTCATACGCTGATAAATCTGCCCATCGCGGTCTTGCTTCTGAAGTCGTTCCTCGACGACGTGCCCAAGGATGTCGATCAGGCGGCGATGATTGACGGTGCTACGCGCTGGCAGAGCTTCCGCCTTGTCGTGCTGCCGATGATCAAGGGCGGCATCGCGGCGACGGCCGTTCTATGTTTCGTCTTCTCGTGGACCGAGTTCATTTTGTCGCTGTTCCTGACGAGCGAGATCCGAACGCTGCCGGTCAAGATCACGACCTTCGTGACGTCTACCGGGTCGGAATGGGGCTACATCTCGGCGCTCGGTACGTCCGCCATGCTGCCCGCCTTCATCTTCATCTTACTGGTGCAGCGACACCTTGTGCGCGGCCTAACAATGGGAGCCATCAAAGACTGAGAAAGGACCTTAGCGACAACAAGAGTAGGGATACCCACTCACCTAGGAGAGGAAAAAACCAATGAATTTCAAGAACCACGACAAGCAGCAGTACATCATCGATACTGCCAACGCGTTCACGCGTAAGCAGATCACCAAGCGTGAGTTCCTGCGCAAAATGGGCCTCGCCGGAATCGGCTTTTCGGCCTTCGGTGCGTCCATGCTCGGCGGCCATCGTCGCCTTGGCGGTCTGACGGGCATCGACCCCGCCTACGCCACCACACCGGGCCAGATGCGCGACTTCCTGCGCGAAGCGGGCCGTCCGTTCGCTGGCACAACGATCCGCTACACCTCGGAAGCCACGCCGCCGACGGTTGTCGCCAATGAGCTCAAAGGTGAGTTCACCGAGCTGACCGGGATCGAAGTTGAAATCGAGATCGTGCCGCTTGAGCAGGTGCTGGCGAAAGCCACCCAAGACGTGCAGGGCGAGCTTGGTACGTACGATTTGTACTATCTCGATCAGGCCTGGCACGCGACGTTCGCGCGCGACACCATCGACCCGGTTCAGTACTACAATGACAAGCCTGAGCTGGCGATGCCGGACTTCGATTTCGCGGACTTCTCGGAGCCGCTTGTCGAAGGCATCTCGAAGATCGGCGACAAGTGGGTCGGTGTTCCCTTCGACATTCCGATCTTCACGCTCATGTACCGCCGTGACATCCTCGAGAAGCATGGCATTGCCGTACCGACGACGTATGATGAGTTCACCGCTGCGGTGCAGTTCATCACCGAGGCTGAGCGTGAGAATGGCATCTACGGTACCGGCCTTCAGGCGCGTTCGGGCCACTACTCGCTTGAGTGTGACTGGAGCCAGGCTGTTTGGGGCCACGGCGGCTCGATCTTCCGCGCCGATGGCACCTTCTCGGGCAACGATGCCGAAGGCGTCGCGGGCCTTGAATGGTACCAAGAGCTGCTGCGCAACGCGCCGGCATCATCGCTTGAAAGCACGTGGGACGGCCAGTTCCAGATGATGGCCGCCGGTCAGGTGGCACTCGTTCAGTCTTGGGATGAATTCTTCCCCGGCCTCGATGCCGATGGCAGCGACGTTCAGGGCCTGTGGGAAATGACCATTCCGCTGATCGGCCCGCACACGCTGCGTGATCGCGCCGATGCTGGCTATGGCGAGATTCCCGATTGGGGCCACCAGGGCGGCTCCTCGATCGCGCTGTCGCGTTACTCCAAGAACCCGGACGCCGCATGGCTGTTCCTGCAGTGGGTCACCTCCAAGGAGATGATGGTGCAGCTGACGCTCGGTGGTGGTTTCGCCCCGATGCGCAACTCGTCCTACGCCGACCAGCGGATCCTAGACAAAGCGGTCGTGGGCCCGGGCACCACGCGGCACTTGCCGGTCGTTCTGGAGACGATCGAGAAGTACATCGCGTCCGAGCCGGACATGCCGCTTTGGGCCGGTCTGTCGTCGAACGAAATCCCGACCGAGCTGGGCAAACTGCTCACCGGTCAGGACTATGACGGCAACGCTCAGGCTTGCGCCGACCAGATCGCACAGATCGTCGACGCAGCCACGGCGGATGCGGGTCTGCGCTAACCACACACAGGCATCGCCCGGGTTTCCGGGCGGTGCCTCCCCTAGGGCCGAGCAAGCATGCAACAAGACCTGGTCATCGGCATCGACTCGTCGACCTCCGCCACGAAAGCGACTGCCTGGACCAAGGCCGGTATGCTTGTGGCGGAAGGCCGCCAGTCGATCCCCATTTCCAACCCCAATCCCGGCACGTTTGAACAAGACCCCGGCGATTGGTGGGCGTCCACCGTCGCCGCTTTGAAGCAACTTCTCGAGCAGGTGCATCCCTCGCGGGTTGCGGCGGTCTCGATCTCAAACCAGCGCGAGACCTTTGGCGTGTTCCGCGACGATGGAACGCCCGTCCGGCCGGCCATCGTTTGGCTCGACGAGCGCGGCTATGATGAGGCCGAACGCCTGGCCGAACAGGTTGGCCCCGAAACGCTGCGCGGCATTTGCGGCAAGCCCATCGACGTGCTGCTGCCGATTGTTCGGCTGATCTGGCTCGCCAAATATGAGCCGGATGTTTTCAGCGCGACTGAGCGCTACAGCGACGTGCATGGCTATCTGGCGAAACGGCTCACCAGCGCCTGGGTGACCTCCACCGCGTCGGCGGACCCCTCGGGGATGCTCGATTGCCAGGCGCTCGACTGGTCAGACACGCTTCTTGAGGCCGCGGGTGTGCCGCGGGCAATCATGCCGGGCTTGGCGCGGCCAGGAACGCCGATTGGCGAGATCACGGCCGAAGCAGCGGACGCGACGGGCTTGCTGGCCGGAACCATGTTGATCGCCGGCGGCGGCGATGGCCAGTGCGCCGCGACCGGGGCAGGGGCCACCCAGCCGGGCGTCGCCTATATGAACCTCGGCACAGCGGTGGTCGCCGGCGTCTACTCGCCGGCCTATGGGCACGACCAGGCCTTTCGGACGGAGACCGCCGTTGCCGATGATGGCTACATTTTTGAGACCGTCCTGAAGTCGGGCACGTTCCTAATCGACTGGTTCCAGCGCGAACTTGGCGGCGGGGCGAGCCTGGAGGAATTGGAAGTTGAAGCGAGCGCGTCGCCCATCGGGTCTGGTGGGATCGCGCTTCTGCCCTTCTGGCAAGGCTCGATGACACCCCACTGGGATGCCAAAGCTCGGGGCATCATCGCGGGCCTGTCCGGCTCGTCGAAGCGCGGGGATGTCTATCGCGCGCTCCTTGAAGGTTTGGCGCTTGATCAGGCCTATGCGCTTGAGGTTGCTGTGCGCGAGAACGGCGCGGATATCGACCAGATCATCGCCATCGGCGGTGGCGCGGCCTCGCCGCTCCTTCTGCAGATCGTCGCTGACGCAACCAACATCCCCGTTAGCCGCGCCGATGTGGCCGAAGCGTCAGCGCTGGGTGCTGCGATCTGCGCGGCCAAGGGAGCGGGGTGGTTCCCGACGGTCATCGACGCGGCGCGGGCGATGACGCAGACTGATCTGACCGAAACCAAACCGGTGGCGGCCAATGTCGCGCGCTACAAGGAACTGCGCGCAATCTACGATGATCTCTGGCCGACCTTGTCGACCTGGAACGCCCGGATGTGGAGCTTCGCAAACGCATGAGTGCGCTAGAGACCTCCGCCGAAACGATGGCGCCGATCGATCAGATGCCGGCCTCGGTGGGTGCGAACTTGATCGGCATTTTGACCGATATTGACGACACCATCACCACCGAGGGGCAATTGCCCGCGGACGCGTACGCGATGCTCGAGAAGCTGAGCGCAGCGGGTCTGCTCGTCATCCCCATCACTGGGCGGCCAGCAGGCTGGTGCGATATGATCGCGCGGTTCTGGCCGGTGGCCGGCGTGGTGGGCGAAAACGGGGCCCTTGCGATGCGCTATGATCGTGAAGCGCGCAAGATGCGCCGCGTCCTCAACATGGATGGCGCCCAGCGCGATGAAAACCGCGCCAAGCTGACCGCGCTCGCAGACACGATCCTCACCGACATCCCAGGCGCGGCGCTGGCCTCAGACCAGCAGTACCGCGAAGCGGACCTGGCGATTGATTTTTGCGAGGATGTGCCGCCGCTCTCTGAAGCGGAGATCGACCGGATCGTCGTGCATTTCAAAGCGGCAGGCGCCGTTGCGAAGGTGTCGTCGATCCACGTCAATGGCTGGTTCGGCGATTGGGACAAGCTGACCATGACCAAACGGTTCTTGGCCGATGAGTTCGGCATCGACCTTGAGGCGACCCGCGAGCGCTTCATC
>JAHCMG010000086.1 GCA_019192585.1 Devosiaceae bacterium MH13
CGAGCCGCATAATTAAGGTGAGCTGATAAAGCCCCAGCGTAATCGCCGGCAGGATCAGTGACGCCCGGCCGGACTCGGTCAAAAAGCCGGTCGTCCAGCCGCCCAGATCGATCACCTCGCCGCGCCCGTTGGACGGCAGCCATTGCAGCTCAACGGCGAAGATCCAGATCAGCGTAATGCCGATAAGGAAGGTCGGCAAGGACACGCCGATGAGCGAGGCGGTCATGATGGTTGTGGCGATCGCGCCCTTGCGGCGCAGGGCCGTGTAAACGCCGAGCACCAAGCCGCCAACGAGGGCAAACAGGCCCGAAACAAAGGCCAGCTCCAAGGTTGCCGGCAGGCGCTCGGCAATGAGCTGGGAGACCGGTACGCCAGCCCGATAGGAGATGCCGAATTCGCCACGCAGCGCGCCGGTCAGGAAGTTGAAATACTGAACGAGAAATGGATCGTTCAGCCCCAAACGCTCCCGCAGGTTGGCAATGTCTTCAAGCGTGCGTTCCTGGCCAAGCAGCGTCTCAACCGGGTCGCCGACATAGCGGAACATCAAAAACGCGATCAGCCCGACGATCAGCAGGACGAGGAAAGACTGCGCGACGCGGCGAATGACGAAAGCCAGCATGCCTTAGCCCTTCACGCGCGGTGGGTTGCCTGGCCGGGCGGTGCCATCGAGGTCCGCGAGGCACGCTTCCCATTGGGCGTAGAAGGCCGCGCCATCAAGTTCCATGGCCGCGACGAAACCGTCTTGCATCGCGGCGACCAGCGCCTCATCAGTCCCGACCTCGGTGCGCAGCTGCTCGATCCAGCGGATCTCCGCCTCATCCATCTGATCCATCAGCGCCGACGGCCGGTCTTCGAAGGACAAATAGAGGGACGACAGGTCTGCCACCTGGATGCAGAGCGCCAGCAGCGCGGCGGAACTGAGCATAAAGACCCTCCAAAAACAAAACCGGCGGGCCGCAAAGGGCCCGCCGGAGCAGTGCTTAGTTCATCGTGACCCAGCGCAGGATGAAGAAATTGTCCGAGCGCGGGCTGACCGTGACGCCATCGCGCACACCCCAAAGAATGGGCTGCGAATACATCGGCACATAGGCCACTTCGTCCTGATAGATCGAGGTGATCTCATCGAGCAGGGCCTGGCGAGTGCCCTCGTCCACTTCCGATTGAACGGCTGGCAGAAGCTCGTCGACCCGCGCGTTCGAGAACGCACCGAAGTTCCACGAGCCGACGCGCCGCTCTTCATTGGGCGTCGTGACGAGGAAACGGATCGGGTGCTCATGGTCGAACGTGCCCGGCGACCAGCCCAAAAGGTACATGTCGAAACTGTCGGCCCGCAGCTCCGGCCAATAGTTCGCCACCGGCATGGTCGTCAGATCGGCGGTGATGCCCACCTGCGCCAGCATGCCCACCACGGCTTGGCAGACCGCCGCATCATTGATGTAGCGGTCGTTTGGGCACACAAGCGAGAAGGTAAACCCATCGCCGTAGCCTGCCTCGGCGAGCAGCGCCCGCGCACCATCGGGGTTGTAGTCAAGTCGGCTCTCAAGGCCCGCCGAGAAGCCGCGCATATCCGGCGTGACGAGCTGGGCGACCGGCTCGACCGCACCGCGCATGATGGTGGTGTTGATCGCATCAACATTGATCGCGTGATAGACCGCGCGCCGCACGCGGGCGTCTTGGAACGGGTTGGCGGAGCCATCAAAAACCAGCGTGTCCGCATCATGCTTGAAGCCGAGCATCATCACCCGCGCCTCTTCGCCGACGATCACCTCAATGCCGTCCTGTTCTTGCAGGCGCGCCACGTTCTGGATCGGCACCGGGTTGATCAGGTCCACATCGCCGGCGATGAGCGCGGCGAGCATGGTCGCGTCAGACTGGATTGGGGTGTAGACGGCCTCGGTGATGCCGTGGGTCGCTTCGCCCCACCAATCCTCGAACGGCTGCAGGACCGTGCGCACCGCGGGCGAGCGATCGATCAGCTGGAAGGCGCCCGTGCCATTGGCGTTGAGCGTCGTATAGCGCTCTTCATCGGTCGCGGGCGTCGCCGCGCCATTTGCCTCCGACCAGTCACGATCCATGATCATGAAGTTGGCGATCGAGTCAGGGAAGATCGGGTTCGGCGCGGAGGTGAGGAAATCGATGGTGAAATCATCGACGACCCGCACCTCGGTGACCGGCGCGAACCAAGAGCGGACATCGGACGTCTCGCCCGCCGCGCGCTCGTAGGAAAACAGAACATCGTCGGCGGTGAACGCTGCGCCATTGTGGAAGGTCACCCCTTCGCGCAGGTGGAACCGCCAGCCTTCATCGCCCAAGGCTTCCCAGCGGACCGCCAGAGCGGGCTCGATCGCCATCGTGCGATCGCGCCGAACAAGGCCTTCATAGACATTGTTGAGAAAACCCAGAACCGGCGCCGATGAGGCGGCGTGCGGGTCCATCGTGTTGGGGTCAGACGTGGTCGCCCAGCGGAACGTCTCGGCGCCGGCGGGCGCGGCGACCGCCAGCAGAGCCGTCAGCGCGAGGGCCGATACGGTGGAGCGTTGAAAAAGTGGGGTCATGAATATGGTCCTCAGCTTCGCCCTAGAATGTATGGTCCCTGAAATATGGTCCCTTGGGCGTGTTGGCGTGTTGAGGCGCGTCCTTGGCAAGCATGGCGGGCAAGCGTGTCGCGGCGCGCAATCACCAACGTGATAGAGGGCGATAGGGCCGGCGGGGCAAGCGATGGAATTGCTCGCCCCGCCGGTTCCATGAAATGCGCTTCTATCTCACGATCAATTGAACGTGAGGAACTTGAAGTGCGGCTGGTCTTCCGGCTGCACCGGGAAGTCGATGTTCTCGCGCATGCCCCAGTTCAGCACCTGGTTGTGGATGGGGATGTACAGCACATCTTCCTGAACCTGCGCCCAGATATCGCCGATGGTGGCGTTGCGCGCGTCAAGGTCCGTCTCCGAGGCGAGCGACACGATCATCGCGTCGATCTCGGGATTGTTGTAGCCGGTGTTGTTCCACGAGCCGTACGTCTCGTTCGTCGAGTGAACGAGGAAGTTGAAGATGTACTCGCTGTCGAACGTCGGCACACCCCAGCCCAGCAGATAGAACTCCGTTTCCTGGTTCTGGATCAGCGGGAAGTGGTTGGCGCGGGTCTGCGCTTCGAGATTGGCGGTGATGCCGATCTGCGAAAGCATGCCCACAACAGCCTGGCAGATCGCTTCATCATTGATGTAGCGGTCGTTCGGGCAGTTGAAGATGATCTCAAAGCCATCGGCGTAGCCCGCTTCGGCCATCAGCGCCTGGGCCGCTTCGGTATCGGTTTCCGGCACCGTGTCCAGCGCTTCAGTCCAGCCATTGACGAACGGCGGCATGATCACCCCGGTCGGATCGGACTGGCCGCGCATCACCACCTGCTGGATGGCGTCGCGGTTGACGGCGATGTTGATCGCCTGGCGCACGCGCACGTCAGCGAACGGGTTCGCGCCCTCAACACTATCGGTGTCGAGGTCTTCTTCGCCCTGCTGCATGCCCAGGAAAATGACGCGGTTCTGCGCCGCGGTCACAACCTTGAGGCCATCCGTGTCACCCACGCGGGCCAGATCCTGCACCGGAATGTCCTGAATGATGTCCACCTCACCCGACAGAAGCGCAGCAACGCGGGTCGCCTGGTTCTGGATCGGCGTGTAGATGATTTCCGACACTTCGAGCGGGAACTCGCCAATGCCCCAATAATCCGGGTTGGCTTCGAGAACCGTGCGAACTTCCGGCTCGCGGCTCACCAGGCGGAACGCGCCCGTGCCGTTCGCGTTGCGGGTGGCGAAGTTGGTTTCGCCGTTGGCGATATCCTGCACCATCACGGTGTCATTGGCCTCGGCCCAGCCCGAATCCATCATGAACAGGTTGGTCAGGTTGTTGGGGAACAGCGGGTTCGGGCCCTCGGTGCGGAAATGCACCGTCAGGTCGTCCACCTTGATCACCTCGGCAACCGACGCCAGCAGCTCTTTCATGGCCGAGGTTTCGGACATGGCGCGGTTGATCGAGAACACCACATCATCGGCGTTGAATTCAGCACCATCGTGGAACGTTACGCCCTCACGCAGGGTGAACTCCCAGATGGTCGGGTCGCTCTCAAGCGGCGCCCAGCCCGTTGCCAGCGCCGGAATGATCTGGCCAGCCATGTCGCGTTGCAGCAGACCTTCGTAGATCTGGTGCGCGAGCGTATGCGTCGGCCCCTCGTTCTGCGCGTGCGGATCCAAGGTCAGCGAGTCACCGACGCGCGCCCAGCGAAGGGTCTCAGCGTTGGCGGCACCGGCCAGCATCGTCGCGCCAAGCAGAACGGCGCCAGTGCGAATAAGTGTCGATTTCATAAAATAGCTCCCTGTTGCACCGCTGACCTCTGATGCCCTCTTGCGTGAGGGATGGGCCATACGGTGAGCGCTGACCATAAGCGCAAGTTGGAAGCGTTGTCACCTAGCCGCCCGAGCGTTCTATGCCCCTGATTTGAGCAGCGCCTATTTTTTTGGCCCTTTCCTGCGGCAGCTAGGCGGCAGGGCACGCGACGCTGCCGCTACGGCGGGTTACAGATCCTCAGGCCGCAAACCAAGGCGGGTCGAACGCAGCGATCTCGGCAAGAAGACGAACCATCTGATCAGCCTGGTGATCGATGATCGCTCGGCCCTGGTCGGCACTTGCCGCACTGGCATCACCCACGGCACCTGAGGGGTTGAGGTCGCTGCCCATCCAGCCAAAGCCGATGGGGCCATAGGCGCGCAGCAGTTCAAAGCGCTCGCCCAATTCGCTCTGCAGATTTGGGAACGATTGCGCCGCGCTCATGTCCACGGTGTTCGCCGCAAGGGCCAGCATCAGCGCCGTCTCAAGCTGGCCGGCATGGATGTCAGCGCCGCGCTGCTGAGGCGCGATCACCCCGTCCGGCAAGCCAAGCCGCATCCAATTCGTTGCCACACACAACAGGCCCAGCTCAGCGCGGATGGCGTGCGAGGCATCGACCATCACGCCGACATTGCCGCCATGGGCGTTCACGATCACCAGCTTGCGGACACCGGCGCGGCAGACACCGTCTGCGATCGCCATGATCTGCGCGACCAAGGTCTCGCGGCTGACCGTCAGGGTGCCCGGCGCATCGGTGTGCTCGGTCGAGTTGCCGATTGCGAGGCTCGGCAGAAACAGAACCGGCGCCTCTTCCGCAAGGCGAGCCGCAACGGCCGCCACCATGCCATCGGCGATCGCGGTATCTGTGCCAACTGGCAAATGCGGGCCGTGCTGCTCAACCGCACCCAGCGGCAGCACAGCGATCACGCCACGCAGCACATCCTCGCTGAACGCGGACGTTGGCAGATCGATCCACCTGCGAGAACGGGGCAAACGAACGGTCAAGCCGGCCTCCAAACCGGTGGCATGCAAGGGCCACAAAGCCCTCCCTACGCCGATCCGTTGCAATCCACCAGAGCGTCCAAAGCGGGCAGAGCCACCAGGCCGAGCGGCGCATCAAGCCTGCATTCGCTCGCCATTGATTCAAACTTGAGACGATTTCTATTCAATATTAAATCAAGCCCTATCGTTTATTCAAACTATTGATTGATCATAAATATTCAGTAATTAAGTTAAGTAAATCGCGAAGACTCAAGGAAGACTCGACAGATCAGCCACTTTTTGCTGCTTGTTGATTGGTTGCCGGTGCGAAAATTGAGCCCGGTAACTATAGAGTCGAATTGAATTCGATTTTTAACCGGCTTCTTGTATGTACCGCCCACCAAAGATGGGGGCATCATGACCTACAACCTTCGCAAGTCGGTGACATACCACTTAGCCCAGGCAGCAAAGGCGCATCGCCACCGTGCGGCCTCGGTGCTCAGTCACCTCAATATCTATCCCGGACAGGACCAGATCCTCAAAGCGCTGTCCGATGAAGACGGGCAGTCGATGACATCGCTGGCCACGACCCTCGCCGTTCAACCGCCGACCATCACAAAGATGGTCGCCCGGCTGAGCGCGCAGGACCTTGTTGAGCGGCGCCAATCGACCTCCGATGCACGCGCTGCCCGCGTGTTCTTGACCGATAAGGGCCGTGTGCTCATCGATGAGCTTGACGGCGCCCTGCGCACCTTGGAACGCGAAGCCCTTGCCGGGCTCGACGACAAGGATCGCAAGCGGCTGCGCAAACTGTTGCGCCGTGTCGAAGCGAACCTTCTCGGTGAAGGCCGCGAACCGTCTGCGGACGAGCCCGATGCCTCGCGGCTCGCCAAACCGGCCAACGCGCCCGCAAGTGCGCCGGCCGAGCCGCGCGACACCGATGCCGCGCCGCGCGAGGCCGCAGCGCCCGCCGTTTAGCGCCAATGGACGGGGTGTCGCTGCGGTGATACCCCGCCCGCATGCTGGCCCAACATTTCTCTGCCGCCAAAGCGCGCGCCCCCTCGGGCACCATGGCAGCCATCGCGCTGATGGTCTCGGCGGTGGCGCTGTTCGCGTTCCTCGATGCGATCGCCAAGCACCTCAGCGCGAGCCTGCCGGTGATGCAGGTCGTGTGGATGCGCTTTGTCACGCACCTTGCGTTCGCCTTCATCCTGCTTCGGCTGTGGGCAAACCACGAGCGGCTCAAGACCGGCAGGCCGGTGCTTCAGGGTGTCCGCGGCCTGTTGCTTCTGAGCACGACGGTGTTCAACTTCCTCGCCGTCCAATATCTGCAGCTCGCTGAAACGGCATCGATCATGTTCGCCGGCCCCATGGTGGTGGCCGCCCTGGCCGTGCCGCTTTTGGGCGAGCATGTTGGCATTCGCCGCTGGGCCGCCATCGCGGTCGGCTTTATGGGCGTGTTGGTCGTCACCCGGCCCGGGCTCGATGGTCTGGGCTGGCCGGCGCTTATCTCGGTCGGCGCGATGGTCAGCTTTGCGGGCTACTCGCTCGCGACGCGGGTACTCGCGCAGACCGAGATCGAAGATGGCTTGGTTTTCTACACCGCGGCGATCCCGGCGGTTGCCTTGGCGCCGTGGGCGATCAGCGTGTGGGTGTGGCCGACCGACGCCATCAGCTGGGCCTTGATGCTCCTCACCGGCCTGATCGGCGGTGGCGGCCATTGGCTGCTGATCAAGGCGCATCGCGGCGCCAGCGCCTCCACCCTCGCGCCCTTTGTGTACACCCAGATCATCTGGATGATCCTTTTGGGTTGGCTGTGGTTTGGCGACATCCCAACCGGCTGGACCTTGCTTGGCGCGTCCATCATCATCGCGTCGGGGCTCTACCTTCTGTACCGCGAACACGTGAACCGCCGGCTGGCGCAGAGCCCGTCAGAACCAACGACGGCCGCCGCCCAGGACATTCAAACATGATCACGACCATCTCCGGCTTTGACCGCATCGGCGAAGAGAACGCATTCGCGGTGCTCGCCCGCGCCCAGGCTTTGGCCGCCCAAGGGCGTTCGGTGATCAATCTGGGCATCGGCCAGCCCGATTTCGCCACGCCCGACCACATTGTCGAAGCGGCAATTAAAGCGCTCAAAGATGGCCACCACGGCTACACCGACGCCCGGGGCATACCGCCGGTACGCGAAGCGGTGGCGCGCTACACCCACGCTCGAACCGGCGTCGAGGTCTCACCTGACAATGTGCTGGTGGTGCCGGGCGGCAAGGTCACCATGTTCGCGGCGATCCTCATGATGGGCGAGCCAGGCGCTGAGATCCTCTACCCGGACCCGGGGTTCCCAATCTATCGCTCGATGATCGAGTTCACCGGCGCAACGCCCGTCCCCGTCCCGATGACGGAAGCCAACGGGTTTGCCTTCCGCGCCGAAGATGTCCTCGCCCGCATCACGGACAAAACGCGGCTCTTGATCGTCAATTCACCGGCCAACCCGACCGGCGGGGTCACGCCCAGGGCGGAGATCGACGCGCTCGCCCAAGGGCTCGAGCGGCACCCGCACGTCGCGATCCTATCCGATGAGATCTATGAGCGGATGACCTACGCCGCCGATGGCCCTGCAGACACACACATCTCGCTTCTGACCTACCCGGCGCTCCGCGATCGGCTGATCCTCCTCAATGGCTGGTCCAAGACCTGGGCCATGACCGGCTGGCGCATGGGCTGGGCGATCTGGCCCGACGCGCTGATCGACAAGGCGCGCAAGCTGGCCGTCAACGCCTGGAGCTGCGTCAACGCGCCAAGCCAGTGGGCGGGGATCGCGGCGCTCGATGGCCCACAGGACGCGGTGGACACGATGATGGCCGCCTTCGCCAAGCGGCGACGGTTAACGGTGGACGGCCTCAATCGGCTACCGGGGGTCACCTGCATTGAGCCGGAGGGCGCGTTCTACGCCTTCGCCAACATCACGGGCACCGGCCGCAAAGCCAAGCCGCTCGCCTCTGATCTGCTGGAGGAAACCGGCGTCGCGCTGATCGGCGGGCCAGATTTTGGCACGTTCGGCGAAGGCTATATCCGCGTCTCCTACGCCGCCTCCGAAGCGCAGATCGAAGAGGCGTTGCAGCGGATGGAAGCCTTCCTCACTCGCTAAACGAACACCGACATCGCCAGACCAGTCAGGATAGGCACCGGCGCGCAAACGATCATCCGCTCGATGACGACGCGCCTTGGCACCGTGGCCATCTCCCAGATGATGAGCCGGTTGAGGTTTACGAGCGCCCAGGCCGTGACATAGACGCCGATAATGGGAACCGAAGCGCCAGCTTTGATGGCGGCCGCCCCCAGCGCAAAGCCGACCACCGGCCCACCGGGCGTCAAAACGCCGATCAAGTAAGCGATGGCGTAGCCGCTCACCCCCGCCCCGTCGCCAAGATAGCGCTGGGCAAGCTCGGGCGGCAGCAGAGCGGCGACAAAGCCCGCGCCAAGAATGCCAACCGTGAGCGCCGGCAGGATGGTCAGAAACTGATCCCACGCGTCGCGCAGGCCCTCGCCCACCAGCGCCCGATCCCGCCGCGCGGCGATCACCACCATGATGGCGGCGATGACGTACAACAGGGCTGCGAAGATGAGGATGATCATTCGCACACCTGCGGCGGTTCGCGGTCCCGGTCAGCATCACGCTCAGCATCGGTCCGGCCGGGCAAAAGCCGCGCCGCAAGGCCGCACAGGATCGGCATTGGCAGGGACACCAGCAGACGAACCAGCACAAACTCAGTGCCAAAGAACGACAGTTCCCAGACGATCGCGCGGTTGATGCCAAGGGTCAGCCACCCGGTGATGAAGGCGAT
>JAHCMG010000087.1 GCA_019192585.1 Devosiaceae bacterium MH13
CTGCGGTCGCGCAGTGCTTCACCCATCGCATCGGTATAGTGCGCGAAGCGGCCGCGCCCTCCGCGCTTGGCTTCGTACAGCGCCACATCGGCGTCGCGCAGCAGATCAGCGGGCTCCTGGCCGGCAAAGCCCGCAATGCCAACGCTGACGCCGATCGAGACTTCGGTTTCGCCGATCATGAAGGGCTCGCTGAGCGCCTGCACGATCCGCCGGGCCAGCGCTTCGGTGTCGCGCTCGGACCGAACGCCCGCTTGCAGCACGGTGAACTCGTCGCCGCCCAGCCGCGCCAGCACATCGCCCGCTTTGATCGAGCGACGTAGTCGTTTGCCGACGGACACCAGCAGCCGATCACCAGCTTGGTGGCCGAGCGTGTCGTTGACGTCTTTAAAATGGTCGAGGTCGAGGCAGAGCACCGCGACGGTGGATGCGGTTTGCGGTTGCAGCAGCGCTTCGCGCAATTTCTTGAGCAACATGAAGCGGTTAGGAAGGCCCGTCAGGTGATCATGGTGCGCGAGATGGTTGATCTCTTCTTCCGCCGCCATGCGGTCTGAGGCGTCGACAACCGTGCCCTCGTAGAACAGCGGGGTGCCTGCCGGATCGCGCACGACCCACGCGTTCTCTGAAATCCAGATGCGCTCACGCGTCTTATGGCGATAGATCTCTGAGACGAAATCGGTGACGCGCCCATGCGTGTCGAGCTCCCGCTTGAAGGCCTCGCGGCGCCCAGGGTCAACATACCATTCGGCGGCAATATCGTTGACGCTGCGCAGCAACTCTTCTTCGCTGTCATAGCCGTTGAGCCGAACCAGCGCAGGGTTCGCGCGCAGCTGGCGCCCATCAAAACTGGAGCGGTAGATGCCGATCACCGCGTTTTCAAACAGGCTTTGATATTCTTGCTCGGCGACCCGCAGGCGTTGTTCATCGTCTCGCGCGCCGTCGTCGCGACGCAGGACCAGCAGCCACCCTTCTTCGCCAAGGGCGCGGACCTCAAGCGACACGCCGTAATCGCGCTGGCCGGCCAGGCGAACCATGTAGCCGTCGTGCTGGCCGCCGGGGCATTTAAGGAAGCTGCCGAAGTCATGCCCGCCGCCATCGGTGTCGACCGGATGCAGCTGGCGGAACAGTTCACGCATCGGCGCGTCGATAAGCGCGGCGCGTGCCACCACCGCTTCGAGGCCAAGTAGGTCGCACGCGGCGCTGTTGACCAAGGCAACCCGGGCGTCGGCACCCACAAGCACCACGCCTTCATCGAGCGCATCAAGCGCCGCATTGGTCAGCCGAACCGGGCCGCCCGACAGCGAGGCGCGCTGCGATCGTTGGGTGGACGCGCTGCCCGCGCCGCGGCTCGCCAGAGCTTGCGCGATGCCGAGGCTTGCGGCGTGACAGTCGCTGATCGCGCGCAAGAGGCGGGCGGTATCGAGTTCAAAGCGGCCGGAGGCACCGGAAGAAGCGGGCGTGTTAGCGAGCCCTTCGGCGGACGCGCCGTCGGGCCGCTGGTCCATCGCCTGCGGCTGTGTTCCTTGTTTCGCCATGATGGCTCAACACCCCTGATACTCAAACGCAACTGGCCGCTGGATCGGGGACTGACCGTCAGCGGTTGCTAACCGTAACGGCAGGACGCTTAACAAGCGGTTTTTATCGGCTCAAAGACTGTAAGGGTTGCCCAAAAGGTGGGCTGGTCTTGGCGCCACCTCAGCCGATCCGGTCCATCAGCGCGAACCAGCTCATCGCCAGAAACAGGATCGGCGCACGCAGCGCCGTGCCGCCGGGGAAAGCGGGGCAGGGGAAGTTGGCAAACAAATCCAACAGGTTAGGGTCATGGGTGAGGGCGTCGGCGATGATCTTGCCCGCAAAGGGCGCATTGACCACGCCCTGGCCAGAGAAGCCGGCGGCCACCGTCACGCGAGGGTCAAGCCGTCGCACAAGCGGCAGCCGATTTTGCGTCACCGCCAGCGTGCCGCCCCACGCATGATCGATCCGGACATCGGCAAGTTGCGGATAAATCGCCAGCAGGTGCGGGCGAACGAAGGCGGCGATGTCTTGAGGAAAGGCGGTGGAAAACTTCTCGCCGCCGCCGAACAGAAGCCGCCCATCGGGCGTCGGCCGCCAGTAGCGAACGATGAAGCGCGTGTCGGACGCCGCTTCGCCCGTGGGCAGAAGACCGCCGGCGTCGCCCGCACCGATCGGTTCGGTTGCGACGATGAAGTTGGTGATCGGCAGCACCCGCGCATCCATGTCGCCGTAGAGGCCGCGCATATAGCCGTTGCCGCACAAAACGACGTGCGATGCCCGAACAGAACCGTGCGATGACCGGACAGAGACGTGCGATACGTCCGGAACAACCGCCTCGACCTTGCTGCCGTCGTAAAGCTGGGCGCCTACCGCCTCCGCCGCATCGGCAAGCCGGAGCACAAAGCGCAGCGGATGCAGGTGCCCGCCATCGGGGTCGCGGACCGCACCGGCATGGCCCTTCGCGCCGAGCGCCGCTTCGGTTTCCGCTTCATCGAGCACCGTCAGCGCGGTCGCGCCGAACTGGGCAGTGGCCTCTTCGCCAGCGCTGATCTCTTCACGCAGATCGTTGGCCGTCCGGCAGGCGGTGATGAGACCATGGGTCCGATCGCAACCGGGCGCGTGCGCGGCAATTAGGCCATCCAAATGCTCGAGCGCCGCCTTCGATGCGCTCGCCACTTGGCGCGCAACGCCATCCCCCATCTTGCTGGCGAACCAGGAGAAGTCGCGCCGGAAGCCGGGGTGGATTTGCCCGCCATTGCGACCCGACGCGCCCCAGCCAATCCGGTTGGCATCAAGCAGCACCACCCTCTGGCCAGCCTTTGCCAGATGATACGCCGTCGAAACGCCTGCGAAGCCGCCGCCAATGACGCAGACATCGCAAACCGTGTCGCCCTCAAGGCGGGGCCGGAGCCGGTCGAGTTCAGGAGGCAGGCTGGCGGCGTACCAGCTCGGCGCGTGCTCCACCAAAGCGCGCTACCAAAGCCCGCGGCGCTTAAGTTCTTGGCCGGTCAGATCGAGGACGCGCCACACCGTGTCGGCCATCCAGTCAAGCTCTTCGGCGCTGATGATCAGCGGCGGCGACAGGATCATCGTGTCGCGCACGGCGCGCATGACGAGGCCCTGCGAGAAGGAGACATCGCGGCAGATGGTGCCCACATCGCCTTCATTGGCGAACCGCGCTCGGCTGGGCTTGTTCGGCACCAGTTCGAGCGCACCGAGAAGGCCGCGGGTGCGCGCTTCACCGACCAGAGGATGCTCACCGAGGCGCTCGTAAAGCCGCGCCATATGCGGCGCTGCCTGATCGCGGACATGCTCAACGACGCCTTCATTGGCAAGAATGCCAAGGTTCGCGAACGCCGCCGCCGCGCAGGCCGGGTGGCCGGCATAGGTGGTGCCGTGGAAGAACTCGCCGCCCTCATGCTCGATGATCGAGGCGACACGGTCATGCACCATCACCGCACCCATGGGCAGGTAGCCGGACGTCAGGCCCTTGGCGAGGGACACGAGATCGGGCTCGATATCGTAGTGGGTCAGGCCGAACCATTCGCCCAGTCTCCCGAAGCCCGAGATCACCTCGTCGGCCACGAGCAGCACATCGCGCTCGGCAAGAACCCGTTTGATTTCAGGCCAGTAGCTGTCCGGCGGGATGACCACGCCCCCTGCGCCCTGGATCGGCTCGGCCATAAAGGCCGCCACCTTGTCTTCGCCAAGCGCATCGATTGCGGCGGCAAGCTTCTGCGCGGCGTGCACCCCGAATTCGTCGGGGCTCATCTCGCCGCCTTCGCCAAACCAGTAGGGTTGATCGATATGGTGGATGCCAGGGATGGGCAGGTCGCCCTGGGCGTGCATCGCGGTCATGCCACCAAGCGATGTGCCGGCCACAGTGGAGCCGTGATAGGCATTCCAGCGGGTGATAATGGTCTTCTTTTCGGGCTTGCCCTTAAGGTCCCAATAGTAGCGCACCAGCCGCAAGACGGTGTCATTGGCTTCCGAGCCCGACGACACGTAGAAGAACTGGTTATAGGGCTCCGGCGCCAGCTGCGCGAGCCGCTGGGACAGGGCGACGACCGGCGGGTGCGTGGTCTTGAAGAAGGTGTTGTAGTAGGAAAGCTGCCGCATCTGGTTGGCTACGGCGTCGACGATCTCGGTCCGGCCGTGGCCGACCTGCACGTTCCACAGCCCGGCCATCCCATCCATGATGCGGTTGCCATCGCTGTCCGTCAGCCAGACCCCTTCACCCTTGACGATGACCCGCGCACCCTCTTGGCGCAGGGCCCCGTGGTCGGAGAACGGGTGCAAATGGTGCTTGGCATCAAGCGCCTGGAAAAAGTCAGTCGGGTAGGCGTTTGAGAGTTCATTCATCGTGCTGTCCTGACCCTACACGCTGAGCAACAAATGCTCGCGTTCCCAGGGGCTGATGACGCGCATGAACGTCTCATACTCGCCCTCTTTGATGGCCTTATACGTGTACACAAAGGTGCGGCCCAAAAGCTCCACCAGGTCCGTTTCCGCGGTCAGCGCTTCAAGCGCCTCGTTGAGCGAGCGGGGCAGGCCATAGGGCAGATCATGGCCCCAATCATCGATCGGGTCATCGGGCGACAGGTTGCCCACCATGCCCAGATAGCCGCAGGCGAGCGATGCCGCGATGGCAAGGTAGGGGTTGCTGTCGGAGCCGGGGACCCGGTTCTCAAGCCGTCGCGCGGCGGGCGAGGAGGTTGGAACCCGCAAGCCGACTGTGCGGTTGTCATGGCCCCAATGCAGATTGATCGGCGGCGAGCCAAGCGCGCCGCGCGCCAGCCGCCGGTAGCTGTTCACATAAGGCGCCAGCATCGCCATCGCATGCGGCAGGTAACGCTGCTGCCCGGCCACGAAAGCGCGGAACAGGGGCGTCGCGCTGCCATCGGGGGCGGAGAAGATGCTCTCGCCCGTGGCCGCGTTCACAACCGATTGGTGGATGTGCATGGCCGAGCCGGGCTCCGAGGTCATCGGCTTGGCCATGAAGGTTGCGTACATATTGTGCCGCAGCGCGGCCTCACGAATGGTCCGTTTGAACAGAAACACCTGGTCGGCGAGCGTGACGGGATCGCCGTGGCGCAGGTTGATCTCCATCTGCGCCTTGCCCTCTTCATGGATGAGGGTGTCGATCTCAAGGCCCTGCTTCTCGGAGAAGTCGTAGATGTCGTCGATCACCTCATCGAACTCGTTGAGGGCCGAGATCGAGTAGCTCTTGCGGCCGGATTCGGGGCGCCCCGACCGCCCGATGGGCGGCTCAAGCGGGTAGTCGGGGTCGACATTCGGCTTGATCAGATAGAACTCGATCTCCGGCGCCACCACCGGCCGCCAGCCGCGCGCGGTGTAATGGTCAACGACCGACCGCAGCACCTGGCGCGGCGCTGAGCTGAACGGCTCGCCGGTGCGCTCGTAAGCATCATGGATGAGCTGCGCCGTCGGATCGCTCTCCCACGGCACGACGCTGAGCGTCGAATAGTCGGGCCGGAACACGAGGTCGCCATCGCGCGGATCGTAACGGAAATACTGGTTCTCTTCGGGATAATCGCCCGCAATGGTCTGGCGGAACACCGCCGACGGCATCGTCATCGAGGCGCCCGAAAAGAACTTGCCGGCGGGCATCATCTTGCCGCGCGCAACGCCCGCCTGATCGGGGACGATGCATTCAATATCTTCAATGCCCCTCTCGGAGAGCCACGCGCGGGCCTCGTCGACGGTCTGCACCCCCCGCTCGGCGCTGATGGGTTCTTCTTCCGCGATGTGGCGGGGCGTCGATGTTTGGTGCTGCGGTGGCCGCAAGGGAAGCTCCTAAGACTGCTCAGTCAATGGTTAGACCTGTTGGCGCCCGCGCTCAAGCGCCGTGGCGCGCTCTCGACAGGCGGTGCAAAAGGCCCCAAAACGAGCGGCCTTAGCCATGTGAGACGTTTCCCACCGCCGTGCCCGATCCAGCTGATCTGCAATCCATCGAAGTCTTCCTGACCGACCCCAATGCCGTCTTGCGGGGCAAATGGTTGCCCGGCAGCGATCTGGCGAAGCTCGAAAGCGGCGTCGCGTTTCCCTATTCGCTGCTTGGCTGCGATGTTTGGGGCCGTGAGGTTCATGAGACGGGCTTGCACATCACCTCCGGCGACAAAGACGCGCTGTGCCAGCCGGTGCCGGGCCGCACCGTGCGCGTGCCCTGGGCGCAGCACGAAACCGTGCAAGCGATGCTGTCCATGCGCCATGGAGATGGCGCGCCCTTTTTCGGCGACCCGCGAAACGTGCTCGAACGGATGGTGGAACGCTTGGCCGAACGCGGGGTTACGGCCAGCGCCGCCCTCGAGCTTGAGTTCTACATTTATGAGCGTTGCGCCAACACCGGCCGGCCGCACCCGGCGGGGACACTGGCGGCTGGGCCGGAGGGCCAACACATGTACGCCCTTGATGACCTTGATAGGCGGCGCCCGCTCCTTGAGGCCATCACCCAAGCCAGCGCCGCGCAAGACCTGCCGATCGATGCGACCGTGTCGGAAGCCGCGCCGGGCCAGTACGAGATCAACCTCAAGCACCGCGATCCGCTGGGGGCCGCCGATGACGCGGTGATGCTCAAGCGGCTGATCACCCAGGTTGCAGACGGTTTGGGCACGCCGGTGACGTTCATGGCCAAGCCGTTTGCCGATCAGCCCGGCAACGGCATGCATGTGCACGCGTCGCTGCGTGGGCCGGGTGGCGAGCCGATCTTCGCTGATCCCGTGCAGGGGCCGGCGCGCCTGAAACACGCCGTGCAAGGGCTCCTAAGCACCATGGAGGAAGCGCAGCTGGGCTTCGTGCATTCGTTCAACGGGTTCCGCCGCATGCAGGTTGGCAGCTACGCGCCCGCCTCTCTGAGCTGGGGCGAGAACAACCGGTCCGTCGCGGTGCGGCTGCCCGAAGCTATGCCCGCCGCGCGCCGCGTGGAGCACCGCTTGGCCGGTGCCGACGCCAACCCTTACATCGTCACCGCGCTGGTGCTCGCCGGCATGCTGAAGGGGCTCGACGAAGCCGCTGAGCCGCCGCCAGCAAGCACCGGCAATGCTTATGATGATGCCGCCCTGACCCGCCTGACGCCGTCCATGGACGAGGCGTTGCGCCGGTTTGAAACCAGCGCCTTTATCGCCGATGCGCTCACCGAAGAGTTCGTGCGCATTTATTGCGCCATCAAGCGAGCCGAGCTTGCCGCCTTCGCCGGCCACATCTCCGCGCTTGAGCACCGGACCTTTTTGTAAGCCGGCCGAGGTAAGCCTGCCTGGCCTTTGCGCTTGTCGGCATTCCATTTCCGCAATAGCGTAGATGCCAAGCGGCGGAAAACACCGCACAAAACACCAATCAAACCATTCAGGGGAACACGCGATCCATGCGCAGCAACCGTCTTGTCCTATCAACCCTTGCGGGCCTTCTCATCGCCGGCACCAGCCTGTCGGCGCAGGCGCGCGAAGTGCGGATCTACAACTGGTCCGATTATATCGATGAGAGCATTCTAGAGCAGTTCGAGGCCGAAACGGGCATCGAGGTCACCTACGATGTGTTCGATTCCAACGAAGTGCTCGAAACCCGGCTCCTCGCTGGCCAGACCGGCTACGACATCGTCGTGCCGACCGGCACGTTCCTCGCCCGGCAGATCCAGGCCGGCGTGTTTCAGGAATTGAACAAAGACGCGCTGCCCAACCTTGAGAACATGTGGGGCGACATTGAAGAGCGTATGGAGCTCTATGATCCGGGCAACGCCTACTCGATCAACTATATGTGGGGCACCACAGGCCTCGGCGTGAATGTCGATATGGTCCAGGAGCGCCTGGGTGCCGACTTCGACTACAACACCTGGGACCTGGTGTTTAACCCCGAGATCGCCGCGCAGCTCCAAGACTGCGGCATCTTCTGGCTCGACGCCCCGACCGAGATGATCCCCGCGGCGCTGAACTATCTGGGCCTTGATCCGCGCTCGACCGATCCCGACGAGATCGCGCAAGCCACCGAGATGATGATGACCGCACGGGACTCCGTGCAGAAGTTCCACAATTCAGAGAACATCAACGCGCTCGCCAATGGCGATATCTGCGTGGCCGTTGGCTGGTCTGGTGACATGCTGATCGCCCGTGACCGCGCCGCCGAGGCCGACAATGGCGTCAACGTGGAATATCTCATTCCGCAGGAAGGCGCGCTGATGTGGTTCGACCAGATGGCGATCCCCGCCGACGCCCCGAACGTTGAGGAAGCCCATGAGTTCCTCAACTTCATCATGGCGGCGGAGAACATCGCCGCGGCGTCGAACTATGTCTACTACGCCAACGGCAACCTCGCCTCGCAGCCGCTCTTGAACGACGATGTGATCGGCGACACCGCGATCTATCCCGATGAGGAAACGGTGGGCCGGCTTTACACCATCCTGCCCTACGACCCGCGCACGCAGCGCGTCGTGACCCGCAGCTGGACGACGGTGAAAACCGGCCAGTAAGCCAATTTCCAGCCCCGCGGCACCGCTGCGGGGCTGTTGTGTTTGCGGGGGGTGTGAATGGCGAAGACTTTGGGGCCAGTGCGTCGGGCGTTCGCACCGTGGGACGATCCGTCCGCCACGCCGCTGATCCGCTTTGAGGCGATCACCAAACGCTTCGGCGATTTCACCGCCATCGACAACGTGTCACTCGACATTTACGAGCGCGAGTTCTTCGCGCTTCTGGGCCCATCGGGCTGCGGCAAAACCACCTTGATGCGCATGCTCGCGGGGTTCGAAACGCCCACCGAAGGCCGCGTGCTGCTTGATGGCGAAGACATCTCGCAAGTGCCGCCGCATAAGCGGCCAGTGAACATGATGTTCCAGTCCTACGCCCTGTTTCCGCACATGAGCGTCGCCGACAACATCGCCTTCGGCCTCAAGCAAGATGGCCTGCCCGCGGGAGACATCAAAGCGCGCGTTGAAGAGATGCTGAGCCTTGTGAAGCTCGAACCCTTCGCGCGGCGTCGGCCGGACCAGCTGTCTGGCGGCCAAAGGCAACGCGTGGCCCTGGCGCGCTCGCTCGCAAAGCGGCCCAAAGTGCTCCTGCTCGATGAGCCGCTAGGCGCGCTCGACAAAAAGCTGCGCGAGGAAACGCAGTTCGAGCTGATGGACCTGCAAGAGAAGCTGGGCATGACCTTCTTGATCGTCACCCACGATCAAGAAGAGGCGATGACCGTGGCGGACCGGATCGCGGTGATGAACCATGGCAGCTTCGAGCAGATCGACCCGCCTTCGGTGATCTACGAGCAGCCCAATTCGCGCTATGTCGCGGACTTTATCGGCGACGTGAACCTGCTCGACGGCGCCCTTGAGACCCGTGGCGGGGCGCGGGTCTTCTCAAGCAAAGCCTTGTCCAACCCTCTGCCGGTGATGCCGCCGGACGATACGCCCGATGGCAGCGCTTGCATCGCCATCCGGCCAGAGAAGCTGTCGGTCAGCCTCACCGAGCCCGAACAGGCCGACGGGCTCGCCATGCTCAAAGGCACCGTTTGGGACATCGCCTATATGGGCGATGTGTCCATCTTCCACGTCCGCCTTTCCGATGAGGTCTGCACGGGCCAGGACAAGGACGAGACCGTGCCCGTGCTACGCGCCACGATCGCCAACACGACGCGGCTGGTCGAGCGGCCCATCGCCTGGGACGATGCGGTCTGGGTCACCTGGCAAGCCGACGCCGCGGTGGTGCTGCCACGATGAGCGCTGGCGGGTCTTCAGCCTGGGGCAGGCGGCTCGTTATCGCCGTTCCATACATATGGCTTTTGGTCTTCTTTCTCGCGCCGTTCGTGCTGGTGCTGCGGATTTCGCTCTCCGAGGTGGCGATCGCCATGCCGCCTTATGTGCCGGTGTTCGATCTTGGCGCGGGGTGGGATCGATTCGTAGCCGATCTCGGCCGGCTGAGCTTCGCCAACTATGAGTGGCTCGCCGGCGATCCACTTTACATCAACTCATACCTGTCGAGTTTGCGTATCGCGTTCGTTTCGACCGTGCTGACACTCCTGATCGGCTTTCCGATCGCTTACGGGATGGCGAGCGCGCCGCGTGGGCTGCGGCCCATTCTGATGATGCTGGTGATCCTGCCGTTTTGGACGAGCTTCCTGATCCGCGTGTACGCCTGGATCGGCATTCTCAAGCCCGAGGGCCTGCTGACCCTGTTTGGCCAGACCATCGGCATCCTGTCGGGTGACGAACAGTTTCGCATCCTCAACACGACGACTGCCGTCTATATCGGCATCGTTTACTCGTACCTGCCCTTCATGGTGCTGCCGCTCTATGCGGCGCTTGAACGGCTCGATGGCTCGCTCCTCGAAGCCGCGCAAGATTTGGGCTGCCCGCCACTCAAAGCCTTCTGGGTCATCACCGTGCCGCTTGCCCTGCCGGGGATCATCGCCGGCTGCTTCCTTGTGTTCATTCCGGCGGTTGGGGAGTTCGTTATCCCCGATCTTCTCGGCGGCTCCGACACACTGATGATCGGCCGCACCTTGTGGAACGAGTTCTTCAACAACCGCGATTGGCCGGTGTCCTCGGCCGTGGCGGTGCTGCTTCTGCTCGTCCTGATCATCCCCATCGTCGCCTTCCAGCAGGCGCAGCAGCGCCAGCAGGAGGCGGCGCGATGACGGTGGTCGAGGCCTCCACCTTCTCGTCGGGCGCAAGCTTCCTCGATGCGCCGACGGGCGACCGAACGGCGCCGGTCTGCATCCTCGGCGCGCCGATGGATTGGGCGACGACCAACCGCGCAGGGGCCCGCGAAGGGCCCGCCGCCATCCGCCGTGCGTCCCGCCTGCTGCTCGATGGCGACCATCCGGTGCATGGCACAAACCCGGCGAGCCTTGGCCTGTCCGATCTTGGCGATGTCCCGGTTTTGATCGGCGATATTGCCGAAAGCCACCGGCGCATCGAAGACGCCGCCACGGGGTTGGCGCATCTGTGCACGCTCGGCGGCGACCATTCGGTTGCCTTGCCGCTGTTGCGCGCCGCCGCTAAGCGCCACGGGCCTTTGGGTCTCGTCCAGTTCGACGCTCACACTGACACATGGGACGAAAATTTTGGCCAAGATCTCGCCCACGGCACGCCGTTCCATCACGCCCTTGAGGAAGGGCTGATCGACCCCAAGCGGACGATCCAAATCGGCATTCGCGCGCCGATGGACGCCAAGCTGCTGCGCGACACGGTGCTCTCGCGCGGCCTGACCATACTGAGCGCCGAAGACGTCCATGATGCTGGCGCGGACGCCGTCGCAGCCAGAGTAATTGAGGTGGTCGGCCCAGGGCCGACCTATCTGTCGTTCGACATTGACGCGCTCGACCCCGCTTTCGCGCCAGGCACTGGCACGCCCGAAGTGGGCGGGCTTGCATCCTGGCAAGCGCGGGCGATCCTCCGGCGCCTCGCGCCGGTCAACTTCATCGGTATGGATCTGGTCGAGGTGGCCCCCGCCTACGACCATGCGGAGATCACCGCGCTCGCCGGCGCCACCATGGTCTGGGACTATTTGAGCTTACAGGTCGCCAAGTTGCGGGTGGGTGCGTGATGCGGAAGATGAGCGCTTTCAACATCACGGCCCTCACGCTTGGCTTCGCGTTCCTCTACCTGCCGATCCTGATCTTGATCGTCTACTCGTTCAACGAGTCGCGGCTCGTGACCGTGTGGGGCGGCTTTTCAACGCGCTGGTACGGCGAACTGTTCCGCAACGAAGGGCTGATGGATGCCGCTTGGGTGACGGCGCGGGTCGCGTTCGTGACGGCCACGGTGGCGACGGTGCTCGGAACAATGGCGGCCATCGCGCTTGTGCGCATCGGGCGCTTTCGAGGCCGGACGCTCTTCAACGGCATGATCTACGCGCCCTTGGTGATGCCCGAGGTGATCACCGGGCTGTCGCTCTTGTTGCTGTTTGTCGCCATGAACTTTGCGCGCGGCTTTTGGACCGTGGTCATCGCCCATGTCACGTTTTCGATGTGCTATGTGGCCGTCGTCGTCCAGTCGCGGCTTCTCACCTTCGATCAGAGCCTCGAAGAAGCCGCGCAAGATTTGGGCTGCCCGCCCTGGAAGAGCTTTTTCGTGATCACCCTGCCGGTGATCCTGCCTGCCGTGCTGGCGGGCTGGATGCTGGCCTTCACCCTGTCGCTTGACGATCTGGTGATCGCAAGCTTCGCCACGGGGCCCGGCGCGACAACGCTTCCGATCAAGATCTATTCGCAGATCAGGCTCGGCGTGACGCCCGAGATCAACGCGGTCTGCACCATCCTGATCGGGCTCGTTGCCTTCGGCATCTTGGCCGCCTCGCTCGCCTCAAAGCACCGGCTTTTGAGGACCGGCAACGCGACCTAAGCGGACCCCTAAGGGCTGGTCGTCCCTTGGGCGTCTGGCAGGCTTTCCTCATCGCGGGGCAGCACCATGGGCTGTGTCCAGGTCCCGCCGAGGGTGAACGGGAAGCGCTGCGGTTCGCTGTCGTCCACATCGACCAGCATCGCCCCCTCCAGTGCGAGATTTTGGGTCGCGATGCCCGCAGACCCTGCGCCCTCGACTGCAAATCCTTCGCCGAGCAGCATCGCGTCCTCGACCATCAGCGTCCCCGCGCCCAGAGACAGGCGCGCATCGAGCCGCGTGATGTCGGTGCTGCCGCCCGCAAGCGCCTGCAAGTCGAGCCCGGAGCCTTCCGCCAGGCTTTGCGCCAGCGCGGAAAGGTCGGCACCATCCCAGGCGCCCTCGTCCAGCCGGCCGATCACCTCGCCCTCAACGCTTTGGATCAGCGTTGCGAGCGTCGGGCCCGTTCCGGCCAGCATTAGATCAACTGACGCCGTGCCCCTCAGGCGCGGCGTTTCGGTCAGCGCGCTAAGAACCGGGCCGAGTTGAACCCCCTCGATCGCGAGGTCGACGCGCGACTTGGCCCTCTGGAGCGGGTCCGGGCCCGGGCCGCGATCGAGTG
>JAHCMG010000088.1 GCA_019192585.1 Devosiaceae bacterium MH13
GCTTGCCCTGCATGCCAAGCACGGCTTTGTGGAGACGGCGCGGCTGCCTGAAGTCGGCACCAAGTTTGGCCGCTGGCTCGACCTGGTGATTATGCAGAAGGTGCTGACATGAGTGCGGCCAGGCCCTCACGATAGGTCGGGTGGGTAAAGGGCCCGAACAGTTCCTTGGCCCGCGCGTTGGAGACGCGCTTGTTCTCGCCGTAAAACGAGCGCGCCATCGGTGTCAGATCGGCGGTTTCAAAGTCCAGCGCCGGCGGCGGTTCGACACCCAGCAATGAGGCGGCATGCTCGATGACGGTTTGCGGCGGCGCTGGCTCATCATCCGCGCCGTTCAGAACGCCATCAGTTTGGGCCCGCATCGCGCCTGCCCCCAGCCGCGCGATGTCATCAACATGAATGCGGTTGAACACCTGGCCGGCCTTGATGATGCGCCGTGAGGTGCCGGCCCGTATCCTGTCGAGCGGCGAGCGCCCCGGCCCATATATGCCGGCCAGGCGCAGAATAGTGAGCGCGACGCCGCACCTCTCGGCCTGGGTGCGCCAGGCCTGCTCAGCGACGAGGCGCGCTTTCGAGCGGGCACTGCGCGGAGCGGCGGGGCTCGCTTCGTCTACCCAGCCGCCTTGCGCATCGCCATAGACGCCCACGGTCGACAGATAGCCGGCCCATTGCAGGTTGGGTGCATCGGCAAGCGCGTGATGGTGAAGCAGCGGGTCGCCCTCAGCATCTGGGGCGGCGGACATCAACAGATGGGTCGCGGTGCCCAACGCCTCCGCCAGAGCGGTTGATGGCTCCGTGCCATCGAAGACAGCCGCGCGCAGGCCCTCCGCCTGCAGCGCGTCGGCCTTGTCAGCCTTTGTCGTGGTGACGGTAACCGTCTCCGTCTCACCCTGCACGGCCGCGTGGATCGCCCGGGACGAGTAGCCGTAGCCGACGATCACAAGGCGCATAGCGCAGGCTACTCGGTCGCCTGCTGCGCTTTAAGCGCATCGAGGCGCGGCATGGAGATGATGTTGTAGCCCGAATCCACATAGTGGACTTCGCCGGTCACGCCGCCCGACAGATCGGACAGCAGGTAGAGCCCAGCGCCGCCAACCTCATCCAGCGTCACGGTCCGACCGAGCGGCGCGTGCTGCTTTTGGAAGTTGAACATCAGCCGCGCATCGGCAACGCCAGCGCCCGCCAAGGTGCGCATTGGCCCGGCGGAGATCGCGTTCACGCGCACGCCGCTGAGGCCAAAATCCATGGCCAGGTACCGCACCGACGCTTCAAGGGCTGCTTTGGCGACACCCATCACATTGTAGTTGGGCATCACGCGCTGGGAGCCATCATAGGTCAGCGTGATCATCGAGCCGCCTTCGGCCATCAGCGCGGCGGCGCGGCGCGCCGTCTCGACGAAGGAGAAGCAGGAGATCGTCATCGTGCGCTGGAAGTTCTCGCGGCTGGTGTCCGCAAAGCGGCCGATCAGCTCGTTCTTGTCGGAGAATGCGACTGCGTGAACGAAGAAATCGATCGAGCCCCACTCTTCGGAGAGGTGCGAGAAGACCGCATCGACAGAGGCTTCATCTTCGACATCGCAATCCATGACGATGGTCGAGCCCACGCTCTCGGCCAGCGGCCCGACGCGGCGCGCCATGGCAGGACCCTGATGGGTGAACGCCAGCTCGGCGCCATGCTCGGCCAGCGTTTTGGCAATGCCCCACGCAATCGAGTGGTTGTTCGCGACGCCCATGATTAGCCCGCGCTTTCCCGCCATAATCTGGGTCATCTCGATACTCCTTACGCGTCGGGATGCTTGAACACCAAAACCGCATTGGTGCCGCCAAACCCGAACGAGTTGGACAGCGCCGCGGCGACCGGCTGATCAAGGCGTTCGCGCGCGATGGGCAGGTCAGCAAACTCCGGATCGAGCTCGTCGATATGGGCGCTCTCGCACACGAAATTGTTGTTCAACATCAACAACGTGTAGATCGCCTCTTGCACGCCCGTCGCGCCTTGCGAGTGGCCCGTCAGCGACTTGGTTGATGACAGCGCCGGGATCGCACTGCCGAACACTTCGCGGATGGCGTTGGTTTCAGCGGAATCCCCAACCGGCGTCGCGGTTCCGTGGGTGTTGATGTAATCGATCGGCATGTCGACGGTTGAAAGCGCCTGCTGCATGCAGCGCACGGCCCCTTCGCCGGAGGGCGCGACCATATCCGCGCCATCGGCGGTCGCGCCGTAGCCGATGATCTCCCCATAGATCGGCGCGCCACGGGCTTTCGCCATCTCGTACTCTTCGAGCACCAGAACACCGGCGCCGCCGGCGATCACAAACCCGTCGCGGTTCTTGTCATAGGCCCGCGAGGCCCGCGCTGGGGTGTCGTTATACTTCGATGACATCGCGCCCATGGCGTCGAACAGGACCGAGAGCGTCCAATCGAGGTCTTCGCAGCCGCCCGCGAACACGCGATCCTGCTTGCCCCATTGGATGAGTTCGTAGGCGTTGCCGATGCAGTGCGCCGAGGTCGAGCAGGCCGACGAGATCGAATAGCTCAAGCCTTTGATCTTGAAGTGGGTGCCAAGTGTTGCCGACGCGGTGGACGCCATAGCCTTGGGCACCGCGAACGGGCCGACGCGCTTCGGGCCCTTTTCCTTGGTGGTCAACGCCGCCTCAACGATGGTCCGGGTCGAAGAGCCGCCAGAGCCCATCACAATGCCGGTGCGCGGGTTGCTGATCTCGTCTTCAGACAGTTTCGCGTCAGCAATGGCTTGGTCCATCGCGACATGGTTCCACGCCGTGCCGCCGCCATGAAAGCGCATCGCCCGGCGATCCACCAGCGCTGCGACATCAATGTCCGGCGCGCCGTGAACCTGGCTGCGGAACCCAAGATCGGCATAGTCTTGCGCGAAGACGATGCCCGATTTGGCCGCCTTCAGGCTCTCAAGGACCTCACCGGTGGTGTTGCCGATCGATGAGACGATGCCCATCCCCGTGACGACGACCCGCCGCATATCCGTCTCCTTATCTGCTTGACGCGTGCACGTTTCGCGCGCATGCGCTTAGGCCGCATCGTCCTCGAACAGGCCGACCCGCATGCCCTGGACGGTAAAGATGGTTTCCCCATCGGCCTTTAGCCACCCATCGGCGATGGCAAGTTTCAGTTTTGAGCGCATCACCCGCTTGAGATCGACGCCATACTCGACCTTTTTGATGTGCGGCTGCACCTGGCCGGTGAACTTCACCTCGCCGACGCCTAGGGCGCGGCCGCGGCCCTTCTCGCCGAGCCAGCCAAGGTAAAAGCCGGTTAGCTGCCACAGCGCATCAAGGCCCAGGCAGCCCGGCATCACCGGGTCGCCGATGAAATGGCACTCGAAGAACCAAAGGTCCGGCTTCACATCGAGCTCGGCGAGCACATGGCCCTTGCCGTTGGCGCCGCCTTCCTCGCTGATCGAGGTGATGCGGTCGAACATCAGCATCGGCGGCGCAGGCAGCTGGGCGTTGCCGGGGCCAAACATGCGGCCTTCGGCGCAGGCGATGAGATCGTCATAGCCAAGGGAAGAGGGGCGATCTGCCATGGTGGTCCACAAAGCTCCCGGTTTGTCGTGCCGACGGGCCAGGGTTGGTGCGCCCTGCAAAGGGTACCGCACCGCCGCGGTCACCATGTGTTTGGCGACAGGGCTGGCCGGTCATTTCAGTTTTGCCGGGTGGTATCAGTTTGCGAGCCCAAAACAAGCCCCAAGCGCCTGCTCCGTTGGTGACACAAACGGGAAAACGGTGGCCGACGCACGCACCAGAGGCCCGGGATTTTCTATATTTGCAAATGGGTCGCAAAAATGTGCTATAGCGCTTCGCAACGCACACACGATGTGACACGGTGCTTTTGCTGATGCGTCAGCGCCCGCTCCGTGGTCCCATCATATAGGCACCAGTGAAACTTAAGACGGTTCGAGATGTCCGAGAGCGACGGTCAAAACCAGGTCGAGAACGCCTCAGCCGAGGCAAGCCGCGTGGCGCGCGACGCCCTTGTGGGCAAGTTGCGCCGCTCCGGCCTTCGCCCGACCCGGCAGCGTTTGGCGCTGGCCGAGATCCTGTTTGATGGCAAAGACCGGCACGTATCCGCGGAGTGGCTGCACGAGATCGCCAAGGGGCGCGGCGCGGGTGTCTCGCTGGCAACCGTCTACAACACGCTGCATCAGTTCACCGGGGCTGGCCTGCTGCGCGAGATCACCGTCGATTCGTCGCGCACCTATTTCGACACCAATACCGGTGACCACCACCACATGTTCCTTGAGCATGAGGACCGGGTGGTCGACGTGCCGTCAAACGCTGTGTCGGTGAACCGCCTGCCGGAAATCCCTGAGGGGATGGAGCTGGTGAGCGTCGATGTCGTGGTTCGGGTGCGCCCGAAAGCGGCCAGCTAGCTAAGCCTCAGATCGCGCCTTAATCCGCGTCGAACTGCTCATCGGGGTAAGCACCCCAGATGGCGCTTTGCTCGACATAGCCGCGCCAGCGTCCGCGATCTTCGGGCGCGGACACATCGCACCAATTGCCATCGCAAGACCGCAAGGTTGCCAGGACGCCCGGCTCGAGCAGGTAGCGGGTTGCCGCCGCATCGGACGGGCTGCCGCGCGCCGGCAGCGGGTCGCCACCGCTCCATGGCGCGATCACCGCCATGCGCCGCCCGGTCAACAGGTCGTGGCGGATCCAGCCTTCATCGCCGTCCATGTCCCGGATTTTTCGCCAATTGCCGAACTCGGCGATAATCTCCACCGGCAGGCCGGACCGCTGGAAGGTGAAGTCGATATCATAGGCGCCGCCGGGGCCAACGCGGACATTCGCCCGGTCGGGCCGGATCGAAACAAAGCGCGGCAGCGGAAAGCCCGTTACCGGTCCCACCGTGACCCCTTCGAGCACCCGCGCGGCCTGCGCCTGAGCCGGTGACGCGCCGAGCATGGGCGCACCCAAATGCGGGGCCGCAGCCAGCAAAACAAGGGCGGGGAGCAGGAGGCGAAGGCCGATACGCGGCAGAAGCTGGGCCATGGGGCGGTGTGTCAGTCCGTGTTCGCGCACCCGCTTGGGCTTGGCCGTAGCGGGCTTGTCAGGTGGTTGTGCACTGCGGTACGGCATCACATCCGCCGCCGCAGGGGCGCCCGCCCTTCGTTTGTCTGGACAAGGGGGAGCGCCTAAGCTTGATAGGCGCCACGATTGCCGAAACGGCGTTAATTTTGGGTCAAGGCGTGCGCCACCGGCGGGGTTTTTGACCAGAAGAAAGGGTACCCCATGGCGAAGACCAAGCCCGTTGTTGTTGTGACGCGCCGGCTGCCCGATGTGGTTGAGACCCGGATGCGCGAACTGTTCGACGCGCGCCTGAACACCGACGACCGGCCGATGACGCAGGCCGAGCTTGTCGAGGCGGTGCGCACGGCCGACGTGCTTGTGCCCACGGTTACTGACCGGCTCGACGCAGCGCTTTTGGCCCAGGCGGGCCCCAAGCTGAAGCTGATCGCCCAATTTGGCGCGGGCGTCGACAATATTGATGTCGAGGCCGCCAACCACCGCTCAATCACGGTGACCAACACGCCGGGCGTTTTGACTGAAGACACGGCCGACATGACGATGGCGCTGATCTTGGCCGTGCCCCGCCGCCTTAAAGAAGGCGCGCGCTACATTCAGGACAATGCAGAAACCTGGGAAGGCTGGTCGCCGACCTGGATGCTGGGCCACCGGATCTGGGGCAAGCGGCTGGGCATTGTCGGCATGGGCCGCATCGGCCAGGCGGTTGCCCGCCGCGCTAAGGCGTTTGGCTTGTCGATCCACTACCACAATCGCCGCCGGGCCCCGGAGGCGATCGAAGAAGAGCTCGAAGCGACCTATTGGGAATCGCTCGATCAGATGCTCGCACGGATGGACGTGGTGTCGGTCCACTGCCCGCACACGCCCGCAACGTTCCACCTTCTGTCCGCCCGACGGCTGAAATTGATGAAGCCTTCGGCGTTCATCGTGAACACGGCGCGCGGCGAGATCATCGATGAGATGGCGCTGATCCGCATGCTTGAGCAGGGCCAGCTGGCCGGCGCCGGCCTCGATGTGTTTGAGCATGAGCCCACCGCGGAGCCGAAGCTGTTGAAGCTGGCCCGTGCCCATAAGTTGGTTTTGCTGCCGCATATGGGGTCCGCGACGCTCGAAAGCCGGGTCGATATGGGCGAGCGTGTGATCATCAACATCCGCACCTTCTCGGACGGTCACCGGCCACCCGATCGGGTGCTGCCGAGCATGCTATAGCTCGGCGCTGAGGGTAAAAAGCTCAACATTTCAATAGTGAAGCCCGCATTCCGGGAATCGGAATGCGGGTTTTGGGATTCTATAATGCAGGCTGCGCTTGATGCATTCCGTGCAGCAGAATCTCACACACCAAATTGCGCAAGCTAGGTCTTAAACGTCCAGCGTCTCAAAGCGCATGGTCCGAGCGTCGACCAGCAAAAGCCGCCCCAGAAGCGGCTCCCCCGCCCCGGTGACCAGCTTGATGGTCTCCATGGCCTGCATGGTGCCGAGCATGCCTGTCAGCGCGCCCACGACACCAACCTGCGCACAGGTCGGCAGTGAGCCCGGCTCTGGCGCGATGGGGTAGAGGTCGGAATAGCTGGGATAGAAGCCGCCGTCTGTACGCTCCATGAACGGGGCGAACACGGTCAGCGACCCATCCCAAACCGACACCGCGGCGCTGACGAGGGGCAATTTCAACCGCGCGCAGGCCTCGGCGAGGGTGGCGCGCGTCTCAAAGCTGTCGGACCCATCAACCACCACGTCGGCGCCGGCGATCAGATCGTCGGCATTGTCGGCGCTCAACCGTTTCGCATGCGTTTCAATCTGTATGGCATCGTTGATCGCGGACAGGCTGGCCTTGGCTGTCTCCACCTTGGGCGCGCCGATCGTCTGGGTGGGATGCAGCACCTGGCGCTGGAGGTTAGACAGCGAAACGTGGTCATCATCGACGATTACCAGAGTGCCAACGCCGGCGGCGGCGAGGTACAAAAGGCACGGCGCGCCAAGCCCGCCCGCGCCCAAAACGACAACCCGGGCCGCTTTCAGTTTTAGCTGCCCCGGCCCCCCGATCTCCGGGATGACAAGGTGGCGCGCGTAGCGTTCGATCTCCGAGGGCGTTAAAGGCTGGGTCATGGCGCCTGCTTAGCGCGGCTGTCCGCGCGCGTCATCCACTGTTGGTGTCCAGGCGCCCACGCGCCCGCCCCGTCCGCGGCATCGTGCGACTTGCCAGCGGCCAGCGCCGGTGGGTAGACGACACGGATGGTCACCACAGGCGTGAAAATCTGCGGGCTTTCCGAGCCCAACACCCTGGACGTTGCCCTTTCGGCGGGCGCGGACATGATCGGGCTCGTCTCGTTTCCGAAAAGCCCACGGCATGTTGACCTGGAGACCATGGCCACCCTCGCGACGCAGGCGCGCGGGCGGGCGGATCTGGTCATCCTCACCGTCAACGCCACCGACGAGGCGCTCCTGGCCCTCAACGACGCCATCGAACCAGATTGGTTTCAACTGCACGGCTCGGAGGATGCCCGCCGCATCGCAGAGGTGCGTGCGCTGACCGGCAAGCGGGTGCTCAAAGCCGTCGGCATCGGAAAGGCCGAGGATGTGGCGCTCGCCAACGAATTGGCCACCGTGGCCGACCAGGTGCTGCTCGACGCCAAACCGCCGAAAGACGCCACACGCCCAGGCGGGCTCGGCGCCGTGTTCGATTGGTCGCTGCTCGACGCGCTTGACCGCACAAAGCCCTTCATGCTTTCCGGTGGGTTGACGCCTGAAACGGTGTCGGCCGCCATTGTCGCAACGGGGGCAGACGCTGTTGATGTTTCATCGGGCGTTGAGCGGGCGCCGGGCATCAAGGATGCTGACGCCATCGCCGCCTTCATCAAGGCAGCCAAGACCACCACCCGCGGCCCCGCAGGTTCGGGCGCGGCTCAAACCCTTTCCGGAGGAAGGCAAACGGCATGACCGTCGCCATTAATTCGTACCGTACCGGCCCCGATGAGGGTGGAAACTTCGGCCTCTTTGGTGGCCGTTTCGTTGCCGAAACACTCATGCCGCTGATCTTGGATCTCGAGCGTGCCTACGCTGAGGCCAAAGAGGACCCCGCTTTCGCCGCCGAACTGAACGGCCTCAACGCCACCTATGCTGGCCGGCCCTCACCGCTCTATTTTGCCGAGCGGCTGACCGAGGAGCTGGGCGGCGCCAAGATTTACTTCAAGCGCGACGAGCTGAACCATACGGGCAGCCACAAGATCAACAATTGCCTGGGGCAGATCTTGCTCGCGCGCCGGATGGGCAAGTCGCGGATCATCGCCGAGACCGGCGCAGGACAACATGGTGTCGCGACCGCTACCGTGTGCGCGCGGTTCGGCCTTAAAGCCGTCATCTACATGGGCGCGACCGACGTTGAGCGCCAAGCCCCCAACGTGTTCCGCATGAAACTGCTAGGCGCCGAGGTCATTCCTGTGACCGCGGGCGCGGGCACGCTCAAAGACGCGATGAACGAAGCGCTGCGCGACTGGGTCGCCACAGTTGATGAGACCTATTATCTGATCGGCACCGCCGCGGGCCCGCACCCCTACCCGATGCTAGTGCGGGACTTCCAATCGGTCATTGGCCGCGAGTGCCGCGAACAGATCCTCGAAGCCGAAGGGCGGCTTCCCGACGTGGCCGTGGCCTGTGTCGGCGGTGGTTCCAACGCCATCGGCCTGTTCCACCCGTTCCTTGACGATACGGATGTTGATCTGATCGGCGTTGAAGCCGGCGGCCACGGCGTCGATGTCGACAATGGCCACGCGGCATCGCTTTCGGGTGGCAAACCGGGGGTGCTGCACGGCAACCGCACCTTCTTGCTGCAAGACGATGACGGGCAGATCCTCGAGGGCCACTCCATCTCGGCGGGCCTTGACTACCCGGGCATCGGCCCCGAACACTCATGGCTGAAAGATATTGGCCGCGTTCGTTACGTGCCCGTAACAGACACTGAAGCGCTTGAAGGTTTCAAGCTTCTGGCGCGCACGGAAGGCATTTTGCCCGCACTTGAGCCAGCCCATGCGTTGGCTCATGTCGCCAAGCTTGCGCCGACCATGGATCGCGACCAGATCATCGTGATGAACCTGTGCGGGCGCGGCGACAAGGACGTGCACACCGTTGCCAGCGCGCTCGAAGCGCAGGAGGCAACCCGCTCATGACGACCCGCATTGAAGACCGTTTCGCGGCGCTGCGCGCCGAAGGGCGGCCGGCGCTGATGACCTATGTGATGGGCGGCGATCCGGACTATGACACCTGCCTTGAGATCATGCATGCGCTGGTTGAGGGCGGGGCGGACCTGATCGAACTTGGCATTCCCTTCTCCGACCCGATGGCCGACGGCCCGACCGTTCAGGCGGCCGGGCGGCGGGCACTTTTGGGTGGGCAGACGCTGCGCAAGACACTTGCCCTCGTCGAAGCTTTTCGCACCCGCAATGCGGACACGCCGATCATTTTGATGGGCTATTTCAACCCCATCTACATCTATGGCGTGGACGCCTTTTTGGCCGAAGCGCTGCGCGTCGGGGTCGATGGATTGATCATTGTTGATCTGCCGCCCGAGACCGACGAAGAGCTCTGCTTGCCAGCGCTCAAGGCCGGTTTGAACTTCGTGCGCCTCGCAACACCCACAACCGACGACAACCGGTTGCCCGCCGTTTTGGGCAACACGTCAGGCTTTGTCTACTACGTGGCCATCAAGGGCATCACCGGCACGCGCAGCGCCGACCCGGTGGCTGTGGGCGAAGCCGTCGGCCGCATCAAGGCGTCCACGGATTTGCCCGTTGCCGTGGGCTTTGGCATCCGCACCGCCGATGATGCGGCAGCGATCGGCGCCGTGGCCGATGGCGTCGTTGTCGGCTCGGCGCTGGTGGGAACCATCGAGGCCAGCCTTGATGGTGATGGTCAGGCAACCGATATAACGGTAGACAAGGTGCAGGCGCTGACCGCCGACCTGGCCGCCGGTGTACGCCGCGCCCGGCGCGCTGCCTAACCCAAACCCCCTGGGCCACACGCCCCCGCTTGCCTAGGAGTGCCTCGCTGTGAATTGGATCGACAATGTCGTGCGGCCGAAGATCCGCACCTTGTTCTCATCCAGCCAGACCCCGGAAAATCTCTGGATCAAGTGTCCCGAGACCGGGGAGATGGTGTTCCATCGCGATCTTGAGAAGAACGATTGGGTGGTGCCGAACTCCGGCCATCATATGCGCATGCCAATCCGCGAGCGGCTCAACCGGCTGTTCGACGGCGGCCAGTATGAGCTGATCGCCACGCCGGATGTGGGCGCGGACCCGCTCAAGTTCCGCGATGAGCGGCGTTACACCGACCGCATCAAGGACGCGCGCGCCAAGACTGGCGAACAGGACGCGTTCCTGGTGGCGACCGGTACGCTGGAGACCCAGGGGGTTGTCGTCGCCGCGCAGAATTTTGCCTTTATGGGCGGATCGCTTGGCATGGCGGCCGGCGAAGCGTTCATCAAAGCGTGTGATGTCGCCGTCGAGCGCGGCCTGCCGCTGATCCTGTTCGCTGCCTCTGGCGGGGCGCGGATGCAGGAGGGTATTTTGTCGCTCATGCAGCTGCCGCGCACCACCGTGGCGGTGCAGCAGCTCAAAGAAGCTGGCCTTCCCTACATTGTGGTTCTAACCAACCCAACGACCGGCGGCGTTACCGCGTCCTACGCCATGCTCGGCGATATCCATATCGCCGAACCTGGTGCACTGATCGGCTTTGCCGGCCCGCGGGTGATCGAGCAGACGATCCGCGAAAAGCTGCCCGAAGGCTTCCAGCGCGCTGAGTACCTGTTGGAGCATGGCATGCTCGACATGGTGGTGACGCGCCATGAGATGCGGCCAACACTCGCCCGGCTCATCGACTTGATGACCAACCCGGTGAGCGTGCTGACGCCCGCCGCGAGCGATGCCGTGGCAGGCGCAAGTGACGAGGCAGCAGAGCCGAGCGAAGAGCCAGTCGCCGAGGTTACTGAACCCGACAGCGAGGCCGCCGCGGCCATGGTTGCCGAGCCGGAGCCCAACAGCCCACAGCAGCCGGCTCAGCCCTCATCTTCCTCCGCGTCGGGGACCCCCGCCCCGGTTTCGGGACCCATCACCGCATCATGACGCGACCCGCTTCGCCCAGCGATGCCGGCGCGCAAGATGCCGCGCTCGATCTGCTGCACCAGTTCACGACATTGCACCCGCGCGCCTGGGACTTGGGCCTCGAGCGCATGGTCCGGCTGCTTGGCGCGATGGGCAACCCGCAGGACAAGCTGCCCCCGGTGTTCCACGTTGCTGGAACCAACGGGAAGGGCTCGACGGTGGCGTTTCTGCGCGCCGCTCTGGAGGCGCAAGGCAAGCAGGTTCACGCCTACACCTCGCCGCACCTGGTGCGGTTCAATGAGCGCATCCGCGTCGCTGGTTCGCTGGTGAGTGATGATGCCCTTGTCGACGCGCTGCGGCACTGCGAGACCGTGAACGGCGGCAAGTCCATCACCTTCTTCGAGGCGACAACGGCGACGGCGCTGCATCTGTTCGCGGAGACCGCCGCCGACGCGACCTTGCTTGAGGTGGGCCTTGGTGGCCGCCTTGATGCGACCAACGTGATCGAGAGGCCCGCCCTGTGCGCCATCACGCCTGTCTCGATGGACCATATGGGCTTTCTCGGTGACACGCTTGAGAAGATCGCCACCGAGAAGGCCGGCATCCTCAAACGCGATGTGCCCTGCGTTGTCGCGCCGCAAGACGAGCCAGCCCTGCAGGTGATCCGCGCGGTGGCGCGCCGCGTCGGCGCTCCGCTGATCGAGCATGGGCAGGACTTTATGGCCTATGAGGAGCATGGGCGGCTGGTCTACCAGGACGCGTTTGGCTTGATGGATCTGCCGCTGCCTAGGCTTGCCGGGCGGCACCAGATCATCAATGCGGGCACGGCGATCGCCTGTCTGCGCCACACTGATCTCAGCGGCACCGACGCGGAATATGCCAACGCCATGCAAACGGTGCAGTGGCCGGGGCGCCTGCAGAAATTGACGGGTACGCTCGCGGCGCGCGCGCCCTCGTGCGATGTGTGGCTCGATGGCGGGCACAATGCCGGTGGCGGCAAGGCGCTCGCTGAAGCGATGGCCGATCTCGAAGACCGCGTGCCGCGGCCGCTCTACCTGATCTCCGGGTTGATGCGCACCAAAGACGCCACAGACTTTTTCCGCCCGTTCGAAGGGCTCGCCCGCCAGGTGATCGGGGTGCCGATCCCCGGCCATGACAAAGGCCTCGACACGGTGGCGGTGGCCGCATCGGCCTCGGAAGCGGGCACCTATGGGTCGGTGGCCGACAGCCTGGAAGCGGCGCTCACTGAGATCGAGGCAAGCGCTGGCGAGCCGGCCCGCGTGCTCATCTGCGGGTCCCTTTATCTGGCGGGCCACGCCCTTAAAGCGGATGGGTACACGCCCACCTAAGCGGATGTCTTTTCAAGCTGGGCAAGCGCCCATTGCGCCGCGTCTTGAACCACCGGGTCTTGGTCTGCAGTAAGGGCTGAAACCTGGGGGGTCAGCGCGGGATCTGCGCTGTTACCCGCGGCGATAAGGCAGTTGCGGATGAAACGGTTCCTTCCGATCCGCTTGATGGGCGAGCCCGAGAAATGCCGCCGGAAGCCGGCATCATCGAGGCGCAAAAGCTCATCAAGCGGCGGAGCCTTCAGGTCCTCTCGGGCGGTGAGCTTCGCTTCGCGCGCCTCGGCGGCGAACTTGTTCCACGGGCACACGGCCAAGCAGTCATCGCAGCCATAGATGCGGTTGCCCATGGGGACGCGAAACTCTTCGGGGATCGGCCCTTTGTGCTCGATCGTCAGGTAAGAGATGCAGCGCCGCGCATCGAGCTGATAGGGCGCTGGGAAGGCGCGTGTGGGGCACACATCAAGGCAGCGCGTGCACGAGCCGCAATGGTCGGTCTCCGCCTCATCTGCCGCCAGATCGAGCGTTGTGAAGATCGAGCCGAGAAACAGCCACGAGCCGTGGGACCGCGAGACGAGGTTGGTGTGCTTGCCCTGCCAGCCCAGACCAGCAGCCTGGGCGAGCGGCTTCTCCATGACAGGGGCCGTGTCGACAAACACTTTCACCCCGCCGCCGAGCCGCGAGACGATCTTCGAGGCGAGGGTCTTGAGCCGGCCTTTGATCAGGTCGTGATAGTCGCGGTTGCGGGCATAGACCGAGATGGTGCCGACGTCGGGCCGCTCTAGCGTCGCCAGCGGATCGTCTGGCGGAGCGTAGCTCATGCCGAGCATGACGAGGGCGCGCGCCTCGGGCCAAAGGTGCCGCGGATGGCTGCGGCGGGTGGCCGTTTCAGCCATCCACTCCATCGAGCCGTGATGGCCAAGCGCCACGAACCGGTCGAGCCTCTCGCGCAGATCATCCACCCGGTTGGCGTGGGTTATCGCGCACGCGTCAAAGCCAAGCTCTGAGGCTGCTTTTTCAACGAAAGCCCGGTCTTTAGAAGTCGGGGTCTTCATAGTGGCTTGGCGGCACCACGCCGGTGACGCGATCGGCGAGGAGCGGAGCGAAGGAGGGGCGCGATTTGAGCCTTGCATACCAATCGCGCATGGCGGGATGGTCGGACCAGGCGATCTCACCGAGATAGTCGAGCGATGATATTGCCGCGCCGAAGGCAAGGTCTGCCTGGGTCAGCCGCTCACCGGTGAGCCAATCATTGCCCGTGAGCAGATGCGCCAGGTAGCTGAGGTGCCAACCGAGCGCGTCGCGGGCGATCCGCATGGCTTGCGTGTCCGGCGCGCCGCCGCCCTGATCGGCCGGGATTTGCCGTTTCAGCGCCTTCTCCAGCACCAGCACGGCGGAGACATCGGCTTCGAGGATCAGCAGCGCCCAATCGATAAGCCGCCGCACCTCGGCCCTGTCGGCCGGGTCGCGCGGCAGCAGCGGCGCACCGCCATCTTCGCGCGCTTCGGCAAGAAAAGAAACGAGCGGCGTGGGACCGACGAGCACCGCCTCATCGAGCTGAAGCACCGGCACCGTGGCCGCCGGGTTCAGCACCAGAAAATCGTGCCGCCGCAGCCACACTTTTTCCACTTCCAGCTCCGCTTCGACGCCATATTCGCCCATCACAAGGCGAACGAAACGGCTGGCAACATCAAGCGGCTGGTGAAACAGGGTCGGCATGGGAACTCATCGGTTGCGGATCGGTGCGCTTAGGCAAGGGGCCGGCGCATCTCGATCCGGGGTGGGTATAGGCGTTGGCTGTGCGCCTCTCAAGCCACCGCGTACGCGGCAGGCTGGGCGAAGATGCCGAAGGGGTTGAAAACGAGGGTTGGCAAGGAAGGTTGGAATGTTAACCCAATCAAGCGTAACGGAACGGGCACAAGCTGGCGGGCTTGCTGATTCCCTGGTTCCCCACGTGATACGGCGCTGATCGGACAATGAGCCTCGAAACCTTTCTGCAAGCGCTGTTCCTTGGACTTCTTGAGGGTCTGACCGAGTTCATTCCGGTCTCCTCGACAGGCCATATTCTGCTTGCTGGGCATTTCTTAGGCTTTGAGAACGAAGGCAAGATTTTTGAGGTTCTCATCCAGCTTGGCGCCATTTTGGCCGTGCTATCGGTCTACACCGCCAAGCTGCTGCAGATCGCGAAAGAGCTACCAACCAGCGCCCGCGCGCGGCGGTTCGTGGCCGGCATCTTGGTTGCCTTTCTGCCCGCGGCCTTTGCTGGCGTTCTGCTACACGAGTTCATCAAAACGGTGCTGTTTGAGACGCCGGCGCTGATCTGCACGACGCTGATCATTGGCGGGGTGATCTTGCTAATCGTCGACCGCCTACCGCTGCAGCCCAAATACACCGATGTGATGGATTACCCCCTGCCCCTGTGCCTTGGCATCGGGCTTTGCCAGTGCCTGGCGCTGATCCCGGGCGTGTCGCGGTCCGGGTCGACGATTGTCGGCTCCCTATTGATAGGCACCGACAAACGGTCGGCCGCCGAGTTCACCTTCTTCCTGGCGATGCCGACAATGGCAGGGGCGTTTGTCTACGACCTCTACCAGAACCGCGACATCGTCACGACCGACGGTCTGATGGTCGTCGCGGTCGGCTTTGTCTCCGCCTTCTTCATGGCGGTGATCGTGGTGCGGTGGCTGCTCGACTATGTGTCCAAGCACGGGTTCGCGCTGTTCGCCTGGTGGCGCATCATTGTTGGCTCACTGGGCTTTGTCGGGCTGGCACTACTGGGGTAAGCCGCCCCTGGGTCGCCAATCGCGCAGCGGTTGGCGATGGCAAACTAGGTTAGGGCTTCGCGCCTAGCGCTGAATATTGGCCGTGCTTGCGGTAGCGCCACAGGTATGTGGGCAAAATCGCTTCCAGCGCCGCGGGCTGCAGGCCGAGACCCTGCAAGGTGCGCTGTTCGGCCAGCGCCGCATCTGAAACGACATTATCGTTCGCCAGCATCTTGATCTGATCAACCGTCAGGATGGGCTTGGGCAGCAATTCGAAAACCCGCGCCTGAAGTTCAGCCACCTTGTCGGGCATCGCGATGATAGCGCGACGGCGCTCGATGATGTGCAGCATGCGCTCCATCAGGCCTTCGAACGTGTCGATCTCCGGACCGCCAAGCTCATAGATCGTGCCAGGCGTCGCCCCGCCATCGACGGCCAAGGCCACCGCATCTGCCACATCACCAACATAGACCGGCTGGAAGCGGGTCTGCGGGCCGACCACGGGCAAGATCGGCGACATGCGCGCCATGTTGGCAAAGCGGTTGAAGAAATCATCTTCGGGGCCAAACACGATGGAAGGCCGCATAATGATCGCATCTGGCACCGACGCGCGCACGGCCGCTTCGCCAGCGGCTTTGGAGCGCGCGTAGGCCGCGTCAGCGTCGCTGTCCGCGCCGATCGCAGAAACCTGGACGAGATTGCTGATCCCCGCCTTGGCGCATGCCTGGGCGATGAGGCCCGGCCCCTCGCCCTGCACCGCTTCAAAGCTCTGCTTGCCCTTCTCAAACAGGATGCCGACAAGGTTGACGACCGCATCGGCGCCTTCGATGGCGCGGTCGACCGACCAGCCATAGCGCAGGTTGGCCTGCACCGCATGGATCTGCCCAACAGCACCCATCGGTTGGACGTGCCCGGCCAAGTCAGGCCGGCGCACCGCCACCCGCACGCGGTAGCCGCGCTTGGCGAGCTCGCGGACGATATAACGGCCTAGGAACCCTGAGCCCCCGAAAACGGTGACCAGTTTGCCATTCAAGCTTGCGTTGCCGGGGGCATCATCCATAGCCGGTGCGAGTCCTTGCGCGTGTCGGGCCCAGCGATTGCTGGGCCATTTGCCAGTCAATATCGCGCCGCCCGGCCCATGTGAAGCAGGTGAAAGGTCTCACTTTGGCCAGCGATGCGCCACAGGTAAACCAAGGCCGTTGACAAGGCATTGGCGCAGCCGTAAGCCACGCCCTCGTTCCGACGTGCCTGCCCAGGTGGCGGAATTGGTAGACGCGC
>JAHCMG010000089.1 GCA_019192585.1 Devosiaceae bacterium MH13
ATCTTGCAGCCCCGGTCAGCGAGAAGCCGGAGGATGTTCCGCTTCACGCCGAAATCGATGGCCACGACATGGACGATGTCTTCTTCGCGTGTGCCGAAGCCCGCGTCCAGCGTCCAACTGGTCTGGTTCCATTGCGAGCTGCCGCGCGAGGTGACGCCGGGCACCAGGTCGCGGCCTTCCAGCCCGCCCCATGCGGCGGCCTCTGCGTGCAGCGCTTTTGTGTTAAAGGCGCCGTCCTCGGCGTGTGCGAGCGTCGCGTTTGGCGTGCCATTGCGCCGGATGTGCGCCGTCAACGCCCGGGTGTCGATGCCGTACAGGCCGATAATGCCGCGCGCCCGCAGCCATGCGTCGAGATGGGCAGTGGCGCGCCAGTTTGACGGGTCAGTCAGAGGTGCCCGCACAAGAAGCCCGCGCGCGCCTTCAAAGGCCTCGCCGGCTGGAAGCTGCTCTTGGTCGTCAGCGTTGACGCCCACATTGCCAATGTGGGGGAAGGTGAAGGTGATGAATTGCCCGGCATAAGATGGATCGGTGAGGATCTCTTGGTAGCCAGTGATCGCCGTGTTGAAGCACACTTCGCCGACCGCATTGCCGGTCGCGCCGAAGCCCATGCCCTCAAACACCGTGCAGTCGGCCAAAACCAGGCGGCCGGTGCTCAGCTGCGGGGTCCAGTCTCGAACAGGCAGTGTGCCCGGCTCGGCCGTATTGCCATCAGCCGTCGCGGAGATGTTCGTCATGGTTCAGTCTTTCGTGCCGGCAGCGTACTTGCTTGGGTGGGAACCGAGGGCGCCGAACTGCGGCTGCAGGGCCGCGTCTTGACGTCGGGCACGGGACTTACCATGTCTTGCGTCCGTTTCAAACGCTTCCTTCCCCAGTCTTTATCGGTCGTCGAGCGCGTAGGTTTTTCCACAGTGGCGCCGTTCACCGGTGTGTAAAAGGCTGAAATTATGGGCACTTATGGGTGGCGGTTCACCTTCTGCTAACCACCCCATTGGCCGCCCAACCTGTCGGTGATACACTGGCGTTTCCCCCAAGCCGACCCATGCGGGGATCGGCGAGAAAATTGAACCATCGGGTCAGATAGCTCATGCGCGATTTGCTCAATGAAAGTCTCAAAGATGCGGTCAAAGCGAAAGACAGCAGGCGTGCCTGCACCCTTCGGTTGATCAATGCTGCGATCAAGGATCGCGATATCGCTGTGCGCAGCGATGGCTCGGACAAGCTGTCCGACGCCGGCATTCTCGAACTGCTCGCCAAGATGGTGAAGCAGCGCGAAGAATCGACCCGCATTTACGAGGAAGCCGGCCGGCTTGATCTCGCGGAGCAAGAGATCCAGGAAATTGAGATCATCCGCTCGTTCATGCCCAAGCAGCTGAGCGATGAGGAGATGAGCAGCGCGGTGGTGCGCGTGATCGGCGAAACCGGTGCTGAAGGCCTGCGCGACATGGGCAAGATCATGTCGGCGCTTAAGGCGCAGTTCCCTGGGCAGATTGATGCGTGCAAAGCATCGTCTGTCGCCAAACATCATCTGTCCGCGCCAGAATCTTAATCTGCGCTAGGGGCCCGGCTATGCCGGGTTGGCGACGTGCGTTTTACTGATGCCTTTTTGTCGACCCTGCGCGATCGGGTGCCGCTGTCGGACCTGATCGGCAGGCGTGTCAGCTTCGATAAGCGCAAGTCCCGTCCGGCCAAAGGCGACCATTGGGCCTGCTGCCCGTTTCATAGCGAGAAAACGCCGTCCTTCCACGTCGATGACCGCAAGGGCCGGTACCATTGCTTTGGGTGCCAGGCTTCTGGTGACCATTTCCGGTTCTTGATGGAGATAGATGGGCTCACCTTCCCTGAGGCCGTGGAGCGCGTCGCGGGCGAGGCTGGCGTCTCTTTGCCGGCCCCAGACCCTGAAGCCGCGCGGCGGCAGGCGGCCACGATCAAACTGCACGATGTGCTTGAGCTGGCGGCCCAGTTTTTTGAGCGGCAGCTTCAAAGCGATGCTGGCCGTGAAGCGCTGGCCTATGCTGAGCGCCGCGGCCTCGATGCTGAGACGCGCAAAACGTTCCGGGTCGGCTTTGCGCCCGATCGTCGCGACGCGCTGATCGGCTTTCTCAGCGCGCGCTCCGTTCCCATCGCCGACATGATCGAGACGGGGTTGGTCATCCAGCCGGACGATGCCTCCCGCGCGCCTTATGATCGTTTCCGCGGCCGGCTGATGGTGGCCATCGAAACAGCCCAGGGGCGCGTTGTCGGCTTTGGCGGCAGGGTTCTGGGCAAGGGTGAGCCGAAATATCTCAACTCTCCGGAGACCGAGTTCTTCCGCAAGCGGGAGATGCTGTTCAACGCGCAACGGGCGCGTGAGGCGGCGCATCGCTCGGGCCGTTTGCTGCTGGTCGAAGGCTATATGGATGCCATCGCCTTGCATCGTGCCGGGTTCGCGGAGGCGGTTGCCTCGCTCGGCACGGCGGTTGGCGACGAGCAGCTGAACCTGATGTGGCGCTTTGCCGACGAGCCAATCGTCTGCCTCGATGGAGACGAAGCGGGTCTGCGGGCGGCGTACCGCACGATGGATAGGGTGCTGCCGCTTCTGAAGCCAGGCAAGAGCTTGCGGTTTCTGTACCTGCCGGAGGGGCAGGACCCCGATGACTTCCTTTCTGAGAATGGCACGGGCGCGTTTGAGGCGCTTCTTGAAGGTGCGCAGCCGCTGATCGAGGCCCTGTGGGCGCGTGAGATTTCTCAAGCCGACGTCTCGACGCCTGAAAGAATGGCGGCGCTGCAGGCGCGGTTGTCGCGGCTCGCGGGCACCATCGCCGATGGCACCGTGAAAGCCCATTACGACCAGGCCTTGCGCGACAGGTTCTATGCCTACCGCCGGAGCCTGCGGGGGAGCGGCGGCGCTGCGGGCCCCCGTAGCGACCTGTCGCCTCGCGGCACGGCACCCCAAGGGGTTCACCTGCGCCGCGCGCCGGAGCCTGTATCGGTTGAGCGGCAATTGCTAGCCTTGGCGCGGCATTTCCCCGATGCGGCGCGGGTCTTTGCCGACCGCGACGTTTATCCCCTGTGCCGGGACGAAGCTTTGGCGCGGCAGCTCGATGATATTCTCCAAGGGGGTCAAGCGGAGGCGTCGGAGGCTGCCGATCAACAATCGCTCGACGCGCTCCCGTTTCCGGTACTCCGGCTCGATGTAACGCCGCGCTTCTTGTCGATGCTGTTTACGTTTCTGTTTGCGCAGCTGGAGTTCCGCTCCGTCAGCGATGATGCTGAGCGCGAGCGCTCCTCCGGCGATGATGCGTTGAGCGATGGGGCGATGGAACGCGTTCTCGCCCTGCAAGATGAGGCGCGTGCGATGCGCACCCGGCTGCATGAGCTTGAGGCGCAGCTCGACGAGGAAGCGACCGTGTTGCGGGCGGTTAGCCACCAAAGCACTTAAGGCTTGTTAGGTTGAGTTGCGCTATTTGTGCCGCTACGGGCCCTTTAGGGGCCGTTTCGCGCCAAAATCGCACAAAAATCAGGTTGCAAGCGGTTTTTGATCACCTAAATAGACGGTTTCGCGGCTTCTGCGGACCGACCTTACGAAGGTGTCCGAACGTCTCGTCCGCGGTCATACGAATTCGGTTTGCCGAGCAGGGGTCTTCTGCCCGGTCGCACGCGTTGGTGCAGTTGGTCCTTTGGCAGATGCTTGGCCCGGACCAACAGCGGTAGCGGGTGCGCAGAACTTGGGGAAGGCGCGGGGGCTTTTCGGGATTTGGTTAAGCCGCGGTTTACACCGGATCGATAGGATACGCTCACCCCTGCACGTAGAGTTTCCCATGCGGCGGCTGGCCCTTTGAGGCCGAGCGGCATGTGATCAAAGGAGTAGCCGAGCGAATGGCTGCAAAACAGGCAGAAGCCACCACAACGCCAGAGACAAGCGAGACCGGTGACGGGCCGCTTTTGGACCTCAACAACGCCGCCGTCAAAAAGATGATCAAAGCCGCCAAGAAACGCGGCTTTGTGACCTATGACGAGCTGAACGCGGTTTTGCCGTCCGATCAGGTCGCCTCCGAGCAGATCGAAGACACGATGGCCATGCTCAACGATATGGGCATCAATGTTGTCGATGCTGAAGAGGCCGAAGAGGCGAGCGACGGCGGTGAGCAATCAACCGCGCTCGCAGAGACCGAGACGACAGGGCGCGCGGTGGCAACCACCACCAAGCGTGAGCCATCCGACCGGACCGATGATCCGGTGCGCATGTATCTGCGCGAGATGGGCACGGTCGAGCTTCTGTCGCGCGAAGGCGAGATCGCGATTGCTAAGCGGATCGAAGCTGGCCGCGAGGCGATGATCGCTGGGCTTTGTGAGAGCCCGCTGACCTTCCAGGCCATTATCATCTGGCGCGATGAGCTCAACGAAGAGCGCGTGCTCCTTCGCGACATTATCGACCTTGAAGCGACGTATGCGGACCCAGAAGGCAAGGGCGTTCAGCCGCCTGCGCCCGCGAACGGCGCGGCGCCGGGCGCAAACGGGGCCGCTGCCCCGAACGGCCAGGCCCAGCAGACGCCCGTCGCGGCCAATGACGACCAGCGCGACGGTGAGGCCACGTCGGCCGATGGCGAGGGTGACGGCACCGAAGACGACGATGAGGATGATGATGAAATCAACCTCTCCTTGTCCGCGATGGAAGCCGAGCTGAAGCCGAAGGTCGTCGAGATTTTCGACTCGATCGCCGACAACTACAAAAAGCTGTCGAAGCTTCAGGACGTGACCCTTGATGGGCGCGGCACGCAGACCCTGACGCCCAGCCAAGAACGCCGGTTCCAAGGGCTGAAGGCGGACACGATCACGGCTGTGAAGAGCTTGCAGCTCAACAACAACCGTATCGAAGCGCTGGTTGAGCAGCTCTATGCGATCAACCGCAACCTCGTGTCGATGGAAAGCCGCCTGCTGCGCCTTGCCGAGAGCTATGGCGTCGACCGTGCGGAGTTCCTCAAGTCGCATCAGGGCGCTGAGCTTGATCCCAACTGGGTGCGCCGCGTGGCCGGCTTGTCCACACCGGGCTGGAAGCCGTTCATTTCGGCTGAGAAAGAGGTGGTCAAGGAGATCCGCGGCGACATTCGCTCGCTGGCGACCGAGACCGGCCTCAACATCGCTGAGTTCCGCCGCATCGTGAACAAGGTGCAGAAGGGCGAGCGCGAAGCGGCCATCGCCAAGAAGGAGATGGTGGAAGCGAACCTGCGCCTCGTCATCTCGATCGCGAAGAAGTACACGAACCGCGGCTTGCAGTTCCTCGATCTGATCCAGGAAGGCAATATCGGCCTGATGAAGGCGGTCGATAAGTTTGAGTATCGCCGCGGCTACAAGTTTTCGACCTACGCGACCTGGTGGATCCGGCAGGCCATCACGCGTTCGATTGCCGACCAAGCACGGACCATCCGTATTCCGGTGCATATGATCGAGACGATCAACAAGATCGTCCGCACCTCACGGCAGATGCTCCACGAGATCGGCCGCGAGCCGACGCCCGAAGAGCTGTCTGAAAAGCTTGCGATGCCGCTTGAGAAGGTGCGCAAGGTTCTGAAGATCGCCAAAGAGCCGATCTCCCTCGAGACGCCGGTGGGCGATGAGGAAGACAGCCATCTGGGCGATTTCATCGAGGATAAGAACGCCGTTCTGCCCATCGATGCTGCGATCCAGTCAAACCTGCGGGAGACAACGACCCGCGTGCTCGCCTCGCTGACGCCGCGTGAGGAGCGCGTGCTGCGCATGCGCTTTGGGATCGGCATGAACACCGATCACACGCTTGAAGAGGTCGGCCAGCAGTTCTCGGTGACCCGCGAGCGCATCCGGCAGATCGAGGCCAAGGCGCTTCGTAAGCTCAAGCACCCGAGCCGCTCGCGTAAGCTGCGGTCGTTCCTCGACAATTAGGTTCAGGGCGTAACACCATGTCTTTCTTCAAGAAACTGTTTGGCGGCGGCGATGGCGGTGGTGCCGATGCTGCCCCCAAGGTGGAAGCACGCGTGACCTATGAGGGCTTCATCATCGAAGCGGCGCCGATGCCCGAGGGTGGGCAGTTTCGCCTGCGCGCTTTCATTCTTGAGAGCGATGAACCCGATGCGCGCAAAGAGACGGTGATCCGCGCGGACCTGTTCCCGTCCGCGGATACGGCATCTCAGTTTGCGATCACCAAAGCCAAGCAGGTGATCGACGAGCAGGGGAAGTTCCTGTTCAGCTGATCGGGCGGCGTTTCCGGCCAAATCGCGTAAGCAAAAAGCCCGCCTCCTGCTTAGGACGCGGGCTTTGTTTTTGAAGGTCCGGCCTTGGAGGCTTTTCGGCGTCCCTAGCGGGTAAGGCGCAAGTCGCCCACTTCTTCCGCGATGGAGTTGAAGGCCCCAACAAGCTCGGAAGAGGTGTCGACATGGTAGGCCATCGCCTCTTCGGTCGCGCACTCGTCCCACACCGCGCGGGTTTGGGCGTTCCGCAAGCCAAAGGTCACCGTGTAGACGATCACGCCGGCGTCTTTTGCGTTCGCGCAGGCTGCCAATGTCCGCTGGTCGATATATTGGCGCGCCGAGTTGGTGTTCTCCTCGGGATAGCGGCCCCAGCGCAGGTGCCCATAGGCGGAATAGTCGGACAGAACCGCCTCATTGTCTGAGCTCACCAGCCAGTTTTCGCCGTCCGTCATGACGACCATCACCTTGGTGACCTCGTCGTACGGCAGCCCTTCGGTGAAGGGTGGTGACGGCGACAAGGCCCGCCAACCCCAGGCGACGCCTTGGGCGGTCTGCGTGCCACCATTGAACCAGTGCGACATGCCGGTGATGCGGCTCGTGAGCTTTTCGTAATCGTTGGTCAGCGGAACGATCGGGTCGCCGCAGGACATGTTCGGCCCGCGCGTTGAGGGCGGGGTCTCGTCGATCGACATGCTGGCGCCCGAGGCATATTTCAGCACCGAATGCGTGCGCCCCCAATAGTTGGTGGACATGTCCGTATTGTTTAAAAACGGACCATCGTCGATCCAATCGTTGCTGCCGTCGGGCACCCACCATGCGAAGTCGTCGGTGTCATCGATCCAGAAATAGGGCACCCACAGGCTATCGGGATTGTCGGGATCGGGCGGCTCGTCCGTCACGTCGAAAGGCTCGGGGCGGGCTTCAACACAGCCCTTCCACTCGACGCCATCGAGCTGGTCAAACAGTTGCCAATGGCTGATTTGCGCGGGGTTTGTGATGTAGCATTCCTGCCAAACCCCATAGGTGTAAGAGTCGCTCGCGTGGGCCGGACTGACGCCCGACAGCGCTTCGATGATCGGCGCATAGAGGCTGTCAACGGCCAGGCGGAACCCTGGGATCTCCCAGCTGGGCTCAGACAGGCTCGCGCCATCATTGCCGCCGCCGCCATTGTTTTGGTCGCCGCCGCTGCCCCAGTTGGGGTAGCTGCACCAATCATATTTGCCGAGCCAGCGCGTCTCCAGAAGATCAGCGTGGTGCTGCGACTCGCCATCTTTGTCGATGAACTGCTCCATCAGCTCGGTGTTGCCGATGTTGACGGAGGCGACATAGGGCACCAGCGCGATGGAGGTCTGATCGCTGGTGCCGTCCTCGGTCACCACGTCGACAAAATCCTGGGCGGCGGTGCGCAGCGTGCCCATGCGGCGGCGCATGGAGCCGGTATTGTCGAGCACCAGCGCAACTTCCAGGG
>JAHCMG010000090.1 GCA_019192585.1 Devosiaceae bacterium MH13
TGCACAAAGAAATCGAGACAGGTGGGATCTTTAAGGCCTGGGGCTGCGACCATCGCGAAGCCGCCCCCCGCCGGCGAGGCCAGCACCGGTTCGCACACGCACGCTGTCAGGATTGCCCCGATGGCTGCATCGGCCGCGCAGCCACCTTCGGCCAGCACCTCGGCGCCGGCCTGTGCCGTCAGCCGATGGCCCGCCGCGATGCCGGCAGACCCGCTCATCGGCAGGGCTTGGCGGCGCTACTCCGCCGCTTCGAGAAACACGGGCGCAGCCTGTTTGACCGCGTCGGCCACATAGGGCTCGTACACGGCGAAATTGGTGGCGAACATCGCCGCCAGCTTTTGTGCCTGCTCGTCATAGGCCTGTGTGTTGGCCCAGGTCTCGCGCGGTTGCAAGATCGACGGATCAACCCCCTCCACCGCAGTGGGCACCGCGAGGCCGAAGAACGGATCGGTGACAAAGGTCGCGTCATCAAGTTCGCCATCGAGCGCCGCGTGCAGCAACCGCCGCGTGGCCTTGATAGGCATGCGCGCGCCGGTGCCGTGCGCCCCGCCCGACCAGCCGGTGTTGACGAGCCAGCACTGCACATTGTGCTCGGCGATCAGTTTGCGCAGCAGATCCCCGTAGACGGAGGGATGGCGCGGCATGAACGGCGCGCCGAAGCAGGTCGAAAACGTCGCTTCGGGCTCGGTAACGCCGATCTCCGTGCCGGCAACCTTCGCCGTGTAGCCCGATAGGAAGTGGTACATCGCCTGATCTGGGCTCATCTTCGATAGTGGCGGCAGAACACCGAACGCATCGCAGGTCAGCATCACCACATTGGTTGGCTGGCCGGACTGGCCCGACAGAAGGGCGTTGGGAATGTAGTCGATCGGATAGGCGCAGCGGGTGTTCTGAGTGCGCGATGCGTCGTTGAAGTCGGGCTCGCGGGTGAGCGGATCAAGCGCCACATTTTCGAGTACGGTGCCGAAGCGGCCCGTTGTGGCGTAGATCTCGGGCTCAGCCTCCGCCGACAGGTTGATCGTCTTGGCGTAGCAGCCGCCTTCGAAATTGAAGACGCCATTGGGCCCCCAGCCATGCTCATCATCGCCGATCAGCATGCGCTCCGGGTCGGCGGACAGGGTGGTCTTGCCAGTACCCGACAGCCCAAAGAACAGGGCAACCCGGCCGCTTTCATCCACATTGGCCGAGCAATGCATCGGCATCACCCCGTCCGCGGGCAGAAGGAAGTTGAGCATCGAGAAGACGCTCTTCTTCATCTCGCCGGCATAGTGCGTGCCCGCAATCAGCACGATTTTGCGGGTGAAGTCGCAGGCAATCACCGTCTCCGAGCGGCAGCTATGGCGTGCCGGGTCCGCCTGGAAGCTCGGCAAGTCGATGATGGTCATCTCTGGCGCAAAGCTGTCGAGCGCCTCGGCCTCAGGTCGCAGCAGCATCGTGCGAATGAACAGCGAGTGCCAGGCCTTCTCCGTCACCACGCGCGTCGTCAGCCGGTGGGCGGGGTCGGCGCCGCCGTAAAGGTCTTGCACGAACAGGTCCATACCCTGCGCGTGCGCCAACATGTCGGCCCGCAGCCGTTCAAAGGCCGCCGGCTCCATTGGTTGGTTGCCGCCCCACCAGATCGTCTCTTCGGTGGTGGCGTCGCGAACAATGAACTTATCGAGCGGCGAGCGTCCGGTGTGTTTGCCGGTGTCCGCTTTGAGCGCGCCGCCGGCGGTGATGACGGCTTCACCGTTGCGGATGGCGTGCTCGTACAGAAGCGGCGCGGTGAGGTTAAATCGCGCGGTGGACCATTTGCTCAGTCCCATCGCCTCAAGGCCCAGGTCTGGGTTGCGAAGGCCCTCTGACACCTGCTGTTCCGACACGCGTTTGTTCCTTTTTATGCGCTGCTGGACGGCGCACGCGGCGCCTCCATCCCCCATTACCCCGACTGAACTGGCATGCTGCACTGCACATCCACCGCCAAGGTGGCAGAGCGTGTAGGGGGTTGGTGCGGTGTGAACAAGGCGCCGCGCAGGGGAATTGATCAACATCATGAAGGTTTGGCGACAAAAGCGTTTCCGGTGCCCGATTGCTAGGCAGAGGCCAGCTTGGTGCAGCTAACATGTTAGTGAGATCAGCGACTTAGAGGCGCTCGGCGTGGTGCGCGGGCGGACGTTCAGCCGCAGCCACATACCGCCCGGAAACGCCGGTCTACCGGCCTCAAATCCTTGATTGATCCACCCGTTCTCAAAGCGTTTACCATGCTGCGCCGCCGCATGCGTCGGAACGGGCGGCGCGACCAGCCCGCCATATTTTCCGCGCAATCGGCAGGCCAAGCGGTCGGGCGACACCACACAAGACCAATTGTGGCAAACCGTGCTACACGCAAAAGGAACGCAGACCGTGCACAATGAACGCACCGCGATGACCAAAGGCTACGCTGGCGGGCTGGCCAGGGGGCAAACCATGCCGACGATTGCGCTTGTCGATGATGATCGCAACATTCTCACCTCCGTTTCGCTGGCGCTGGAGGCGGAAGGCTACCGGGTTGAGACCTACACCGACGGCGCGTCCGCGCTCGACGGTATGCAGATGGCACCGCCCGATCTGGCGATCTTCGATATCAAGATGCCGCGCATGGACGGTATGGAACTGCTGCGGCGGTTTCGGCAGATCTCAGACCTGCCGGTGATCTTTCTCACCTCGAAAGATGACGAGATCGACGAACTGTTCGGCCTCAAAATGGGTGCTGACGATTTCATCAAGAAGCCGTTCTCGCAGCGGGTGCTGGTTGAGCGGGTCCGCGCGCTGCTGCGCCGGGTCCAAGCCCGCAATGGCAGCAGCAATGGCGCCGCCGCGCCCGCGCCCGCCAACGGCGCCGTGGCCGAGGGCGGGCAGGTCCTTAAGCGCGGCGATCTGGTGATCGATGAAGACCGGCATGCGTGCACCTGGAAGGACCAGAACGTCACGCTGACGGTCACCGAGTTCCTGATCTTGCAGTCGCTCGCGCAGCGCCCCGGCATTGTGAAGAGCCGCAACGCGTTGATGGATGCAGCCTATGATGATCAAGTCTATGTTGATGACCGTACAATCGACAGCCACATCAAACGGCTGCGCAAAAAGTTCAAACAAGTCGACGACAGCTTCGACATGATCGAAACCCTCTACGGTGTCGGCTACAAGTTCAAAGAGATGTAACCGCCAAGGGTACACCGGGCCGCGATGGTCGAACGCAGTGACGAAAGCCTAAGCCTTGCCGCGAAGCCTGCCGATGCCACCCGCTCGGACAGCGCTTTCGCACGCGGCTTGCGCTCGCGTCGCCGGGCGCGGCGGCTGCGCTCCGGCTTTGGCCGTTTTGCGATCTTCTCGTCGCTGACGCGGCGCATTCTGGTCCTCAACCTGGTTGGCCTTGTCGCGCTGGTGATGGGGATTTTGTACCTCAACCAGTTCCGCGAAGGCCTGATCGACGCGCGCGTCCAGAGCCTTTTGGTCCAAGGCGAGATCATCGCTGGCGCCATCGCCGCTTCGGCCAGCGTGGAAGATGGCAGTACCATCGTCATCGACCCCGAGCGCCTGTTGGAGTTGCAGGCGGGAGAAAGCCTGTCGGTGTTCGAAGACACGCTTGGCAGCCTTGAGTTCCCGATCAATCCCGAGCGGGTGGCGCCCATTCTCCGCCGCCTCGTCACGCCGACGGGCACCCGCGCGCGGATTTACGACCCCGATGGCGGCCTGATCCTCGACAGTGACGCGCTCTACGCCCGCGGCGCGATTTTGCGTTTCGATCTGCCAACGGCCAACGCGCCCGAAGCGCCCATTTGGGAGCAGTGGTGGCAGCGCCTGAAGCTCTATGTGCGCCGCTTTGACATGCCCCCCTACGAAGAGATTGGCGCGGCCAATGGCTTGGTCCTGCCAGAGCTGCGTTCGGCGATGGCGGGCAACGCGGCAAGCTTCGTCAGGGTCTCCGAGCAGGGCGAACTGGTGGTTTCGGTCGCCGTGCCCATTCAGCGCTTTAGGGCCAATCTCGGCGCGCTGCTGCTCTCAACGCAGGGCGGCGATATCGACGCGATCATCTTCAATGAGCGCCTATCGATCCTGCGCGTCTTCCTGGTCGCGGCGGGCGTGATGGTGCTGCTCTCCATCCTCATGGCCAGCACCATCGCGGGGCCGGTTCGCAAACTGTCGGACGCAGCAGATCGGGTCCGCCACTCGGTGAAGGCCCGCGAAACCTTGCCCAGTTTCCAAGGCCGGCGCGATGAGATCGGCCACTTGGCGACGACCCTGCGGGGCATGACCGATGCGCTCTACAACCGAATGGATGCGATCGAGAGGTTCGCAGCCGATGTCAGCCACGAGCTCAAGAACCCGCTAACGTCATTGCGCTCGGCGGTGGAGACTTTGCCGCGCGTCTCCAATGAGGACAGCCGCCAGCGCCTTCTGGAGGTGATCGAACATGATGTGCGCCGCCTTGATCGCTTGATCTCTGACATTTCGGATGCCTCGCGCCTTGATGCCGAATTGGCGCGCGAGGATGCGGGCTCGGTCGATCTGCGCGACCTGATGGAAGCGGTGGTCGGCGTACAGCGCGAACTGGCCGCCAAGCAGCAAATGGCGATCCGGCTTACCTTTGTGCAGTCGGGGCCGGCGCGCGCCTTCCACCTTGAGGGCCATGAGTCGCGCCTTGGCCAGGTGTTCACCAACATTCTCGACAATGCGCGCTCGTTCTCGCCCGATGGCGGGACCATTCAGGTGCGCGTGCGCCGCGAGGCTGCCGAGGGTCAGCGTGGCAACAGTAGCGTGCTGGTCGTCGACATCGAAGATGAGGGGCCCGGCCTGCGCGAGGATGTGCTCGAGCGCATCTTCGAACGTTTTTACACCGACCGCGCTGAGCAGTCGGGCTATGGCAACAATTCTGGGCTCGGGCTGTCGATCTCGCGGCAGATCGTCGAAGCCCATGGCGGCACGATCGAGGCCTCCAACCGCACCGATAGCAGCGGCGCCCGCTTCACCGTTCGGTTGCCCGAACGCGGCGGCACCGATTGAGCGCCACATCCGTAAACGCGCCCGGCGGCACGCTCCACCACGCAACAGCCATCATCCTAGGCGGCGTTGGTCTGCTCATCACCGGCGCATCCGGCTCAGGTAAATCCCGGCTCGCGCTGGCGCTTCTGAACCGCGTGAACGCCTTAGAGCCGCTGGCCTTTATCAACCCCGATACCATGGCCACCCCGCCTTACACTGAACCGCTGGAGAGCCAGGCGGGCGCCTCGGCCTTGGTCGCCGATGATCAGGTTCTGGTCACGGCAGGGGCGCAGCTTCCGGGCGCGCAGGCGCCAACCACCTTGCAGGGCTTGATCGAAGTGCGCGGGCTTGGCATCGCACACATGCCCTGGATCGCGCGCGCCGACATCCATTTCGTCATCTCCCTGACCGACGCCGCCACATGGCCGCGCCTGCCGGACGCGCGCAGCGTTGAATTGGCTGGCTGCACCATTGCCAATGTGCGCGTTCCAACGGGCGACCTCGCCCACCAGATGCTGCTGATCGACATTGCTTTGGGACAGCACGGCTGAGGCTTTGCCTGCCCTTGCATTCGGGAAAAAACCCACCAATTATGCGCCTCCATCGGCGGGCATCGGTATTCACCAAGGCACCATAGGCCTACATGATCGGTCTTCTTCTCGTCACGCACGGTGAACTCGCCCTCGAGTTCAAAGCAGCGTTGGAACATGTCGTCGGGCCGCAAGCGCAGCTCGAAACCATCTGCATCGGCCCGGACGATGATATGGAAGAGCGGCGCCAGGAAATCGTCGCCGCCGCCCGCGCGGCGGATGCCGGCGACGGTGTGATCGTTCTCACCGATATGTTCGGCGGCACACCCTCCAACCTTGCGATCTCCGTGATGAGCGACGCGCATGTCGAGGTGCTCGCGGGCGTCAACTTGCCCATGCTGGTCAAGCTTGCATCGATCCGCGGCGACATGCCCCTGCCCGAAGCGGTGGCCCATGCCAGCGAAGCGGGCCGCAAATACATTTCGGTCGCCAGCCAGATCCTCGACGGCTAGCCGTGGACCAGGTCGCCGCCAACCGCACCATCACCATCGTCAACCAGCGTGGTTTGCACGCCCGCGCGTCCGCCAAGTTCGTTCAGCTGGCGGACCGGTTTGACGCAGAGATCACGGTGACCAAGGGCGACACGACGGTGGAGGGGACCTCCATCATGGGCTTGATGATGCTCGCCGCCTCGCCGGGCTGCGAGATCAGCATCGACGCCACGGGCCCCGAGGCGAGCGATGCTATCGACGCGGTCTGTGCGCTGATCAACGATAAGTTTGGCGAAGACGAATAGCCGCTTGCGGCGCCTGCCACCCGCATAACGTCTGCCGTTCTCACAGCAGCTCACCTTGGGCTAGCCGAGACGTGGCAGATAGACCTCAACGGGTTCACCGTGCACGCTGACGCCTAATGCATTCCAAGCCTGACTTCCAAATCTGACCAAAATTTAATCCAAAACGTCTGTTTCAAACGTTAGTTTGCAGCATTCACTGTGTCGTGCTTGGAGTCTGTGATGAAACGCCTGTTTACCGCCCTTTGCGGCGTCGCCTTGGCTTTGCCTATGCTGGTTGCCGCCCCTGCAAGTGTCTCGACGGTCGCGGCCGATCCGCCCTTCTTTGGCCGCGGCCCCGGCCCGTTCCCGGGAGGTCCAGGTGGGCCCGGCGGACCTGGCGGGCCCTTTGGCCCGTCGGTGAGGCCTGGGCCAGCTCAGTTTATCGCCCCTGGGGTAGCGCCAAGAAGGGTCGCGCCAGCACGGGTAGCGCCAGTACGGGTGGCACCCGGTGTGGCCCACCCGCGCGCCCGCGCCGGTGTGTTTGCCGCAGGCGCAATTATCGGTGGCGGGTTGGGCGCGGCCATCACCGCCAACCAGGTTCGCGCCTATTCGGGCCCGCAATATTACGTGTACGGCAACAGCCACCACACGTTCGGCTCAGGCCCGGTTTGGGATCAACACGTCGCCTACTGTTTGGGGCGCTACCGGTCCTACAACCCCAACACCAACCTGTTTCTGGCGTATAGCGGCGTCTACCGGCAGTGCGCATCGCCCTATATCGGTGGGTAGCGCCTAGGCTCTGGCAAAAACGTGCGCGGCGACCGCCAAGTCTTCGCTCGCCGCGCCGACCGACTTGAACAGCGTGATCTGGTCGTAGAACCGGCGGCCCGCCCGCTCGCCGCGGCACAGGTCAAACAGGTCACCGGCGACATCGTCGGGTGACAGCCGGCCTTCCGCGATCGGGATGACAAGGTCGCCCGCCTCGCGCAACGCGCCCTCGCGGGTGTCGCAGAACACGCGCGCCTTGGTGACGGTGTGGCTGTCAACCTCCCGCATGGTCGGCTTGAACGCACCGACCAGGTCGAGATGCTGGCCACTGGTGAGCCATTGGCCCTGAATGAGCGGCACTTCGCTCATCGTCGCGCACGAGATGATGTCCGCCCCGCGCACCGCGCCCTCGAGATCATCGGTGAAGGCCATCTGCACCGGCAGGTCGGACAGCTTGCCCAGCAGCCGCTGAGCGCGGTCGGCGGAGCGGTTCCAGACCAGAACCTGGCTGATCGGCCGCACCGCGCAATGGGCCCGAATAAGGTAAGGCGCCAAAGCGCCGGCGCCGACCATCAAGAGCTTGGACGAGTCCGTGCGCGACAGGTAGCCCGACGCCAGCGCAGACGCCGACGCGGTGCGCCACAGCGTCAATGACTGGCCATCGATCAAGGCCAGCGGAAGCCCACTTTGGCCCGACAGCAGAAGGTACGCACCGACGACCGATGGCAGGTTCCGCAGCTTGTTGTCCGGCACGACGCTGACAATCTTCACGCCGGTATAGCCGCGCGCGGACGTGCCCTGACCGCGAAAGTCGGTCCAGGCCGGCATGATCAGCAGCGTCGAGACCGGCTCGCCATCGGGCCGCTCAATGGTGTGATGGTGCCGCAAGGGCGCGACCGGCGGGGTCCGGAAGGCCACCCGCAAGGTCTCGATCAGGTCTCGGAAATCGGCGACTTCGGCGATATCCGCCGCTGTTAGGATCCGCATGGCACCAACCGTGCCGCCACAGCGTTATCAGCGCAAGGACGCGGGGCTCGGCAGGGCGCGCACGCCGGACATCTTGTTGAGCTGCTCTTTGTGCACATCGCGCTCACGTGCAAGCTTGGTGGCTTCGGCGCGTTTCTGCCGCGCCTCTTTGCGGAACTGGCCTTGGCTGAACCAGACGGCGGTCCCGCCGATCAAGACGCCAACGATGAGCGCCGCGAAGATCGCAACAAACAGGGGAACCTGCATCGCCATGAACGGAGCGTCCGCGGACATAGGGTCCATGGACAGCTGAACCATCTGCCGGTTGGCAACCGCCAAAGCGATCAAAATAATGGCCAGCGGCACAATGATCAGGACGGTCCAAAGCCGTTTGGCGATCTTCCCGAGCATTTAGGCGTCTCCGTCTCCGGGGTTGAGCCGCTCGCGCATTTCCTTGCCGGTCTTGAAGAACGGCACGGTCTTGGCGTCGACATGGACCTGCTCACCGGTGCGCGGGTTGCGGCCGACACGGGCCGGCCGATGCTTGACCGAGAACGCGCCAAAGCCGCGAAGCTCGACGCGGTCACCACGCGCAAGCGCGTCGGTGATGCTGTCCAAAATGGCTGCAACAACGTTCTCAATATCGCGTTGGAACAGGTGCGGGTTGCGTTCAGTAATGCGCTGGATCAATTCCGATTTGATCACGTGGGCCCCCTGGCGTCGTGATGGTGCGCATGCAGGTGTTCAAAGGCAGCCCCTGTCAACCATTTGGGCTATGCCCACACGCGTCAACAACCCTCTTGCCCCTGCTTTTGCGGGGTTTTTTTGCTCAACGACCGTGCCAAACCGACAAGATGCCGTCAAGCAGCATCGCGTCGCGAAGTGCGTCACGGATGCCTTCTCCCGAAAGCGTGATCCCCGCTTCACCGCCGCCGAAACCGATATGAGCGAGGCCACGCGCCGCCGCGCCAGGCAGGTTCACGGGCCGTGCGGGCGCCCGGTCGAGCACCTGCATGTCGGCATCGATCTCGTGGGTTTCGGCAAGATAGGCCATCGCCTCATCTTCCCCGCCAAGCCCATCGATCAACCCCGCTTCAACGCCGCGGCTGCCGGTGAACACGCGGCCTTCAAAGCCGCGAATGACCGCGCCATCGAGCCCGCGCCGGTCGGCAACCTGATCGACAAACCAGGTGAAATTGTCTTGCACCAGCTCGTCGAGCGCGGCGATGGCGTCCTCGCTCGGCTCGGTGAAAATCGATGGCTGCGCTTTGAGTTCGCCCGACCGCACATCGTTAACCGCGATGCCCAAAGTATCGAGCAGTTCGCTCGCGTCGGGCACCTGAACGAGCACCCCAATTGAGCCGACGATCGAACTATGCCGGGCGATGATGCGCTCCGAGGCGATGGCGGCGAGATAGGCCGCCGACGTGCCCACGCCATCGACCACCGCAACCAGCGGCTTCTCGTCGCCAAGGTCGCGAAGACCCGTGAACAGCGCTTCGCCGGCAACGGCCAGCCCGCCGGGTGAATTGACCCGAAGGATTACCGCTTCGACCTGATCATCGTCCTTGAGCGTGTCGAGCAGTTCAAGAAACGGCTCATCGAAATCGATAAAGCCTTCAAGTGAGATACGGGCGACGTGATCGGTGCGCTGCTGTAGCCGGTCGGCCAAAGGCGTGAACGTGGCCAGAAGCCCAAAGATGAGGCCCACCGCGAACAGGATCGCCAGCACGCGCCACAGCGTGCGCGACCGGCGCAAGCGCCGCCGCTCCACAAGCGCGTCGGGGGTCAGAGCTTCAATGGTCATGGCCGCACACCTGGTCTGTTGTGGCCCCTCAAGGACCATCGTCAGTGTGCGTGCTGGCTAGCATTGCCTTGGGGCGGCAACAAGGCACCGGAGCGGTTGCGACACCGTGTACGGGCGAACGCGGTTGCCAAAAAGAAAACGCCGGACTGGGAAGACCCAGCCCGGCGCTTGAACAGTGTGCGTCGGTGAACGCTTAGTCGTTGTCGTCGCCCTTGAGCGCGGCACCGAGAATGTCGCCGAGCGAAGCACCGGAGTCGGACGAACCGTACTGGGCCACAGCTTCTTTCTCTTCGGCGATCTCCAGCGCTTTGACCGAAACCGAGACCTTGTGGGTCTTGCGGTCGAACTGGGTCACGCGGGCGTCGAACCGGTCACCAACCGAGAACCGGTCGGGGCGCTGCTCGTCGCGATCGCGCGCCAGGTCGGAGCGGCGGACAAACGAGGTCAGGTCGGTATCGACGATCTGCACCTCAACACCATTGTCCTGAACGGCCGTCACTTCACAGGTGACAACGGCACCGCGACGCACCGTGCCCGAAGACGCGGCGGCATCGAACGGATCATCGCCAAGCTGCTTGATGCCCAGCGAGATGCGCTCTTTGTCGGTGTCAACATCAAGAACCTGGGCGCGGATCATCTGGCCACGCTCATACTCTTCGATGACGTCTTCACCTTTGCGGTTCCAGTCGAGGTCCGACAGGTGGACCATGCCGTCAATCTCGCCCGCAAGGCCGATGAACAGACCGAACTCGGTCTTGTTCTTCACTTCGCCTTCGACGATCGAGCCGACCGGGAACTGATCAGCGAACGAATCCCACGGGTTCGACAGGGTCTGCTTGAGGCCCAGCGAAATCCGCCGTTTGTTGGGATCAACTTCGAGGATCATCACCTCAACTTCCTGGCTGGTGGAGACCAGCTTGGAGGGGTGAACGTTCTTCTTGGTCCAGCTCATTTCAGAGACGTGGATCAGGCCTTCAATGCCCGGCTCGAGCTCAACAAAGGCACCATAATCGGTGACGTTGGTCACGCGGCCGGTCATCTTTGAACCAGCGGGGTACTTGTTCTCGATGCCATCCCACGGATCGGCTTCAAGCTGCTTCATACCTAGCGAGATGCGGTGCGTCTCGTGGTTGATGCGGATGATCTGCACCTTCACGGTCTGGCCGATCGACAGAACCTCGGAGGGGTGGTTCACACGGCGCCAAGCGATGTCGGTGACGTGCAGAAGGCCGTCAATGCCGCCAAGATCGACGAACGCACCATATTCGGTGATGTTCTTGACGATACCGTCGATGATCTGACCTTCGGCCAGGTTCTGCACCAGCTCCTGGCGCTGCTCGGCGCGGCTCTCTTCGAGAACCACACGGCGAGAGACAACGATGTTGCCGCGACGCTTGTCCATTTTCAGGATCTGGAACGGCTGCGGCGTGTTCATCAACGGCTGGATATCGCGCACCGGGCGGATATCGACCTGAGAACGCGGCAGGAAGGCCACCGCGCCGTCGAGATCGACGGTGTAGCCACCTTTCACCTGGTTGAAGATCTGGCCGGTGACTTTCTCGTTGGCGCCGAACGCCACTTCGAGCTTGTCCCAGCTTTCTTCGCGGCGGGCTTTGTCGCGCGACAGAACGGCTTCACCCATCGCGTTCTCAACACACTCTAGGTAAACTTCAACTTCGTCGCCGACCTTCAGGCCGCCATCGCGCGCAGAGGCGCCAAATTCTTTCAAAGGCACGCGGCCTTCGGTCTTCAGGCCAACATCGATGACCGCAAGGTCCTTCTCGATGCCGATCACCGTGCCCTTAACAACGGAGCCTTCCAGCACATCGTTGCCGTCAAAGCTCTGTTCGAGCAGGGCCGCAAAATCTTCCATTTCGAACGCCTCAGCGCTCGTGTCCGTGGTTGCCATGGATGTCTTTCTTTCCGTGCGCCCGAGCCGCTTACGGCCTGGTGGCCAAAACGGCAGATGGTTGGTGTGGTCACAAAGCCTTGGGCGGTCGCCGGTGCCGAACCGTTTCGGCGGAGCACGAAAGCGCGCAAGCGAACCGGAAAACGTTCCGGGCTGGCGCGGGGGCGCAGGCGTGCAAAATGGCGGGCCGCTTGGGCCGGCTAAGAAGTGCGTGTGCCAGAGCACTCGAAACGAGAGGCAACAAAGGCGCGCGCGGCTTCAAACGCGGCGTCTATACGCATTTTTGTCGTATCGAGCAACAGGGCGTCATCCGCCTGGGCCATCGGCGCATCTTTTCGGCCCGCATCGCGCGCATCGCGCCGGGCCAGATCGGCGCGTATCGCCTCAAGCGATGCGTTCGGGTCGGCGCTGACCGCCTGCTTGAACCGGCGTTCGGCGCGCGCTTCAAGCGATGCAGTCACGAACAGCTTGGCTTGGGCGTGCGGGCACACCACGGTTCCGATGTCGCGGCCATCGAGCACGGCGCCGGGCGCCTCGTTTGCAAAGGCCCGCTGCGCATCGAGCAGCGCGGCACGAACCGGGCCGTGGGCGGCGACCCGCGAGGCGACCTCGCCATTTTCATGGCGCGCCAGAAAGGCAGGGTCGAGCGCTGTCAGATCGAGCGTGCGTGCCACCGCCGCGCTCGCCTCGGGGTCATCGAGATCACCGCCTGAGGCCAACATATGCGCGCCTACAGCCCGGTAGAGGAGCCCGGTGTCGAGATGCGTCAACCCAAAATGGCTGGCCAACTGTTTGGCGAGCGTTCCCTTGCCCGAGGCCGCGGGACCGTCAACGGCGACGACGAAGGGCGACGCGCTCATGCCGCAGGCTGGTTGGACAGGTGGGAGAAGCGGGCGCCGGGCCGCTCCATCAGGCGCTGGAACGCGGGGAAGCTGGTGTTCATCACTGACGCGTCATCGATCGTCACCGGGTGCTGGG
>JAHCMG010000010.1 GCA_019192585.1 Devosiaceae bacterium MH13
AAACCCGCTTCTGTTCGACCGCTACCTTGCAGGCGCCATTGAAGTGGATGTCGACGCGCTGTCCGATAGGCAAACCGTCCATATTTGCGGGATCATGGAGCATATCGAAGAGGCCGGCATCCATTCGGGCGACTCGGCCTGTGCCCTGCCCGCCCATACGCTGCCCAACGATCTGCTCGATGAACTCGAAGACCAGACCCGCAAGCTTGCCTTGGCGCTTGAAGTCGGCGGGCTGATGAACGTGCAGTACGCCATCAAAGATGGCGGCATCTACGTGCTCGAGGTGAACCCACGGGCGTCGCGGACGGTGCCCTTCGTCGCCAAAACCGTTGGTGCGCCCATAGCTAAGATCGCCTCGCGCGTGATGGCAGGCGAAACGCTCGATGACGCGATCGGGGCCTATGGCCGCGCGCCGGTCTCGCGCGGCTTGCCGCACATCGCGGTCAAAGAAGCCGTGTTCCCCTTCGCCCGCTTCCCCGGCGTCGACACCGTCTTGGGCCCGGAAATGCGCTCGACCGGCGAAGTGATGGGCATCGACCAGACGTTTGGCTACGCGTTCGCCAAGTCGCAGCTTGGCGCGGGCTCGAAAGTCCCGCTTCTGGGACGCGTCTTCGTGTCCCTGCGCGACGGCGACAAGCCGGCACTCCTGCCATCGATCAAGCTGCTGGCCGATCTGGGCTTTGAGGTTGTGGCGACCTCCGGCACGCAGCGTTTCTTGGCGGAACAGGGCATCGAGGCCGATAGGGTCAACAAGGTGCTCGAAGGACGGCCGCACATTGTTGACGCCATTAAAAACGGCGATGTGCAGCTGGTGTTCAACACTACCGAGGGTGCCAAAGCGCTCGAAGATTCGCGCTCGCTGCGCCAAGCGGCGTTGATGAACAAGGTGCCCTACTACACCACGCTCGCGGGCGCCGCAGCGGCTGCACAGGCCATTGAGGCCATGCTGTCGGCCGATATTGCGGTAAAACCCTTACAGGATTATATGTCAGCGCTGGCGTAACCGGCCGCCCCAACCCCCAACCAGGCCGCCAATAGGATACTCACGCCGGGCGCATCGCCCGGCGTACGGACGTTTTGAAGGACACAGCATGGTCGACAAAGTTCCCATGACAAAGGCCGGACATGAAGCGCTGCAGGTGGAATTGAAGCGCCGCCAAGCCGAGGACCGTCCGCGCATTATCGAAGCGATTGCCGAAGCGCGCGCCCATGGTGACCTGTCCGAAAACGCCGAGTACCACGCGGCCAAAGAGCAGCAGAGCCTCAACGAAGGCCGCATCAACGAGCTTGAAGACAAGCTCGCCCGCGCCGACGTGATTGATCCCGCGACCATGTCTGGCGACACGGTGAAGTTCTCCGCCCGCGTGACAATTGTCGACGAAGAGACGGATGACGAGAAGACCTACCAGATTGTGGGCGACGTCGAGGCGGACCTCAAACAGAACAAGATCTCGCTGTCGTCACCCATCGCCCGGGCGCTGATCAACAAGAAGGTCGGCGATTCGGTGGAGGTCGCGGCCCCTGGCGGCAAGCGCGATTTCGAGATCCTCGAGATCCAGTACGGCTAACGCTTGGCGTGAGCGGTGGACGCAATCTCGTTCGCCGCTGATGACGTGCACACGCCAAGGCCGCTTGGACGGCCACCGTCAAGCGATCTTGTGTCTGTCGTCACAGGTCAGATCGAGTGTCGCTGCCGCCATTTCAATCGAGGGCCAAACCAGCGGACCGAGGCTTGCCGGTTTGTAGGGCTCTTGGCCGCGCTTTTTGAGATCATCGGGTCGCGCGATCCTTTCAAGCACCGCACGGTGAACGTCGGCGACCGTTTCTGGGCCATCCCTGTCGCGGGCGCCAATCCTTAGAAGCTTCTGGTACAGCTTGAGCGCCTCGGTTGAATTCACCAGGGACCCTAACGGATCGGACCCGTCGCGGAGCGCCTTGAGGGCAGCGTGGTCAAATTCCATGCCAGCCTGTTCCGCGCCCTCTAACATCCAAGTCAGTGCGATGTCGGACAGGCCGGTGATGTCACCGCCGCCGCCGACCGAACCGTGGTCACCGGCAAAATAGACCTGCTGATAGTCAAGGGGGTCAGAGGGGAACTGCGCGTTGAGCCGGCCGACATTGGTCCACAGGGTCGGCGCAAAGGTCTTGCGCCGTTCATCAAGCGCCACCGCGTGGCGGGCCGCCTCCACCAGCTCGGTTAAGCTGGTGTCATGGAAGCGGTGACGCCGGTTGAGAAGGCCACCGGGGGTCAGGCGGAACGGCACGCCGAGAGACCCCACGGTGTCCCAGACGCCGAGATATTTTATCCTCAAAAGCGCTGGCATCTGGTCTGGAGTGGCCTTGCCCTGTTCCAGGCGCCAGTCGAGCTCGTCTGGGCTCGTGACGACCTTGGGCGACATTTCGAGCCGATGGGCGTGGCTTTCCTCGCTGTCGGGGTGCCCGGCATCGCTTTTCGGCTGACGGTAACGCGCCAGAGCGATGGGCAGCTTGTCCAACTGGTCGCGCTCAACAATGCCGGTCGACCGGATCAAGCCCACGAGGGAGCGTGCTGTGAAGGCGCCGCGCGAGAAACCGAAGAAGAACAGCTCATCGCCCGGCTCGTACAGAAAGACCAGGTGCTGGTAGGCGTCGGCGATGTTCTGAAGCAGTCCATCGCCGAACATGCCGCCGCGGGCTCTGTCGAGTCCTTGCTGGAGCGCGTTGCTCCCCCGGCCACTGCCAACACCTTCGATGTAAAGCGGCACTTGCGGCTTTGTCGTCTTCTGCTGGGTGAGAAGCGACTGCGCGACCTTAACGACATTCGTCGGGTGCTTGTTGTCGGCGCGGTTCCATGTGCCGTCGCACAGGATGATGATGCGCTTCATGCTGGCCTCCCGACCCTAAAGCTCACGCAAAACTGCCGCGGTAAGTGAATGAATTTTATACCATTTCTCGCCAGCTGTCAGCCAACAGGCAAGCGCTGGCAGCAGCTCCACCTGAATCATCACATGAACACTATAGGCGGTTCATGTGTCGCCTGAGCTA
>JAHCMG010000091.1 GCA_019192585.1 Devosiaceae bacterium MH13
TGATGCCCTGCGCGAAGAGGACAGCCCGCGCTCGGTTGCTGCCCGTCGCGGCATCAAGGTCTCGGTTCTGCAGGCTCGTCGCGGTGACGCGGCTGCCGCAGACGTTTGATCGGAAGGAATGCAGCTATGGCTGACACCAAAACCATCACGGTTGAGCAGATCGGCAGCCCGATCGGTCGCAAGCCCGATCAGCGCGCAACGCTTGTCGGTCTCGGCCTCAACAAGATGCGCCGCCGCAAGACCCTCGAAGACACCCCCGCTGTTCGCGGCATGATTGCCAAAGTCCAGCACCTGGTGCGTGTCGTCGAAGACGCTTAAGGCGCCGACCCAACAATCTGAAGCGAGCGGTCGCCTGAGGGCGGTCCGCGCAAGTGGAGAGAGACAATGAAACTCAACGAAATCGCCAACAAAGCTGGCGCGGTCAAAGCCAAAAAGCGCGTTGGCCGTGGTATCGGCTCGGGCAAAGGCAAGACCTCTGGCCGCGGTGTGAAGGGTCAAAAGGCCCGTTCTGGCGTTGCCATCAAAGGCTTTGAGGGTGGCCAGATGCCGATGTATCGGCGTCTGCCGAAGCGTGGCTTCAACAACCCGTTCTCCAAAGAGTATTCTGAGGTGAATGTTGGCCGCCTGCAGCAGGCCATCGATGCTGGCAAGCTTGATGCGGGCACGGCGATTGATGGGGCGGCCCTGGTTGCCTCCGGCGTCATTACCAAGCTTGGCAAAGACGGTGTTCGGCTGCTCGGTAACGGCGAGTTGACCGCCAAGGTTGAGATTTCCGTCGCCGGCGCGTCGAAAGGCGCAGTCGCCGCCGTTGAAAAAGCTGGCGGAAACGTCCACATCGCTGAGACCAAAGCTGCCGAGGCGGCAACCGAATAGGCTGTTGGGCGCTCCGCATCTGCGGAGCTGCCGCGCGGCGCCTGACGAGGCGTCGCCCCCATAAGCCCAGGGCAGGCATGAAGAGCAGGCATCCAGGACCACTATGGCGTCAGCAGCAGAGCAGCTAGCATCCAATTTTTCCTTCAAGGCCTTCGGCAAGGCCGAGGAACTCAAAAAGCGCATCTGGTTCACGCTGGGTGCGCTTTTGGTGTACCGGCTGGGCACCTACATCCCGATGCCCGGTATTGAGCCGGACGCGTTTGCCAACGCGTTCAACCAGGCAGCGCAGGGCGTTGTTGGCCTGTTCAACATGTTCACCGGCGGCGCTGTTGAGCGCATGGCCGTGTTCGCGCTGGGCATCATGCCGTACATCACGGCGTCGATTATCATCCAGCTGATGACCACCGTGTCGCCCAAGCTTGAGCAGCTCAAGAAAGAGGGCGAAGCGGGCCGCAAGGTCATCAACCAGTACACGCGCTACGGCACGGTTTTCCTGGCCGCTGTGCAGGCCTACGGCATTGCCGTTGGCCTTGAATCGGCGGGCACCATTGTGACCGATCCGGGCTGGTTCTTCCGGCTGACCACCGTGATCACTCTTGTGGGCGGCACCATCTTCTTGATGTGGCTCGGTGAGCAGATCACCGCACGCGGCGTCGGCAATGGTATTTCGCTGATCATCTTTGCCGGCATTGTCGCTGAGCTGCCTCGCGCGCTCGCGCAGACGCTGGAGCTCGGTCGTCAGGGTGCGATCGGCACCGGCCTCATCTTGACCATTTTGATCCTGGCGATCGTCGTGATTGCGTTCATCGTGTTCGTTGAGCGCGCCCAGCGGCGGCTTTTGATCCAGTATCCTAAACGCCAGGTCGGCAACCGGATGACGCAGGGCGAGAGCTCGCACCTGCCGCTGAAGCTGAACACCGCCGGCGTTATCCCGCCGATCTTCGCCTCATCGTTGCTGCTGCTGCCCGCGACGCTGGCTGGCTTCTCTGATGGGAGCGGCACGGGCTGGGTTGCAACCGTGACGGCGCTCTTGGGCCACGGCCAGCCTCTCTACATGTTGTTGTATGCGGCGCTGATCATCTTCTTTGCGTTCTTCTACACCGCGATCGTGTTCAACCCGTCTGATACCGCAGACAATCTGCGCAAGCATGGCGGGTTCATTCCGGGCATTCGCCCCGGTGAGCGGACGGCCAAGCACATCGATTTCGTGCTGACCCGCATTACGGTCGCCGGTGCCCTGTACCTGACCATCGTCTGTCTTATCCCAGAGTTTTTGATTTCCTATACCGGTGTTCCCTTCTATTTCGGGGGAACCTCGCTTCTCATCGTGGTGTCGGTGACAATGGACACCGTTCAGCAGGTGCAAGGACACCTTCTGGCGCACCAGTATGAGGGCCTGGTCAAGAAAGCAAAACTCCGGGGGAAACGTAGATGAGACTGATACTTCTCGGGCCGCCAGGTGCGGGCAAGGGAACGCAAGCAGCGCGCTTGGTAGAGAAATACGGCATCCCGCAGCTTTCCACCGGGGACATGCTCCGCGCGGCGGTGGCTGCTGGCACGCCAACGGGCCTTAAAGCCAAAGCGGTGATGGAGGCCGGTGATCTGGTCTCCGACGAGATCGTCAATCAGATCGTGTCGGACCGCATCTCCGAGCCTGACTGCGCTGCCGGTTTCATCCTCGATGGCTACCCCAGAACGCTGGCGCAGGCCGATGCTGTTGAGGCGATGATGGCCGACAAGGCGATCACGCTCGACGCGGTGGTTGAGCTGATCGTGGATGACAAGGCGCTTGTCGGCCGCATCATGAAACGGGCGGAAGACGCGAAGGCGGCCGGCCAACCGGTGCGCAAGGACGATACGCCTGAAGTGTTCGATGAGCGGCTTCGCGCCTACTACAAGAGCACCGCGCCGTTGACGGGTTACTACTACGCCAAGCGGCAGTTGAAGACGGTCGATGGCATGCTGTCGATCGACGGTGTGACCGCCGAAATTAACGCGGTTCTTGACGCCGGTTAGCGCTTAGCGGGCCGGGCTTTGGGCGCCGGCGCGCGAGCACCATAATAATGCTGCAAACTGCTTGACAAAGCGTCGGGCAGGGCATACGCGACTGCATCTTCCCGACAGTCTGGGCGATCAGTGTGCTGGCGTCCGAACGTCTATGAAGCAACCGCATGAGCCGGCCTCCACCGGACGCGGTTTTTCTGTTTTGGACTTGTGCATCTCATGCCGGTCCCCACATGGAGAGAGCACATGGCTCGTATTGCAGGGGTGAACATCCCCACAAACAAGCGCGTCGTCATCGCGCTTCAATACATCCACGGCATTGGCGCTGCAAAAGCCAAAGAGATCGTGGGTAAAGCAAACATCGAAGATGCCCGCCGCGTGAACGAACTCTCGGATTCGGAAGTCATCACGATCCGCGAAATCATCGACCGCGACTACATGGTGGAAGGCGATCTGCGTCGCCAGGTCTCCATGAACATCAAACGTTTGATGGACCTGGGGTGCTACCGCGGTTTGCGGCATCGTCGCGGCCTGCCGGTGCGTGGTCAGCGGACCCATACCAACGCTCGGACCCGTAAGGGCCCGGCCAAGGCTATCGCAGGCAAGAAGAAGTAATGCGGTGCCCGTGCGTGTCACGGGCATCACTCGGTGGAGCTGACCGGGCAGCCTCAAGCGGGCCGGCAACAGTCAGCGGTGAGATCGACAAGGATAGGTAATGGCTAAAGACACCACCCGCGTTCGCCGCCGCGAACGTAAAAACATCACGTCGGGCGTCGCGCACGTTCGCTCGTCGTTCAACAATACCATGATCACCATCACGGACGTTCAGGGCAACGCGATTTCCTGGTCGACCTGCGGGACCATGGGTTTCAAGGGGTCGCGTAAGTCGACCCCCTACGCCGCACAGGTGGCTGCAGAAGACGCTGCCAAGAAAGCCCAAGAGCATGGCGTGAAGACCCTCGAAGTTGAGGTGTCCGGTCCCGGTTCGGGGCGGGAATCGGCCCTGCGTGCGCTTCAGGCCGCTGGCTTCACGATCACCTCGATCCGTGATGTCACGCCCATTCCGCACAATGGTTGCCGTCCGCCCAAGCGCCGTCGGGTCTAACCACACGGTACTGCCGCTTCGCGTGCGCCGGTGGCGCTTGACGCTGTTCCTTCTGATTGCGTGTGCCGGATCCGTTCCCAGCCCGCGCACCGCATAAACCCAAAGGGGTGCCTATTGTGATCCATAAGAACTGGCAGAACCTCATCAAGCCGTCCAAGCTCGAAGTGAAGTCGAGTGCCGATGGCCGTGTCGCGCAGATCGTCGCTGAACCGCTTGAGCGTGGTTACGGCTTGACGCTCGGCAACGCGCTGCGCCGCATTTTGCTGTCGTCCATCCAGGGTGCATCGGTCACCGCGATGCAGATCGACGGCGTTCTTCATGAATTCTCGTCCATTCCCGGCGTTCGCGAAGATGTCACCGACATCGTTCTGAACGTCAAAGAAATCGCTCTGCGCATGGAAGGCGAAGGCCCCAAGCGCATGATCGTGCGTAAGCAAGGCCCGGGCATTGTTACCGCCGGCGACATTCAAACCGTGGGTGACGTTGAGATCCTGAACCCCGATCACGTGCTGTGCACGCTTGATGAGGATTCTGAAATCCGCATCGAGTTCACGGTCAACACCGGGAAGGGCTATGTTGAAGCTGACCGCAACCGTCCCGACGATGCACCCATCGGCCTTGTGCCGGTTGACGCGTTGTTCTCGCCGGTCAAGCGCGTGGCCTACAATGTGCAGAACACCCGCGAAGGGCAGATCCTCGACTATGATAAGCTGACGCTCGACGTTGAAACCAACGGCGCCGTCACCGCCGAGGACGCAATTGCGTTCGCCGCGCGCATTCTTCAGGACCAGCTGCAGATCTTCGTCAATTTCGAAGAGCCCGAAAAAGAGCAGGTCGAAGAAGAGCTGCCCGACTTCCCGTTCTCGCCGGAACTTCTCAAGAAGGTCGACGAGCTGGAACTGTCGGTGCGTTCGGCCAACTGCCTGAAGAACGACAATATCGTCTACATTGGCGACCTGATCCAAAAGACCGAAGCCGAGATGCTCCGCACCCCGAACTTCGGCCGCAAGTCGCTGAACGAAATCAAGGAAGTCCTCGCGTCGATGGGCCTGCATCTGGGCATGGATGTGCCGAACTGGCCGCCTGAGAACATCGATGAACTGTCAAAGCGTTACGAGGAACACCAGGTCTAAGGCCTGGGAGGAAAAGGAGAAGGGCCATGCGCCACGGTAAGTCAGGCCGCAAGCTCAACCGCACCGCGAGCCATCGCAAGGCAATGTTTGCCAATATGGCGGCATCGCTGATCACCCATGAGCAGATCAAAACGACGCTGCCCAAGGCCAAAGAGCTCAAGCCGATCATGGACAAGCTCATCACCTTGGCGAAGCGTGGCGATCTGCACGCCCGCCGCCAGGCCCTGTCGCAGGTTCGTGACGAAGCTGCGGTTCGCAAACTGTTTGGTGTGCTCGGTGAGCGTTATGCCGAACGCCAGGGTGGCTACACCCGCGTACTCAAAGCGGGCTTCCGTTTTGGCGACAACGCACCCATTGGCGTGATCGAACTGGTTGATCGCGACGTTGAAGCCAAGGGCGCGGAAGACCGCGCACGCCTTGAGGCAGAAGACGCCGAAGTGGAAGCCGCGTAGGCGGGACTTCCCTGTCAGGTGAGTAGAACGGGCGGCCTTGGAGCCGCCCTTCTTTTTAGCTAGCGTGCCCCTCAATGAGGGGAGCGACAATGCAGCAGATTCTTTGCGGTGCGCGGGTGTTGGTTTGGGCCTTGGCGGCCCTGTTGTCGCTCGGCATGGCCATGACCGCGCCCATGGCCCGAGCGCAGACAATCCAGGGCGATGATGTGCCCGGCGCGCTTTTGGATTTCTTCTTCGAGCGCGGCCCCGATATTGTCGATGAGCTGCGTGGGCAGCCCAGGCAGCCCAGGCAACCCAGCCAACCCAGTCAGCGTGGCACCGTCCGCCAAGCGCCCGAGACGCTCGCGCAAGTTCAGCTCTCTTTCGCCCCTGTGGTCGATGTCGCCGCCCCGGCCGTGGTGAACGTTTATGCGACGCGCCGCGAGCGGGTCCGTGATCCGTTCTCGACCATGGACCCGTTCTTTCGGCGGTTCTTCGGCGAGCAGATGCCGCGGCGGCCCCGCGAGCGGATGGCGTCCTCTTTGGGCTCCGGCGTTATTGTCGACCCGTCAGGGCTGATCATCACCAACAATCACGTCATTGCCGACGCTGAGGAGGTGCAGGTCGCCTTGTCCGACCGGTCCGAATACTCCGCGGAGATTCTGATCCGCGACGAGCGCACCGATCTTGCCGTGCTGCGGGTTCTCGACGCGGATGGGCCTTTGCCGGCGATCAGCATCGGCGCGTCCGACGATCTCGCGGTCGGCGATATCGTGCTTGCAATCGGCAACCCGTTTGGCGTCGGCCAAACGGTGACGCAGGGGATCGTCTCGGCCCTAGCGCGCACGCAGGTCGGGGTGACCGACTTTCAGTTCTTCATTCAGACCGACGCTGCCATCAATCCGGGCAATTCGGGCGGCGCCCTTGTGGATCTCAACGGAAATCTGGTGGGCATCAACACCGCTATCTTCTCGCGCTCTGGGGGATCGAACGGGATCGGCTTTGCCATCCCCACGGAGATGGTCGCTGTTGTTGTGAACCAGGCTGAGAGCGGGGCGGACTTTGTCTCGCGGCCGTATCTCGGTGCGACGGTTCAATCCATGACGCCGCAAATTGCCCAGAGCCTTGGCATGCGGCGGCCGCGGGGCGTCCTGATCTCCGATCTTGTGCCCAACGGCCCCTCCGCCCGAGCCGGGCTGCGGCGGGGCGACGTGGTCATCGCTGTAGACGGCAGCCCGATCAACGATCCCGATGCGTTTGCGTTTCGCTTCTCGCTGGGCGGGATCGGCGGCAGCGCGGAACTCGAACTGTTGCGCAACGGACAGCGGCGGTTCGTGACCGTCGCCCTCGAAGCGCCTCCCGAGACCACGCCGCGTGACACCCGGACCATCGAAGGGCGGTCGCCCTTTGCGGGGCTGCAGGTGGTCAACCTCTCGCCGGCCGTGGCGCAGCAGCTGGGCATCGATCAGAGCGAAGGTGTCATGGTCACTGAGGTCGGCCAGGGATCGATGGCAAATCGGCTTGGCTTCCGGCCGCGCGATATCATCATGCAGATCAATGGCGTGCGCGTGGACAGCACGCAAACGCTGGAGACGCTGGCGGCTGCGCGGGTGCGGCTGTGGGACGTGGTGTTCGAACGCGGTGGACGCATTCGGTCCGCCACCTTGCGCTTCTGATGCCGAGGCCTGCGGGCGATTTGTTCGCCGACGACACAGCTGGGGGCGGGGCCGCACAGGAGCCCGGGCTGCAAGCGCCCTTGGCTGAGCGGCTGAGGCCGCAAACGCTTGATGATGTGTTGGGGCAGGCCAAACTGCTGGGCCCCGAGGGGACACTGACGCGCATCAAGCGCGCCGTGCTGGCGGGCGGGACGTTGCCCTCGCTCATTTTCTGGGGGCCGCCCGGCACCGGCAAAACGACCTTGGCACGCCTCGTCTCTCAGCTGGCCGGCGGGCAGGGCCGGTTCGTGGCGCTGTCGGCTTTGACGAGCGGGGTGAAGGACCTCAAGGCGGAGTTTGAGGCCGCGCGACGCGCGCAGGGTGCGAGCATCCGCACAATCCTGTTCGTCGATGAGATCCACCGGTTTAACAAAGCGCAGCTCGACAGCTTTCTGCCCGTCATGGAAGACGGGACGATCATCTTGATTGGGGCGACGACGGAGAACCCCTCGTTTGAGCTTAATGCGGCGCTGCTTTCGCGTTGCGAGGTTTTGATCCTTGAGCCGCTTGATGGTGAAGCGCTCACGGTGCTGGTGGGCCGCGCCGTCGACGCTTTGGGGAAGTCCGACCTTGTTGGCGAAGACGTGCGGGCAATGATCGCAGCGCGCGCCGATGGTGACGGACGCCGTGCGGTTGCGCTCACCGAGGCTGCCATTGCCGGCCAGCCCGATAGCGAGGCGGCCTACACGCTTGATGCCGTGGCCGACCGGCTCGGCGCAGTCCTGGCCCGGTACGATAAGAACCGCGACGGGCACTACGATCTCATCTCGGCCTTGCACAAGTCTGTGCGGGGCTCGGACCCTGATGCGGCGCTCTATTGGTTCGCGCGCATGCTCGAAGGGGGCGAGGACCCGCTGTTTCTCGCCCGCCGGCTCATTCGTATGGCGAGCGAAGATATCGGCATGGCGGACCCGGAGGCGTTGCAGGTCACTGTCGCGGCACGCGAAGCTTACCGCACTTTGGGAAGCCCAGAAGGCGAGTTGGCTTTGGCGCAGGCGGTGGTGCACGTGGCGACCGCCCCAAAATCAAACGCCCTCTACACCGCCTACAAAGCGGCCCGCGGCTTGGCGAAATCTGAAGGCTCGCTTGCGCCGCCCTCTGAGATCCTCAACGCGCCTACGGCGCTGATGAAGTCGATCGGGCGCGGGGCGGGCTACATTTACGACCATGATGCGCCCGAAGCGTTCTCCGGTCAGCACTATTTTCCCGATGGCATGGACCGGCAGACCTTTTACCAGCCCGTCGAGCGTGGCTTTGAGCGCGACATTGCCAAGCGCTTGCGCTACTGGCAGTCGCTGCGCGAAAAACGCGCGCAGGAGCGCGGCAGCGCGCCGAGCGAAACAGGCGAATAGGGCAAGTGGTGATGGCGGCCAGTGTTGGCGTGTTGGTGTTTCTTGGCGGCGGCGCCGGTGCCGTGGCACGCTACGCCTTGGTGCGCGCGTCGGAGACGGCTTTTGGGTCTGGCTTCCCCTATGGCGTCCTGGTGGCCAACATTGTCGGCTCCTTGGCGATGGGGCTGGTGGTGGGTTGGCTTGCCGCGCGGGGCGCGGGCCTGGGCGCTTTCCTCGACATGGAGGGGCACGAGGCCGCCAAGGCCGCACTGGCGACGGGGCTGCTAGGCGGCTTCACCACCTTTTCGGCCTTTTCGCTCGATGCCGTCCGGCTGTGGCAGGAGGGCGCCGTGGGCGCTGCGCTCCTCTACGTGGCGCTCAGTGTTGGCCTCGCCATTGCCGCTCTTCTGGTCGGCCTGATGATCGCGCGGGGCGTGTGGGCATGAGCGGCGTTGCGCAACGGACCGTCGCCTCTGACGAAGATGGGATGCGGCTCGATCGCTGGTTTCGCGAGCACTATCCCGGTCTGGCGTTCGGGGCGCTCAACAAGCTTCTGCGCAAGGGGTCGATTCGGGTCGATGGTGGCCGCGTGAAATCGAACGCGCGGCTCGAGGCCGGCCAGGTTGTTCGGGTACCGCCGCTGGGTGAGGAGGCGCAGATGGCCGCGCCACCGCCACGGGCAACGCCCATGTCGTTGGAGGCCCAAGCGCTTGCCGACATGACCTTGTTTGAGGACGACAAGGTGCTCGTCCTCGACAAGCCCTTCGGCCTCGCCATTCAGGGCGGCCCGGGGCTGACAAAGCATCTAGATGGCATGCTCGAAGCCTTGCGTGACCGACAAGGGCGCAAACCGCGCCTGGTGCACCGGCTCGACCGCGACACGACGGGTGTCGTGGTGGTCGCCAAGACCAAAGGCGCTGCCTCGGCGCTCGCGGCATCCTTTCGGGCACGGTCGACCTGCAAGATCTACTGGGCGCTTGTTCGCGGCGTGCCGAAGCCGCGCCAGGGGCGGATATCCTCCTATCTTGCCAAGGGCGAAGACGCCGCGGGTGGCGGTAAGGAGCGGATGCGTGTTGCAAAGCACGGTGACAGCGGCGCCGATCACGCGCTGACGCTGTACAATGTGCTCGACACAGCCGGCCAAGGGCTGACTTGGCTGAGCCTGCGGCCTGTCACCGGGCGGACCCATCAGCTGCGGGCGCATTGCAACCATATTGGTCATCCAATCATTGGCGACCCGAAATATTTCGACGTTGAGAACTGGAACCTGCCGGGCGGCATTCAGAACCGCCTGCACCTGCACGCGCGGCGCCTCGTTTTGCCGCATCCCGATGGTGGCCGGATCGATGTCACCGCGCCCCTGCCGGACCATATGGCTCAGTCGTGGAATCTTCTGGGCTTCTCCACCGATGGCATGGGCGACGATGAGGGCTGGGATGACGAGGCCGCGCGCTAGTGGGTACGGACCTCATCTTGTGGGGCGCGCTGGCGGTTCTGATCGCCTTGATGGCTCTGGCCGTCTGGGCTGGCCGCAGGGGCTTGCACGCGCTTGGGGTGGTCGGCCCGGCGCGCCGCGGAGAGGGGCTCGATCGTGAGCAAGTCAATCGCCTGATCACGCAGTTGGAGCGGCTCAACCTGAACCTCGAACGGCTCGCGGAAAGTGGGAAGGGTGAGGCACTGGCGGGTAGGGGAAGTCAGCCCGATGAGAAGGCGGCGCCTCGGGACAGTGACCAAGCAAAGGGCACTGAGTGAGAATGAACGACCATGAGTGAGTGTGTATGAGCGCTGATCAATCCTCCCCGTTTGATGCGATCTTTGAGGGCGGCACCATCGATCCGATGGAAGCCGCGCAGCGCTCGATGCGCGCGGATCTGCCAAAGGTGTTCTGGACTTCGGTGACCATCGAGCAATCGGGCGACAGGTACGGCATCGCGCTCGACGGCAGACCCGCCCGAACGCCGGGGCGCAATCCCCTGGTGACCAGCTCGCCGGCCATCGCCGAAGCCATGCGGGACGAATGGGCCGCGCTCGAGACCTTTGTTGACCCGCTTGCGCTGCCAGTGACGCGTCTGATCAACGTTGCCATTGATCGCGCGGAGACGCTGCGCGAGGCGATCTTGGCGGATGCTGCCGCGTACGCCGAAAACGACCTTCTATGCTACCGCGCTGACACGCCGGCTGGCCTCGTCGCGCGGCAGGAAGAGATCTGGGGTCCGTACCTCGCTTGGCTTGAGGAGCACGCCTCGGTGCGCCTTTCGCTCGTCGAAGGTGTCATGCCCGCAAAGCAGGACCCAGACGATCTCGCGCGCTTTGCGGCCGCGTTCGGAGCTGCCGGCAGCACTGGAGAAGCCGCCGCCGCGCTGCATCTTGCAACATCACTCACGGGCTCTGCTGTTCTTGCGCTCGCGCTTGGCGTGGGCTTCGCATCTGGTGAGGATGTGTGGGCAGCCGCCCATGTGGATGAAGACTGGAACCGTGAGCTTTGGGGCGAAGATGCCGAAGCGACCCGTCTGCGCACCGTCAAGAAGCGGGACTTTGACGCGGCAGCTCTTGTCTTAGAGGCCCACCGGCAGACCTAGGGATGGCTGGTTTCGTCCCAGTTCGTCGGTAAGCTCTCCACCGTTCGGATGGTTGGACAGGGCGCGCACCCGCCGCTAATCGATAGGGTCAGTCGCGCCAGCCGCCTTGGCCCGCCTCGCGCCCCGGTGGGTGCGTCAGCGGGCGCCTCAGTGATTGTGAGCCCATGGACGTTATCGAAGAACTTGAACACCGCCGCAACCAAGCCCGCGCGGGTGGCGGGGAACGCCGCATTCAATCGCAGCATTCGAAGGGCAAGCTGACCGCGCGCGAGCGCATCAGCGCTCTGCTCGATCCGGGCTCGTTTGAAGAGTACGACATGTTCGTCCAGCATCGCTGCACAGACTTCGGCATGGACGAGACCCGGTTCTCCGGCGATGGCGTGGTCACCGGATGGGGCACCATTAATGGGCGCGTCGTCTATGTGTTTGCCAAGGACTTCACGGTGTTCGGCGGCTCGCTGTCAGAAGCGCACGCCGAAAAAATCATCAAGATCCAAGACATGGCCTTGCGCAACCGCGCGCCGGTCATTGGCCTGTTCGATGCAGGGGGCGCGCGCATCCAAGAAGGGGTGGCCGCGCTTGCAGGCTATGGCGAGGTGTTCGCACGCAACGTCCGCGCATCGGGCGTGATCCCGCAGATCTCCGTGATCATGGGGCCGTGTGCGGGCGGCGATGTCTACTCGCCGGCCATGACGGATTTCATCTTCATGGTGCGCGACACGAGCTACATGTTCGTCACCGGCCCGGACGTTGTGAAGACCGTGACAAATGAGACGGTGACAGCTGAAGAGCTTGGCGGCGCGCGGGTGCACACAACCAAATCCTCCATTGCGGACAAGGCCTTCGACAATGATATTGAAGCCTTGCTAGAGGTTCGGCGGCTCATCGATTTCCTGCCGGCGTCGAACACCGACGCTCTGCCAGAGATCGCCTGCACCGATGATGTGCTCGGCCAAGATGACAGCTTAGACACCATCGTTCCGGCGAACCCGAACCAGCCCTACGATATGCGCGAGATCGTGCTCAAGACGCTCGATGATGGCGACTTCTATGAGCTGCAGGGCTCGTTTGCGCAGAACATCATCACCGGCTTTGGCAGGATAGAGGGCGCACCGGTGGGTATTGTTGCCAACCAGCCCATGGTGCTTGCGGGCGTGCTGGATTCTGACGCCTCTCGAAAAGCCGCGCGCTTTGTGCGGTTTTGCGACTGCTTCAACATTCCGCTCGTCACCTTTGTCGATGTGCCGGGCTTTTTGCCGGGGACCTCGCAAGAGTATGGCGGGCTAATCAAGCACGGGGCGAAGCTTTTGTACGCCTTTGCCGAGGCGACCGTGCCGAAGATTACCGTGATCACGCGCAAGAGCTATGGCGGCGCTTATGTGGTGATGTCGTCCAAGCATATTGGCGGCGACATCACCTATGCTTGGCCGTCGGCGGAGATCGCCGTGATGGGCTCCAAGGGTGCTGCTGAGATTCTCTACCGGCACGAGCTGGGGGACCCCGAGAAGGTCGCGGGGCGGATTGCGGATTATGAAGAGCGCTTCGCCAACCCGTTTGTGGCGGCCGAGCGCGGCTTCATCGATGATGTGATCTTGCCCCACTCGACCCGCCGCCGGGTGGCGCGGGGCCTGCGGCTTCTGAAATCGAAGACCGTCGATATCCCTTGTAAGAAGCACGACAACATCCCGCTCTAGCGACGCGGGCCCTTCTACCGTCTAGCCGGTGACCGCCTGATAGAGCATCAAGAGGCCGAACAGGATCGGCTGATGGATCAGGTAGATCAGCAGGCTGTGGCGTCCCATCCAGCTCAGCGGATCTGAAGGGTTAGTCGGGATCACGGCAGAGGGCGGCCGCGAGACAAGCCATGGGACCAGCCAAGCCTTGCTCAGCGCAAAGCCGACAGCCCCAGCCGCAAACCATGGCACCAGCGGAACCCAATCCGCCGTTACCGGCGGTTGGGTGCCGAGCCCCAGCCACACAAGGGCAGGGTGGTTCATGGCCGGGACCGCCACATAGGCACCGACAAGCAAGGCCGCCGCACCCAACGACAGAA
>JAHCMG010000092.1 GCA_019192585.1 Devosiaceae bacterium MH13
CACACGACGGTTATCAACTCAGTCCGCAGGTGGAAGCAGGGGCGACTGTCATGACCCTGCCCAAACACATCACGCCCATAGACCCCGCTCCCACTGAGAACACGACCCGGTGGATAGACCGCGCGCACGGGGGGTCTCTAGCGCTTCCCGTGGTCGACGTGCCCGGTGGTCACTTGGTCTGTTTCATTCCCTCCAAGAAGGCCCTCAAAGCACTGAGGAGGTACGGCTCGGCTCTGGTCCTCATGCGTGCGGATGACGGATCAATCAGCATGGCTGTCCACGAGAAGACGATTGCGGGGCAGCAATGAGCAAGCGCAAGCACATCCCGCTCAAGGTGCAGCTACGCGCCGCCCTGACACAGCTCGGTTTGGACCCTGACAATGTGCAGCTGGACCACGACCCGGCGCTAGAGCTTCGCCCAACGTGCTCGGAAACAGGCGACACGATCCCGCCAGCGAACGACCCAGAGTTCTTGGTCTGGCGCACCGTCGAGGACCACAAGGACAAGACGCGCGGAGACGCCAAGCGCATTGCCGCTGATCGGCGGAAGCGTCGCGCCGAAGTGGACAAGGCTGCGAGGCTGGCAAAGGCACGTGAGGCCATGGAGATCGCCGTCATCGCCACTTCGAAGCCCCGCGGCAAGTCCAAGCCCATGCCCGGCTCTCGCAACAGCAAATATAAGCGCAAAATGAACGGAGAGGTCGTGCTGCGATGACCCAAGCCTACCCACTCCAATGGCCGGACGGATGGCCTCGCACGCCTGAGCACAAGCGTCAGGACAGCAAGTACCGATTCCGCCGGGGCAGCACTTGGTCCGGCAGCTTCTGGACCTTCAGCGAGGCCCGCAATGCGTTGCTTGAAGAACTGGACAGGCTCGACGCAAGAAGCGCTGTTCTCTCGACGAACTACACGCTGCGGAACGATGGGCTGCCGCGCGCGGATCGCCGAGCGCCAGAGGACACAGGCGTCGCGATCTACTTCGTCTTGAACGGGCGGCCGCAGGTCATGGCCTGTGACATGCATGTTCGAGCAGAGGAAAACATGCGGTCCCTCACACTCTCAATCGAGGCGATGCGAGCCCTTGCTCGCCACGGTGGCGGTCTGATGATGGAGCGGGCCTTCTCTGGCTTCACTGCCCTGCCTCCACCCGACGCCGATTTTGCAGAACCAGCGATGCGTGCGTCTAAGACGTGGCACGAAGTCCTGAAGGTGCCGTCGGACGCCAACGCTGACACGGTCGAGATCGCGTGGCGTGTGCTTCGGAAGAAGCTTCACCCAGACGCGCCGAGCGGGTCCACCGCAGCGTTTCAAGAGCTCCAGGCAGCCTATGAGCAAGCGAAAGGCTCAAACCGATGACCATCACCGACAAAGACCTTGAGAGCATCACAGAGCCCTTTGGCTTGCTGAGCCCTGAAATGAAGGAGGCGTTGAAAGGGTGTGGTGGGCCTTGGGAAGTGTACAACAGTGCGGGCTGCGACGTCCGGCATGATCCCGTCTGGTTGCGCACCCTCACCTACCGCAAAAAGTTCACAGCCTCAGAGCCGCTTGTTGTTTGGGGTAACGTCTACCGCAACCTTTGGGACGGCGCCGAAGTTGTAGCGGAAACGCGTAGGACACGGGCACAGGCCCAAGCTGAAGCACATCGCGACTGCCTGCGCACTACCCGCTTCATAGAAGCCCCTGAACAGGAGGAAGGGGCATGAGCAACACGCGTGACCCTTTTTCGGAGTACGGCGTTCGAGAGTTGGCGCGGCGTGCTGGAATAAGCCCAACGACGGCAAGCAGATTAAAGCGAGGCGAAGCTGTATCTGCTTTTGTCGGCAAGAAGGTGCAGCACCTGTCTTCAACGTGCCTGTGTTGTGGCGCCCCAAAGAACTACGACCCCGAACTACTGGCCGGTTACGAGGCCAAGATTACCGAGTTGATCGGGGAGCGCGACCGCATGGCGCGCACCATCGCTCGGCTTGTGGAGGAAGCGTCATGAGCGGGGGTGGTGTGACTGACGAGATGATCGAAGCCGCCGCTCGCGCTCTCTATGCTGGCGGGCGCGCAGAGTATGCCGAGCTGTGGTCAGTAAGTGTGAGCCCCAGCACCCAAGAGCATTTCCGTGAGACCGCGCGGACGGCCCTCCAAGCCGCCGAAGCCGTCCGCCCACCAGACCCACGCATTGCTGAGCTGGAGGCGGAGAACGCGTCACTCAAGGCACTTTACGAGGTGCGCGCAACCGCAGGCGCACGACAGGAGATCAGGCGCGAGGCGCTGGAGGAAGCGGCAAGTCTCGCTGAGACCTATCCAAGCAGCTCATGCATGCGCAAGTCGACTGGCGACAAGATCGCAGATCGCATCCGAGCACTCATAGATAAGGAGGCAGGGTGATGGCCGACTTTACGCTGAAACTCATTTGCCCAGAGGCGCCCAATTTCATCAGGTTGGAAATGGGAGAGCTTGGTAGTCGGGAAAATGGCTTCAAAGAGGGCGCCAGAGTTCCGGTGTCGAGCCTCAACGGCGAACAGATGGACGATCTGGCCGCCGAGTGGAGAGAGAAGCTCGGCGAAGCTGCGAAGCGTCAGCGCGAGGCCCCCGCCAATGAGTAGCCGTTCTCTCCCCAACATTGAGGCGCAGCCGCAACGTCGCGCCGCTAATGTCTCGCCTTCGCGATTAAAGAAGCTTGTGGAGGCTGTGGACCGGCCGGGCATAACCGAAATCGACATTGACATGGCCCCAGACGGGTCGGTGAAGATCAACGCTCGTCGTTCACCGATTGGGGAAACAGATGGTCAGGAAGCGCTCAGGCGGCGCCGGGAGCGGAAAGCGGGGCTTTCTGGGCAAGATGCGCGGCCTCCACAAATACAGTAAGGTTCTCGCTGACGGCTCTCGCACCTGGTACTACAAGGTATCGCGCGAGAAGGGCGCGCCAGTATTCTGGCAAACCGAACGGAGCCCCGAGCCGGAGCCCGTTAGCGAAGAATTTCAGTCCGCATATCAGCACGCCAAGCAGCGCTGGATCTTAGATCGCCAAGGCCTGGCCCAGCCAGGCACGCTGGCGGCGATGAGAGCTCCGTGGATCGAGTCCTTAAGGCAGAAAGGCCGCGCGAAGGAAACGATCGAAGAATACGAGCGCTCGCTTGAATTTGTCTTATCGGAGTTTGGCACGGAACCCCTGGTCATTTTCACCGAGCCCGAGATGCGCAAGGACGTGAAGAAATGGCACCGCACCTTCATGGCCACCCCGCGCGCTGCAGATCATAGGCTCGGGACTCTGGTCGCTCTCCTCAATTTCGCAATCGACGAAGGCGAGATGGCGAGGCATGTCATCGGCAACATTGAACGGCTCTACGACGCGGACCGTTCAGACATCATCGTGGAACCTGACGAGCTCGAAGCCGCTTTGGCGGTTATGCCGCTTCATGCATCGCTAGGCATCCGCTTTGCCGCCCATAGCGGGTTCCGCCGCAAAGACTGCGTGAGGGTGCCAATTACTGCCATCCAAGGCGGAGAGATCATCTGGGCAACGAGCAAGAGCCGGGGACGGCAAGACTACTGCATGCCCATCACTGATGCGACCGCGCAAATCTTGGATGAGCTTGACCACCTGCGAAGATCCCTTGATGCGCCGCCAACGACACTGCTGTTCAACAGCCGCGGCAAACCATGGACGCCACCCGGGCTATCTCGACACCTCGAGAGGGCATTCAAGAAGACTGGGGTCGAAGGAAAAAGGTTCCACGACCTGCGCGGAACTGCGGCCACAAACTACGCTTTGGCAGGCTTCGACGACGAGGACATTGCGGAATTTCTAGGCTGGAAGACCGAGCAGGTGAAACAAATCATCAAGCGATATGTCGGTCGTGAGGCGCTTGTTCAGCGCCGGGTTGTGCAGCTGAGAGGGAACGCAAAAGGCACAAATCGGTAAACCGCCCTGTAAACCGGCTCGTTGCCGAAAAACAGGCGATCTAGCAAGGGACTGATAAATATGCAGAAAAATGGTGCCGGCAGCAGGATTCGAACCCGCGACCCCCTGATTACAAATCAGGTGCTCTACCAACTGAGCTATACCGGCACGCGTTGCGCTGGATAGTCCGCACGACGGCCAAGCGCAAGCGCGACTTACTCCGCCGCATCAATCTGCGGGCGGGTATCCATCAAGAAGCCACCCGACTGCCGCTTCCACAGCTGGCTGTACAGGCCTTCGGCCTTCAGCAGCGTTTCGTGGGTGCCATCTTCGATGATCTTGCCATGATCCATCACGATCAGCCGGTCCATCGCCGCGATCGTCGACAAGCGGTGCGCAATCGCAATCACCGTCTTGCCTGCCATCAAGTTGTAGAGGCTATCCTGGATCGCCGCTTCAACCTCAGTATCGAGCGCAGATGTGGCCTCATCGAGCGCCAGCAGGGGCGCGTTCTTGAGAAGCACGCGCGCTATGGCGATCCGCTGGCGCTGGCCGCCGGACAGTTTGACGCCGCGCTCGCCCACATGGGCATCGAGCCCTTTGCGGCCGCGCATGTCTTCCAGGTCGTCAACAAAATCGGTCGCACGCGCCAGCTCAAGCGCCCGGTGGATTTCCGTATCGCTCGCATCAGGCCGGCCATAGGCGATGTTCTCACGGACCGAGCGATGCAGCAGCGCTGTGTCTTGCGTCACCACGCCAATATGCGCCCGCAAGGTTTCCTGCCGGACCGATGCGATGTCCTGGCCATCGATACGGATTAGCCCGCCCTCAAGATCGTGCAAGCGCAGCAGCAGGTTGACGAGCGTTGTCTTGCCCGCCCCGGAGCGGCCAATCAGCCCGACCTTCTGGCCGGCCGGGATGGTCAAATCGAGCCCCTCGATCACGCCGCCTTGCTTGCCATAGTGGAACCGGATGCCGTCGAAATTGATCTCGCCGCGCTTCACCTCAAGCGCCGGCGCGTCGGGCTTGTCCTGAACCGCGCGCGGTTTGGAGAGCATCTCCACCCCGTCATAGACCGTGCCGATATTCTCAAAGAGCATCGACATCTCCCACATGATCCATTGCGAGATGCCGTTGAGCCGCAGCGCCAGACCAACGGCGACCGCAATGGCGCCAACCGAGATCGTGCCCGTCAGCCAGAACCAGACCGACATCGCGCCCAGCGCGAACAGCAGCAACATGTTGAGCCCGTACAGGCAGATGTTGAACAGGCTCGACAGCCGCATCTGCTGGTAGACGGTCTCCAGGAACGGATCCATCGCCTCGCGGGCATAGGCCTCTTCGCGCCCTGCATGGGCGAACAGTTTCACCGTGGTGATGTTGGTGTAGCTGTCGACGACGCGGCCGGTCATATCGGAGCGGGCATCGGCCTGGGCCTGGGCAACATCACGCAGCCGCGGCACGAAATACCACAGGATCGCGATGTAGATTGCGAGCCACACCAGCATTGGAATGAGCAGGCGGATGTCAGCGGATGCCGCGACCGCGAGCGTGCCGACGAAGAACGCGATCACATACACGAGCACATCGAACAGTTTCAGAACGCTCTCGCGCACGGCGAGCGCCGTCTGCATCATCTTCGTCGCAACCCGGCCGGCGAACTCATCGGCGAAGAATGACTGGCTCTGGCCCAAGAGGTAGCGGTGCGCGAGCCAGCGGATGCGCATGGGGTAATTGCCCAGCAGCGTCTGGTGCACGATGAGCGTCTGCAGCACCACCGCGGCGGGAAGCGCCACCAGCATCAAGAAGACCATCCACGCGATGCGGCTTGTGTTCTCTTCGAGGAACGTTTCTCGGTCGGCACTGACCAGCCAGTCAACGATCTGGCCGAGGAACGAATAGACGTAGACCTCGCCAATCCCGATGATGAACGACAGCAGCGACGCGCCGAGCACGGCCGGCCACGCACCCTTTGTGTAGTGCATGCAAAACGCGATCAGCGTCGCAGGGGGCGTTGTCGCCGCTTCACGGGGAAACGGGTCCAGCCGTTTTTCAAACCATCGAAACATGACTGTCAGGGCGCTTGAGCCCGAAAAGAAACGAGGTGCAGGCGGGCGACAGCGCGCCGCTCAGCCGCTCGGGATGTGCGGTATAGCGCAAGACATATGACAGAAGGAGGGCGAAACCAGAGCATCCTGACACCGGCACTGAAAAAATCTCACCCATGTCAAACGGGGGCCCGGTTTGGCTGGCCCGGCGATCGATACGTCAACCACCAGGGCCCGCGCGAGATGACAAGGCAAAGGCTTCGTGCCATGAGGCCGAACCGTAAAGGATCAGCGCAGAAGATCGCTGCGAGAAGCGAACCGCAGAACGAGCCGATGAAGAAACCTTTCGAACGCATAGGCTTTATCGCCAGTTCGGTCGACGAGGCGCAGGACGCCAAGCGGCGCCTGCAAACGGTGTATGGCGACCACGCTATCGATGAGGCTGACGTGATCGTCGCGCTCGGTGGTGACGGCCTCATGTTGTCGGCCATGCACCGTTTCATGAACACCGGCGTGCCGATCTACGGCATGAACCGCGGGTCCGTCGGCTTTCTGATGAACGAGTATGCCGAAGCGGGGCTTCTCGAACGGCTCGAGGGCGCGGTGCCGACAACGATCCATCCGCTGACCATGACGGCCCTCACTGCCGACGGCGAAACCACCACTGCACGGGCGCTCAACGAGGTCTCGCTGCTGCGGCAGACCTACCAGGCGGCTAAGCTGCGGATATCGGTCGACGATCACACCCGGCTTGAGGAGCTGGTGTGTGATGGCGCGCTGGTTTCAACGCCCGCTGGCTCAACCGCTTACAACCTGTCCGCGCACGGCCCGATTTTGCCGCTCAACGCGACCATGCTTGCGCTGACGCCCATCAGCCCCTTTCGGCCTCGGCGGTGGCGCGGCGCCATCTTGCCCGCAACAGCCACTGTGCGCTTTGACGTGCTCGAAGCGGATAAAAGGCCGGTGGCCGTGGCCGCCGATGCCCATGAGACGCGGGACGTGGTGCGGGTCGACATAGCTGAAAACCGGCGCGAGCAGGCCATCATGCTGTTCGACCCCGGCCGTTCACTTGAGGAACGGATCCTCAACGAGCAGTTCTCACCGATCTAGAAACACAACCCATGATTGTGTTTTTGACGCCTGTTAATCGCTTACTAAGCCGACCGCGCTACGTGTTTTTGCGATATCAAGCGTGAGCGTGCCGTGCCGTACGACCTGTCCGACTTGTCCGTTTTGCTCGTTGATGATTCCGCCCATATGCGTCGGATCATGCGCATGCTGCTGCACGGTCTCGGCATGCGCTCCATCCAGGAGGCCGAGGACGGCGCGGTTGCCCTAGACCTGTTCACACAGACCTCGCCCGACCTCGTGGTGACCGATTGGGTGATGCCGGTCTTTGACGGCATCGAGCTGACACGCGCCATTCGCAATCAGTCATCAAGCGTCAATCCGTACACACCGATCATCATGGTGTCGGCCTTCTCAGAACGCTCGCGGGTCATTCGAGCGCGGGATTCAGGCATCAACGAGTTTCTTGTTAAACCCGTCTCCGCCCGGGAACTGTTTCTCCGGGTCGAGAATTGCGTCATCAGCCCCCGCCCCTTTGTCAAAACGCAGACCTTTTTTGGGCCCGACCGCCGTCGCTTCGTCCATCCCAACTACACTGGACCGAGGAAACGCGAGGGCGAAACGTCCGACGAGGAGCACGAAGAGGCAGCTGACGCTGCGGCAAGCTGACCGGGGCTCTGCGGCCCCTAGAGCCCATCCTTAGAAACCCTATGGCAACGCTTTGCCCTTAACGTGAGCTTCATTGCATTTGAATCGGGTTTGCCACAATGCCGAACGCACTTGCCAAGGGCGCATACGAAACCATCAATCCGCCCAACACGCTCAAAGCGAAAGTCCGCATTCTCACAGGGCGTGAAGCGCAGACCGATCCGGTCAAGAAAGCCGAGATGGCTGTCGAGCGCCTGGCCTGCAATTTCGGCGATTGGATGAACGAAGAGGTTGAGCGCCTGTTGGAGCGTTGGGCCGCAGGCAAATCATCGGGCTTCACCGAGGAGAACCGCGCTGCGCTCTACCGCGCCGCTCACGATCTGCGTGGCCAGGCAGCAACCTTGGGCTACCCGAACGTTGGCCGCATTGCGGGCACGTTCTGCGACATTCTTGATGAGCTGGACGGCCAGCCCATTCCCGACCCGTTCCTTGAGAAGTTCGTAAACGCGATCCGTGCCATTGCACGCGAGACCGAGCGCAACCAAGAGAATGAGACCGCGCAAGCACTGGCCGACGAGCTGGCGGCTGCCGCAAAAGACCTGATCGCCCGTCAGGCAAGTCAGGCAAGCGCCGCTTAACTCAGCCTCTAGTTCCCGACGCGTAACCGTTGGCTAGGCAGCGTCTTCCAAGGCGTCTGCTAGGTCCGCAAACTCTATCACCGGGCCCAGTCGATCCGTCTGATCGGTGATGGCAAGGGGGCGGCTGGTATCTAGAGTGCTCGCGGAGCTCTCTTCGCGGGCCGCGCTTTGCAGAACATCCGCTGCGATCTCTTGGCAAAGCGAGGCGACCGCATCGTCAAATGGCTCAGCGCCATCATCGAGACCACCAAGGTCGTCATGGTAGAGCCGCAACTCCACCACTTCGCTCAGCGCTTCGGCGAAGAAGTCATCGGACCAATCGACATTCGCCGCGGCCAGCTCGCGCGCCAACACAAGCGCCATCGACAGAACTTCGCGCACACTCGGCGATAGGCCGCAGCGCTTAAGAAGGATGGCCGCGACCTGCGGGCGTGGGTTCACCACGGCCGCGCGCACGCGCTGCGGGCTCGTTTCGGTAAGGTGGCCGATGATGGCCTCCAGCAGCGCCATGCGCCCGCAGAAAGCAACGCGCAGGACAAAGGCTGGCGTCAGGAACCCGCGGCGGGAAAGATCATCCATGCAAGGCCACAAGGTGGCTTCATCCAGAGCGTCGAGCAGTCGCAGGACCGCGCGAGCGCCTGACATGCCCGACAGTTTCTGAAGCCGCGCGTCCGGAACCAGCGCGCGGATGAACGCATTGCCCTGAAGCGCCGTTGCGTGCGCAGCGACCAGCTCGCATTGCTGGCCCAGGCTGAGCTGCCGGCAGGCCTGCAAACACGCAAGCACATCGGCCTGACCCCCAAATCGCTCCAGCACCCGCTCGATATGCTCGGCCTCCATGGGGGCACTGGCATTGGTAAGCAGGGTTTGGACAACGGGGGACGGGCACTGATCAACGATCGCGTCGACAACGCTGTCCGCAAGATCGAGGCGCTCGGCGATGGCATGAGCGATCAGCGCATCGTCACGTCCCAACCCATCGAGCTGATGCTGGGTGCGCAAAAGCGGCGAGCGCGCAAAGAGCGTGGCCGCGACGCTGGGGACGTCTTCGAGCAACTGAAGGACCACAGGCTTGGGCGCGTCCCGGCGGTCCGCGAAAATGTCTGCCACCCGGAACCGGACGGCAGGTGATGGATCATCGGCCGCGAGCAGTAGCGTGCGCACCAGCGCACCATAAGTGGGGTCGCCGCGCTCGGTCCTCAGTAGACAGCGCGCTAGGGCATCCGCCTGATCGAGGCGCCGTTCAAGCGGCGCCCCGCGCGGCCAACTCACCGACCCATCGAGGCTCATACCGGCGGCACCAAGTCTTGCGAGACCGGCTGCGCCGCGTGGTTCTGGTAGAGCGACCCGAGATTGCCGGTGCGGCTAAACGCTGTGAGATCAAGCGGCATGCCCACGTCCGAGCCTTCACCACCAAGCGCGGCTATGGCACCCATCTCCGGGCGCGCCATTGGGTTGGGGACAGCCTGAGGCGGTACGCTGGATGTGGCGAGGAGATCGTCGGAGATCTCGGTCGGCGCTAGGCCACCTGGATTGTACAGCCCCGCGAAGAACGGAACGTTGGCGCCATCGGGTGCGGTGAACAGCCCCCTGGTCGCCAAAGCGTCAGGCGGGACGACTGCATCACTCGTGCGCAGCGCATCGAACCCGGCAGGCGTCAGATCGAGTGGCAGGTTGCTGTCCGCGGCACTGGCAGATCGTGACGAAGCACTTGGCATGTTGCCGGCACTGGCAGCGGCCAAGACGGGCACGCCCCCCGTTTCCACGGCCTCGTCGGGATAGCCGGAGACCAGCCGGTCATAGAGATCACGCACCGACACCGGGTCGCCACCACGCGTGTAGAACAGCCCGCGATTCGCATCCGCTTGGGTCGGGAAGATCTCGGCTGCGACGGTGTTCGGCTGCCCCTCCGCAAGCCCGATCAACCGCGCGCCGTTTCCGGGGCCAAACACATGAGCCACGTAGCCCTCGCCAACGGTCACTTCACGTCCAAGCGCACGCTCAAGCGCGGTAGCGTTCTCCTGCAAATAAAGGCCGCTCATCATCGCCGACAGGTCGGGGTCGTAGCGCAAATCCAGAACGTCTTCGCGCGCGTCGGGATCCGAGACGCTGTAACGCCCATCGGCGCGGCGCTCGATCTGCGCCGCCTCTTCGTCGAGACCCAAAGCGTCGCCATAGGAATGGACCATGCCAAGCCAGGTCTGCTCAATGAACTGGAACAGGCCCCGAGCGCTCGATGTCGGCGCGGCTGCCTGCGTGTCGAGGCTGCTCTCGCGCATCGCCGTCGTCATGAAATAATCGAAAGGCAGGCCGGTCGCCTCGGACGCGGATGCAAACGCGCTCTCAATGCGGTCGTTCGGTGAGCTAGCCGACACCGACGCGGCAGGTCTCACAGCGCTTGTTTGCGCTGGCGCTTCAACCGAGAAAAGAGAAAGAAATGACGACACGCGGACCCACCCATTAAGTGGCTCCGACTGTGCGATCATCATGGTAAATGAATGTTTAAATTTCGCCGTCTCAGGTGGCCCGCAAGCACCCCTAGTCGGCGGGCAGACCGTACGTCACTTTCTCCGCGAGGGATGGCCGCGGACGCTCGGTCGGCGGCACGGTAGCGGTGCCGATATGGACGAGCCCCACCACGCGCTCACCTTCAGTCACGCCGTAGAGCTGTGTCGCGCTCGGATGTGTGCTGGTCCAGCCGGTCAGCCACTGGGCGGAAAAGCCCGCCGCGTGGGCTGCAATCATCAGCTGCTGGGCGCTGGCGCCCGCCGAAAGCACCTGTTCAAACACGGGGATTTTCGCGTGTTCAGCGGCCGTCGACACGATGACGACGCAGAGCGGCGCGGCCACAAACGCAGCCTCTTCCTTCTCGAGCTTCTCGATAGGAGCATCCGGATCATCAGCCAACCTGGCCTCACGGAGCGTCGGCACGAGCGCTTGCCGGTCTTCGCGGCTAAGGACGATGAACCGCCAGGGTGTCAGCTTGCCATGGTCAGGGACGCGCATCGCCGCGGTCATGAGCGACTCCAGCGTGGCCTCATCCGGACCAGGGTCGCCAAGAAAGGCTGACGGCACCGTCCGCCGCGTCAGAAGAAGGTCCATCACAGGTGATGATTCGGCCATGCGTCCTGGTTTCCTTGCTCTTTGATCGTCGCGAAGCACGCCTTAAGTGCCGCTTGAGGCGGCCATTCGTGCGCTTTGCACCGGGCTTTCGGTACACGCGGCGCTGCCGACTTGAAATCGCCATCGGTTTGGCGTCGTAAGGTAGCTATGCGCGTTTCTACCCCCACGCAACCGATCAAACCGTCGCTGGCCAAAGCCGCACTGTGCGCTTTGATCTTGGCCGCCGGCGCAGTTGGTTTCCTGACGAGCGGAAGCATAGCCGCCGGCCAAGCGCTCGAAAGCGCGCCGCCCAACCCTGTCGCGCGACCACAGACCACACAGACAGGCTTCGCCGCGCCGGCGGAAGATGAAACGCCGAGTGTCGAGACGCCCGCCGAGACCGGCTTTGTGCCGACGGAACGTGCCTTCGATAACTTCGACATCACCCCGCCGGACACAGACTCACTGCCGGTCCCGGTGCAGCTCCTCGCCAGCCTGACGGCCGAAACCCCGCCGCTGGAACGCGACCTGTCCTGGCAGGTCTATACGCTTGATGATGGCGAGATCGCCGACGATGACTTGCTGCTGACCTCGCTCGGTGGCGCACTGGAGACCACCTTGCCGCCGGGCAGCTACCTGGTCCATGTCGCCTATGGCATGGCCAGCCTCGCGCGGCCGGTCACGGTCGGCCCGCAGGGCCTGTTTGAGCAGTTCACGCTTGGCGCTGGCGGCATGACGTTGCGCGGGGCCATCGCGGCTGAGGACTATCTGCCCGACGAAGCCGTTACGTTTGCGGTCTATGCCGAGAACGCAGATCCAGACGCGGGCGATGATCCCATCGTCACCGACGTCGACGAGCGCACCATCCTCGTTGTCCCGGCGGGCCGATACACCGTGATCAGCAACTATGGTTCGCTCAACGCCAGCGTCCGCGCGCAGATCGATGTGGACCCCGGCCAGTTGACCGAAGCGGTGATGTTCCACCAGGCGGCGGAGATCACACTCAAGCTCGTCAACGAACCGAACGGTGAGGCCTTGCCCAACACCGCTTGGAGCGTCCTCAACGAGGGCGGCGATGTGTTGCGGGAATTCGTAGGCGCCTTCCCCACCATGGTTCTGGCAGCGGGCGACTACACCATCATCGCCCGCAACGAGGGCCAGGTGTTCACCCGAAACTTCTCGGTTGTCGCAGGCGTCAACCGAGAAGTTGAATTGGTCGCCCAATAGCGCGGAGCATCAGTTGCGTAGATCGGGTGGGGTGGCTTCCTCGCGAAGGCTCGTTAGCGCCTCGTCAAGGCTCATCGCCGTCTGATGCTTGACGCCGGGCCGGCGCACGTTCACCGCCCGCTCCTCAGCTTCGCGCATCCCGACCACCAAGATCACCGGCACCTTTTGCAGCGAGTGCTCACGAACCTTGTAATTGATCTTCTCGTTGCGCGTATCGAGCGAGACATCGAAGCCCGCACTACGCGCCGCCTCGTAGACCTCTTGAGCGTAGTGATCAGCGTCCGACGTGATGGTCGCAACGACGATCTGCACCGGCGCCATCCATAGTGGAAAGTGACCCGCGTAGCTTTCAATCAAAATCCCAAGGAAACGCTCGAGCGAGCCGCAAACCGCACGGTGGATCATGACTGGCTGCTTCTTTTCACCGTCGCTATCGACGTAAAAGGCGCCGAACCGTTCCGGCAGATTAAAATCAACCTGGGTGGTCCCTAGCTGCCAGTCGCGACCGATAGCATCTTTCAACGTATACTCGAACTTCGGCCCGTAAAATGTTCCCTCGCCTTCATTAATTCCGATAGAAATGCGGGGATCCTCATTGGCCATCCGCTGAAGAGCGCGTTTGAGAATGTCTTCAGCGTGGTCCCAGGCCTCGTCTGTCCCAACCCGCTTTTCGGGCCGTGTCGCGAGCTTCACCTCCACCGCGTCGAAACCAAAGTCTTCGTAGACCGACATCATCAGATCGTTGATCTTGAGGATCTCGCTCTCGAGTTGGTCTTCCGTACAAAAGACATGGGCATCATCCTGCGTGAAAGCGCGCACGCGCAACAGCCCATGCAAGGCACCTGACGGCTCGTAGCGATGCACGACACCGAACTCGGCAAACCGCATCGGAAGGTCCCGGTAGCTTTTCAGCCCGTGCTTGAAGATCTCAACATGTCCAGGGCAGTTCATGGGTTTAAGCGCATAGACCCGTCGATCAGCGGCCTCATCATCGGGCTCGACCATTGCATCGGCCGTTTGGACGCCAAACATGTTCTCTTTGTACCAGCCCCAGTGGCCTGAGGTCTCCCAAAGCCCCTTATCGAGGATCATGGGCGTGTTGATCTCCTGGTAGTCGATACCGATACGTCGGCGCATATAGCCGGTGAGATTCTGGAAAAGCCTCCAGCCCTTGGGGTGCCAGAAGACGGTCCCCGGCCCTTCTTCTTGAAAATGGAACAGGTCCATCTCGCGGCCAAGCTTGCGGTGGTCGCGCTTCTCGGCCTCCTCCAACATGTGGAGATACGCCTTCAGGTCCGCTTCACTGGCCCAGGCGGTGCCGTAGATCCGGGTGAGCATCTGATTGTTCGCATCGCCGCGCCAATACGCCCCGGCCACCTTCATCAGCTTAAAGGCCGGACCGATCTGGCCCGTCGAGGCCATATGCGGGCCACGGCAAAGGTCGAACCAATCGCCCTGATAGTAGATTTTGACGTCTTCGCCGTCGGGGATCGCGTCGAGCAGCTCGACTTTAAAGTGCTCACCCTTCTGCTTGAACACCTCGGCCGTCTTCTCGCGGCTCCAGACCTCTTTGGTGAACGGCCTGTTGCGGGCGATGATCTCCCGCATTTTCTTTTCGATCACCGGCAGATCGTCGGTGGTGAAAGGCTCATCGCGATAGAAGTCGTAGAAAAAGCCGTTCTCGATGACCGGACCGATGGTGACTTGCGTTTCGGGCCAAATCTCCTGGACCGCTTCGGCCATCACGTGGGCGGTATCGTGCCGGATCAGTTCGAGGGCGCGGGGGTCATCGCGGCCGACAAACTCGATCGACGCATCGGCCGTAATGGGGTCGGACAGGTCCGTCACGGTGCCATCGAGCGCCATAGCGACGGACTTCTTGGCGAGTGACTTGGAGATGGACGCGGCAAACGCAGCGCCGGTCAGCCCGTCCTCAATATCGCGGACGGAGCCATCGGGCATGGTCATGGAAGGCATAGGGGTCTCCTTGGGCTCAACTCCTGCCTACGAGTGCAGGTAAGCGCAGACGAATTGTGTGATCGTGCCCCTTAGGTTAGGGGCCGTGGAGCCTGTGTTCCGGCGGTATGTGCGCGCCAGTCCACTGTCCATAGCGCCACGGCGTATACCAGCGCGCATTGGCATTCAAGCGCTCGGGAACCGGGTCGAGACCCGAGGAGCCAAGGGGTCGGCATCGCCAGTAGCGCGCCAGCGCCATCCAGAAGCCAGCCCAGGCGCCGTGCCGGGCGATCGCCTCATCAGCATAGGACGAGCAGGAGGGAATGTGGCGGCACGTTCGGCCGAAAACGGACGATAAGGTCAGCTGGTAGAGCCGAATCAGCGCTCGCAGAAAGGTACTCATCGCGTCACGCTGCCGGTTCGGCGCGGGCGGCCAAAGCTTCCTCTACCGCGTCAACAGCGACCTGGAACGCGAGCATCACGGATGCGTGCCGCGCCTTGTAGTCGCGGACGCTTTCGAAAATGTCCAAGTCGGAGAAGCGACCCTCGAAGCTCACGGTCTCACCGGCCAAAGCCGCCGCCAAGCCATCCCGGGCCGCCGTCAAATCGGACAGCGAGGCGCCGATGATACCACCGCCCAGCACACCGGCAGAGGCCTGGCCCAGGGCGCAGGCTTTCACGTCTTGAGCAAACCTGGCCACATGGCCGCCCTCATCCAGCGCAACGTCCGCTGTCACCTTGGAACCGCACAGGCGGGCATGGCGTGTGGCGGAGCCTTCAGCCTCCTCAAGCCGCCCCAAATGCGGGATCGAGGCGGAGAGCGTGAGAAGCCGTGTGCTGTAGAGATCGTCAAGCATGGGCTTTAATCTAAGCTCTATCGCCCCATATGCAATTGCCCGCGCATGGTTCATGATAAACGGGCTCGCGCAACCGCTTGAACGCCAGCCATGGCGCCTCGGTTGCCGGCAGGTCCATCACGGGGCGCCACGCGTAGGATAGGGGCTCATCTGGTTTCTCAACGAGGCCATGTAGCACCGCAAAAGCAAATGAAAGACAACAGCAAGCCCCCTGCGGAGACCCTTATGGACGCCATCCTTGATAGCTTGAAGACCTCCGAGGCGCGCCAAACGCCTGCCCGCCCTTCACAACAGGAGGTGGAAGACGCGGTACGCACGCTGCTGGCGTGGACCGGCGACAATCCGAACCGCGAAGGGTTGCTGGACACGCCCAAGCGCGTGGCGAAGGCCTATAAAGAGCTCTTCTCAGGCTATGATGCCGATATTGCTGAAATTTTGGATCGGGTCTTCGAAGAGGTCGAAGGCTACCAGGATATCGTGGTCCTCAAGGACATCACGTTCCACTCGCACTGCGAGCACCATATGGTGCCGTTCGTTGGTAAAGCGCACATCGCTTACTACCCGCGCGCTGGCGTTGTTGGGCTCTCGAAGCTCGCCCGCCTGGTCGACGCTTTCGCACGGCGCCTGCAAACGCAAGAAGCGATGACGGCGCAAATCTCGATGGCGATTGAGGAATATCTCAATCCGCGCGGCGTCGCCGTCATGGTCGAAGGCGAGCATATGTGCATGTCGATGCGCGGCATCCGCAAAGCCGGCTCAACGACTGTCACGACGCGCTTTTCGGGCGTGTTCGAGAAGGCCGATGAGCAGGTGCGGTTCCTAACGCTCGTCCGCGACTAGTAACCAACTGCCCCTAAGAAATGACCCAGTGCGCCGGTGGCCTGTGGTGCCGCCGGCCAAACTGCATTAGACCGCAGCCAAGGTGAGCCATGCGGCTACCTTGCTCCCAAGCTTGTTTGCGGAACCACCATGTGCAGCTCACCTTCCAAACACGAACAAGAGTTCGGAACGTCCCTGAACTTGCGTTTCGACCCCAACGGCCTCGTCACCGCGGTGACCACGTCTCACAGCACCGGGCGGGTCCTGATGGTTGCGCATATGAACCAAGAGGCGGTCGACCAGACGCTCGCAACCGGCTTTGCGCACTATTGGTCCCGCTCCCGCCAATCCTTGTGGTGCAAGGGCGAGACAAGCGGCGAGCGCCAGAAGATCATCGCCGTGCGCGTTGACTGCGACCAGGACGCGGTGCTGCTCGAAGTCGAGCCTGAGGGTCATGGCACAGCCTGCCACAATGGGTTTGAAAGCTGCTTCTACCGCACCGTGTCGTCGGGCCCAGATGGCGCCATACTTGAAACGGTCGACACCCCAAAGGTGAGCGTTGCCACGCTCTATGGCACCGGCAACGAAGGTGATGCCTGAAACGCCGATGAGTGAACTCGATGGCTTGCACCCAAACGGTGCGCCGTCGATCGGCTTGGCCCTGGGTGGCGGCGCCGCCCGCGGTTGGGCTCATATTGGCGTTCTGCAAGTTCTGGCAGAGGCCGGGATCGTTCCGGACGTGATCGCCGGCACGTCCATCGGCGCGCTTGCTGGCGGCGCTTTCGCATCGGGCCAGCTTGGCCCGCTCGAAGCGTTCGCACGATCGCTGACGCCGCGCCGGGTCTTCGCGCTGGCTGATCTGTCGCTCCTATCGAGCGGCCTGATCGTCGGCAAGCGGATCGACAAAAAGCTTAAGGGTTATTTCGACGGCATGACCATTGAGGGCCTGCCAACCCGGCTTGTCGTCATCGCAACGGAGCTTTCAACCGGCCACGAGATATGGCTGCGCCGCGGCGATCTCATGAGCAGCATGAAAGCGTCGTTCGCCATGCCTGGCGTGTTTCGGCCCGTGATGCATAATGGCAGAGCGTTGGTCGATGGCGCCTTGGTGAACCCAGTGCCTATCTCGGTCTGCCGGGCCTACGGCGCGCGGCTCATTATCGCGGTGAGCTTAAGCCCGGAGAACATGCCGCACGGCACCGTGCAGCCCGACCTGCCCGATTTCGACGATGATGATGGCGCTCTCGATGATGGCCCGGGCTCGAGGGTCACCGAACTGTTGAGCCTGACCGGCAAAGCGCAGCCGGTGCGCGCAGCGCTCAAGCATCAGTTTGGCGGCAGCACGGAGAAGCCCAGGGGCATCCCCGCGGTCATGATGCAGTCCTTTTCGATCATCCAAGATCGGATGACCCGTTCGCGCATGGCCGGTGACCCGCCCGATGTGCTCATAGAACCCTATGTTGGCGGGATCGGCCTGTTTGACTTCCACAAGGCGGAGCAAGGCATTGAAGCGGGGCGCGTGGCTGCCACCCGCGCCCTCGACAACATTGCGCATATGACCAAGCGTCTGAGCCTCCGGCCCGCTACGCCGGAAGGCTAAACGCGCTTAGTTCGACGCGATATAGTCTCGCAAAGCGTCCGCTTCGCGCTGCACTTCGGAAATCCGCGCGGCGACCACATCCCCGATGGAGATGATCCCATCGAGCTTGCCATCGGCAACGACCGGCAAGTGACGGAAGCGGCCTTCCGTCATCTTCGCCATCAGGTCGTGCGTCGATTCCGACGCCGAGCAGCTCACCACGGTCTTGGTCATGAAGCTCGACACCGGCTGATCGAGCGCGCTTGCCCCGTTGCGGGCGAGAGACCGTACGATGTCGCGCTCAGAGATGATGCCGGCGACACGGCGCCCAGCATCGGTCACGACGATCGCGCCGATATTGCGCTCGGCGAGCGTCTCCATCACCTCAATCATCAAGGTTTCCGGGGACGCGGTGGCCACCTCGTGGCCTTTTTCTGCGAGAATTGCGCTCACTTGCATGGCACTGTCCTTCCTCGGCTTCCTCAGCGGCCAGGTGCGTTCCCGGCTCTTTGTCTGGGACGCGGCGCGATGTGCGCAGCGTAAGGACGGATGATGCGTCAATCAGGCGTCACATGGCAAGACGGCTAGCTTTCGGACCCCGGTCGCCCGCGTCGCGGCACGTGATCGATCAGCGGGAACGCAAAGAACCCGGCCGCAAACCCGCCAATATGAGCCTGCCAAGCGATGGACGACCCCTCCGACACACCGGGCACCGAGATCGCACCGAACAGCACGTTGGTGAGGATCAGCATGCCAGTGAACATCAGAACCGTCGGATTGGCCCACAGGTCGCGCAGCGGCTGCAGGGGCCGATTACGCACGATCTCAGGGTGTTGAACCGCCGTGAACAGGCCGCGGTCGCGCGGATCGAACACAAAGCGCACTGCCCCGCCCATTATGGCGGAAATCCCCGCTGAGGCCCCAACCAGCGGCGTCACGCTGCCCCAATGAATGAGAAGGTGGGTAAGCGCGCCGGCCACCGTTCCCACAATCAGCAAGATCAAGAAGCGCGAGGTCCCCAAGCGTCGCACCACCGGCGCACCAAAGGTCACAAGCCAAAGCGCATTAACGGCTAGGTGCAGCCATCCGCCATGCAGCAAACCATAGGTGACGAAGGTGAAGGCGGAGAACCAGCTGGGGCCCACGAAAAACTGCGCCTGCACGGCCTCGGACGCGCCAAGGCGTGCGGGAAAGAAAGCAAGATTGATGAACAGATCCGACGCCAAACCGCGTGGCCCGTGGTCAATGATCAACTGAACGGCGGCAAAAACCGCAACCAATGCCACCAACAGGCCCGGAATGTTGAAGGCCGGCTCGCGCGGCGGCACAGCCGGGCCACGGGGCGCATTCTCGTTGGGGGTGGGATCGGGAGATGACATGTCAGAGCCGCTGATCAGAAGGAAAGCCGCGCGAAAGCTGCACAGCTGCAGCTACACGTAAGCATCGGCTCCCACAACGTCACCCCCGCAAGCACGCGGCAGAGCGTCCGCCCGGTCACGTTTGGGCAAAAAAAAGCCGCCGAGCATGTCGGCGGCTTACACATCCCAAAACTCCCCATCCCCTGATGGCTGGTCAACTGGCGTTCCGGACCGTCTGTAAGGTCCAAAAGTGCCGTTTGTGTCGGCCGCGTTTGCGATGCACAGGTGTGTGTCTGTGAGGCGTTAATAGCCATGAACCGGCTTAGCAAAGCAACCGTTACGCTCGGTTAACCTTAATCCCGCCGAACGCCTGCAAATGCTGGCAAACCATGCTTGTAAGCATCCAAACAGGGCGCTGCGACCCTGTCATAAAATGAAACATTCGTGCGGCAGGCAGGCATCCCTTTATGAAATCGGTCAGTGCAAAACGGCTCTACTCCTACTGGCAAAAGCTGCGCGGAAACCGGCCCGCGCCGGAGCGCCGCGATATCGAGCCTGCCGCCATCAAATCTCTGCTCAGCGACATCTTCATTCTCGAGCATGAAGCCGCTGAGCAGTTCTCGTTTCGCCTCGCCGGTTCCGCGCTGTGCACCGCCTATTGCCGCGAGCTTAAAGGCCGCAGCTTCCGCCAATTCTGGCCCGATCACGACCTTGAGGCCCTCGACACGACGCTTCTTGCCATTCGTGAGGAAGCTGCCGCATCCGTCATCGCGTATGACGCCATAAACTCACGCGGCCAAACGCTCGCCTATGAGATGCTACTCCTGCCGCTGCGTTATGGCGGGGACGACTACCCGCGCGTCCTGGGCGTCAGCACGCCGGCAGATATGCCCTATTGGGTTGGGGTGCACCCAGTGATGCGCCACCGCGTGACATCGATGCGGTTGATCTGGCCCGATGAGCAGCCCGCGTTCATGCGGTCCGTCGTTGGCGACGACGTCGTCAGCGCGCAGGATGACTTCATGGCTGGCCGTGACGATGAGGGCCTGATGCCGCCACGCGATTTCGGCGCCCGTATTCGCGCCGCCGGGCAATTCGGCCCCAACGCAGAACAGCGCCGGTCGGCCTTTCGGGTCATCAAAGGTGGCCTGAGCTAAAAAAGTTCGGCTTACACCCCGAAACCGGCGCCTCTGTTTAGGCCGCATTTACTTACGTGAAGGCATGGTGAGGTCAACTGATCTCAGCCCGGCCGCGCCGATGAACGCCCAACGCCTCGCAGTCGCCACGTCTATTGCCGCCGATCGCCGCCGCCACCAGCGCGTCGAAGTCGATCTGCTTGGGCGTTTCATGATGCCCAATTTGCAGGAATATCCCTGCCAGGTGACGGATATGTCGCCGGGCGGCGCTGCGCTGATCTCACCGGTGGCCGCCAATATTGGTGATCGGATTATCGCCTATATCGACCATATCGGCCGGATCGAGGGCAAAGTCTCGCGCCTGATCGATGGCGGTTTCGCCATGACGATCCAGACCTCGAGCCGCCGCCGCGACAAACTCGCCGCGCAGCTGACCTACCTGGCCAATAAAGATCTTCTCAATCTGCCCGAAGATCGCCGCCACGAACGCCAGGTCGTCGAGAACCCGTTCAACAAGCTGGTGATGTCCGACGGCCGCGAATATCCTTGCTCTGTGCTCGACATCTCTTTGTCGGGCGCAGCGGTCCGCACCAAAGTGCGCCCATCGCTCGGCACGGTCGTTCACCTAGGCAACATGCGCGCGCGCGTGGTGCGGCACATCGATGAGGGCATCGCCCTTGAGTTCATCGTTGTGCAGACCGAAGAGACCCTCGGCGCCGATACCTAATCGCCGCGTAGCCGATCTTCCGGCCTTACAATCTGCACGCTACGCACGCCTTTTCGCGTGCTGAAGACGGTTCGCGCATGGCCGCTAAGTGCGCAATGCTACGCTTCGCCTGACGGCCGCTGTGTTTTTTCCAACTTTTTTCAGTGGCCTTGAGTTCGCCTTCGACGAACCAAAAAACGCGCCAAATCAACGCCCTCAGAGACGGTCGTTAAAATTTGAATCAAATTCGATTCAATGTTGATTTAAAACGGTTTTTTTCGCTGAAACGCTGAGCAAGAGCCCGTTGATAGGACCTCCCCGGTGACATGGAGGGGTCCAATGAAATCAACGCTAAAGGGAGCATTACTCGCTCTGATGATGGCGGGCGCGTCAACGGCTGGTGCGACGACAGCACAGGCCGAAGCGCCGTTCATGCAGATGCTCGGCGCAACTAGCGCACCGATTGGCTATGTCGAGCTGTGCCAGCGCAGCCCGGAGTTCTGCATTCAGCGCACGAGCTCCCCAACCGTGGTGACGTTGACACAAAACTCGTGGCACGAGCTGCTCGCGGTCAATCATCACGTCAATCAGACCGTTCTGCCGATCACAGACCATGATCTGTACGGCCAGATCGAGGTCTGGACGATGCCGAACGGCCTGGGCGACTGCGAAGATTATGTGCTGATGAAGCGCGACATGCTGATCGCGCGCGGATGGCCGGCGTCTGCTCTGCTGATCACGGTTGTGCGTGAGCGGTCGGGCCAAGGGCACGCGGTTCTGACCGTGCGCACCGATCGCGGCGACTTCATCCTCGACAATCAGGCGGCCAACGTCCTGCGCTGGGACCAGACGCCTTACACCTACATCAAGCGGCAGTCGGAGTTCGACGAGACCGTTTGGGCCTCCATCCACGACGCCAGGGTTTGAACCCGAGGCGGCCAGGAGTTCACGGCCACCACGAATTGACTGGTTCGGTCACATCCCCAACCTTCCCCGTCCCCAAAGATCGGGCCAGTCAGGGCCGGTGCGCAAGCACCGGCCCAACCTTTTTTTGGGGGGTGCTAGACGCTCTCAGCGTCTAGCCGAACAAGACCCGCGTCGAACCGTCGGGCGTTTTCAACATAGTGTGCCGCGGAGCGTTCGAGCATGGCACTCGCGCCCTCGCCCAACTGCTTGACCTCGCGCGCAGGCACGCCAACGGCGAGCGATTGATCAGCGATGCTCTTTCGTTCGGGCACGAGTGCGTTGGCGCCCACAATCGAGTGATGGCCAATTTGCGCGCCATTGAGCACCGTCGCGCCCATCCCAATCAGTGCGTAATCGCTCAGCGTACAGCCGTGCAGAATTGCTTTGTGGCCAATGGTGCAGCCGCGCCCGACCGTGAGCGGAAAGCCCATATCGGTATGCATCATCACCATGTCTTGGACATTGGTGTCCGGCCCGATCTCAATCCACTCATTGTCACCGCGCAGAACGGCGCCGAACCAGACACTGGCGCCCGGATGGAGCCGGACTTTTCCGATCACGCGCGCCGACGGCGCGATCCAGACCGAGGAGGGGTCGGGGATGTCAGGTTCAACACCATCAAGTGCGTAAAGCGCCACGTTGGAGCGTCCTTTGCCGGAAACCGATCAAAGGCCGTGGGCGCGCGCCGCAGCCCGATATCCATCACCTGACCCAACATGGCGCACACCTCGTCCCGATTAAGGACGCCGCGCCACGGGGGCATCTTACAGCCCTGACTGGACCATCTGGATTGCGAGGCTCAACAGCAGCACACCGACACAGCCGCTCCACAAAGTGGCGATCCCCAGACTGGCGAACAACCAACCTATTGGTCGACCTTCAATCAGCCTGCCACGCACAGCGTTGCGCATAATGATGTAGGGCGCCGCCCAAACCACCAGGAGCGCCTGCATCACCTGCTGAACAAGGGGCGACTCCCCGGGGGCCACAAGCATCTCAAACCGCGCTGGACGGCTCGTCACCCACTGATAGCCCGTCGCAAGAAGGGCAGCGCACACAAACCCACACGCCGCAGCGTAGGTAAACAACAGTGTCTCGGCCATCGACGCCAAACAATCCTGTGCCATTTCGCGCCAGGAACGTGGCGCTCAGCACAGACGCCGCAAGAACCGTGCCGTTTGGTAAAGGGATCGTTAATCCCCCTATGCCATGGCTTTGGGTCATGAGCACGCTAGACCACGTCATCCAAGATCAGCCGCGGGCGTTTGCCGTTCTGCCCTTCACCAGCATGACCTGCGCTTTGGTGCTGCTCACCGCTCTGTTTTGGGGTCACATCGCACTTCGCGAGGCCGGACTTCTGGTTCCAGAGAGCGCGATGAACACAAGCCGAACCGGCCCCTATGAGATCGTGGTTGGCGGTATCAATTTTCGCGTGCCAGCGGGCTATATGCGCTTTGCCGAACAGCGGCGCCCCGGCGTTTTGCCCGCCGTTGACCTTGCCTTCGCCTGGCCGACGCTCACACCGCTTGGCGATGCGGAAGCCTTGCGGGCCACGCCGCGCGAAAGCATCATCTTCGTTGGTCTGTCCGATGCGGTTCAGCCGCTCGACAGCACGGACCTTCTTGGCTCGGTCTACCGCGAGGTGTTTGTCGGTCCCATCGAAACTGTCGACGATGGCCTGGTCCGCCGCCGCCTCGACCCCCAAGCGGGTTATGGCCATGACAGTGTGGTGTTCGACATCACCCAAGGCACCGGTTTCGCCGCGCGCTGCTCTGCGGGCGGCGAGACGATCTGGGCAACATGCTATCGCGATGTAGTGCTGACGAACGGCCTCACGGTCACCTACCGGTTCTCACCGGAGCTTCTCAGCGACTGGCAAGCGCTAGACGATGCGATACTGGGCTTCTTGCTGCACCTTGCGCAGGCGAGCCAAGACGCCCCGGCGTCTAACTGATTTCAGGCTTTAGAGGCCGCGCGGCCCGCTGACCTAGCCCAGATCGAAATCCAAGATCGACATCGTGAAATTGTAGGCGAGGTCCTCGTCCTCATCGTCCTTGTGAATGAGGCCAATGAACTCTTCACCGAGATAGACTTCCGCCGAATCGTCCTTTCGCGGACGGGCGCGCACTGAGATCTCGCCATTGCCAAACAGCCGGCGCAGATAGGCCTCGATCTTTGAAATTTCTTCGCCTTGCATAGCGCCGGGTCCCTTAGCGGTTGGAATGTCAGCGTGGTTCGCTGATGCGGTCTTCGCAGTGTTGGCAGCCACACGTCAATCGGCGCTGGCACTTGTCCACGGCAAGTGCTTGGCGGGTCAGATACCCAAGCCGTGATCGACAAGCCTTTGGTTCGCGAGCGCATGGTCCATGCACACGGCCGGCGATTGGCTCGAAGCTTGCGGCGGCGTCACAGACACGATCCGCGCTGGAATGCCAGCAACCGTTGCCCCTTCAGGCACATCTTCAAGCACGACCGAGCTCGCGGCCACGCGGGCGCAGCAGCCCAGCGCAATGTTGCCGAGCACTTTCGCACCGGCGCCAACAAGCACACCGCGCCGCACTTTCGGGTGACGGTCGCCGGCAGCCTTACCGGTACCGCCGAGCGTGACGTTCTGCATGACCGATACATCATCATCGATCACAGCCGTCTCGCCGATCACGATGCCTGTCGCATGGTCGAGGAACAGACCACCGCCTATGCGCGTGCCAGGATGGATATCCACCTGGAAGCGCTCGCTCATGCGGCTTTGAATGAACAAGGCAAGGTCGCGGCGCCCGCCCATCCAAAAGGCGTGCGAGAAGCGATGGGCCTGCAGCGCTTGGAACCCTTTGAAGAACAACAAGGGCTCGATCAGCCGGTTGCAGGCTGGGTCGCGGACGAGAACGGCCCGCAGATCGCGCTCCAAATGCACCAAGATGCCAGGCGCGGACTCAAGCAGCGCGGTGAACTCAGCGGCAATAGCGTCCGCCGTCCAAACGCTATCACCGAGCCGATTCGACAGCCCTGCAATCAACGCTTCTTCCGTTGATTGCCAGCGCAGAACGGCGTTCTCAAACAGCGGTGCAACTGCACTGTCGCGGTCACAGGCCTGCAAAGCCTCGTCACGCAATGTGCGCCACAGCGGCGACTGCGAAGTCACCATGGCGTGCAGACCACCGACCGCTAGGTCGTTGGTCGTGTGGGCGTCGACTGGCTGATCATCCATCATAGGTCCTATCTAAGCGCAGCCCGGCGTCATGCCAACCGCATTGCTCAAAGGATAGTTTCTGGACCGATGGGACAGATCGAAACGCATCGCGCAGACGGCTGCGTCACCCTCACCTTGCGAAATGACGGCAAACGCAACGCGCTCGACCTGCCCATGTGGCGCGCACTGACAGCAGCGTTGCATGAACTGGTAGCCTCATCGCAGACAGACATCGTGGTGATCCGCGGCGCGGATGGGCACTTCTGCGCGGGGGCCGATATCAGCGAGTTCGAGACCGAAAGGGGCACGCCTGAGGCCGCCAAAGCCTATGAGGCCGTGAACACACAAACCTATGACGCGATCCGAGCGCTGAAAGTGCCGACCATCGCGGTCATTGAAGGGGTTTGCTTCGGCGGAGGCCTCGCCATCGCCACCGCCTGCGATGTGCGGATTGCGGCGTCTGACGCCCGGTTCGCGGCCCCTCCCGCCAAGCTTGGCCTCGCTTACCCGCCCCACGCAGCCGCCGACCTGGCAACGTTGGTGGGGCCAGGCATGGCCAAGTGGATGCTGTTCACGGGCGACCCAATAGACGCGGCGCGCGCGCACCAGGCGGGGCTGGTCGAGATGCTGTTTGATGCAGCTGCCTTTGAAGAGCAGCTCACCACTTGCCTTGAAGGGATCGCGCGCCGCGCCCGCTTGAGCCAGATCGCAGGAAAGAGCGCGGTGGATGCGGCGCTTGGCCGGCGGACGGAAGCGCAGGCGCATGTGGATGTCGATGCGTGTTTCGCATCCGAAGATTACCGCGAGGGCCGCGCCGCGTTCCTTAAAAAGCGCAAGCCGGTCTTTACGGGCCGCTGAAGCCCCTAGAGCCCCAACCGGTCGAGAAACGCCAGCACGCCCTGCTTGTACTGTTTATCGCCAACCGCCGTCATATGGTCCCGCCGAGCAATCGGCAGCAGCTCGCCATTGGGCAGCAAATTAACCAGCGGCGCCCCCTCACCCGAAACCTCGTCTTTCTCGCCGATCGCGACCAGCGCTGGCTGCGCAATCGATCGCACATCGGCTTCGGTGATCGGATCCCGCGAGGCAAGAATGCAGGTCGCCAGCGCTTCCCGGTCCGATTTGGTCTGCTCGGCAAAAGCCCTGAAGGCGCGCCCGACGGGGTGCGTGACCGCCGACAGGCTTTCGGCGCGAAGCGCTTGCGCGATGATCTCAGAACCGCCGATCCCACGCACCATATTGATGCCAAGCCCGCCGAAAATGGCGGCGCTCACGCGCTGTGGCGCATCCAGGCACAAAAAGGCGGTAATCCGTGCGCCCATCGAGTAGCCCATCACCGGCGCGCGCTCGATGCCCAAGTGGTCCATCAGCCGCCGCACATCCTGCGCCATAACCCGCGAAGGGTACGCTGCCGGGTCGTACAGTTTCTCGCTTTCGCCATGCCCGCGATTGTCGATGGCGATCGGCCGATAGCCAGCCTCTGTCAGCGTCTCAAACCAGCTTGGCCCCACCCAGTTGATGACACTGTTGGAGGCAAAACCGTGGACTAAAAGGATCGGCCGTCCCGCCCCGCTGTCGCGGTAGGCAATGGTCACCCCGTCGGATTGGAAAGTGCGCGCGTCAACCAAAGCCAGCCCCTATTCGTTCCTGCGTTCCACGCGACCAAGGGCGCGCTTGCCCGCCAAGATGTGCCGCGCTACCACAGCGCAAATCAAGCACACAGCGACGGATAGTGCCGATGGCCGACAAGGCAATCCTCCATGTTCATAACCATGACGGTCTTGCCAAGATTTCCGTGGGCGCGAAGTCGTTCATGTGCATTGGCGCCAAGCCGCCCTTCGATCATCCCCACGTCTTCCTGACGTTTGGCGATGAGACCGAAAAAGTGTGCCCCTATTGCTCGACACTCTATGTCTACGACCCGGCACTGGGTGAGCATGGCGCAGAGCCAAAAGACTCAGTCTGGAACGGCGAGGACGCCAAGCAGCCCGCTTAGGCTTGCCAGGGCCCTTGGCTGACCCCATCACCATTGTCGGCGGCGGCATCGCCGGGCTGACCTGTGCGCTTTGTCTCGCACGTATCGGACAGTCCGCTCATGTCCTGGAACGTTCCACGTCGTTTGACGAGGTGGGCGCGGGCCTACAATTGTCACCGAACGCGCTGTCGGTTCTATTCGCCCTCGGCCTCAAGGACGCGCTGAAACCCGTCGCCGTCGCGCCGGCTCGAATCGCTCTGCACGATGGCCACTCGGGCGCACGGCTCAACCATGTTGAGCTGGGGAGTACCGCCGCGCGCCGCTATGGCTACCCCTATTGGGTGCTGCACCGCGCTGACCTGCAAAAGGTTTTGGTTGCGGCCTGCGAGAGCGAGCCGCAGATCACGCTGAGCCTGGGCGTCGACATGGATCCTGAGGCCTCAGCCCGCGAGGAGGGAGCGCCTCTGATCGCAGCGGATGGGGTCTGGTCACGCTTCCGCAAGACGCTCCAACCGACAGCGCAAGCGCAGTTCATGGGCACCATTGCCTGGCGTGCGACCATGCCAGCCCAGCCGCATAGCCCACCCGAAACGCGGGTCTGGTTCGGCCGGAACGCGCATTTGGTAGACTACCCAATCAGCGCCGGCGCGCAGCGCAACCTGGTGGCCATTGAACGCCGAGCCGCGGGAGCCGAAACCCCGAAACCCGATCCTGCAACGCTACGCCGAGCGTTCTCGCGGTGGCATCCAACCATCCGTGACCTCATCGGCGGCATTGACGATTGGACGCCCTGGCCGCTCGCCGCTGCCGACCCGCGAGGCGCGTGGTCGAACGATGATACAGTGCTGATCGGAGATGCCGCGCACGCCATGTTGCCCTTCGCTGCCCAGGGTGCTGCGACGGCTATCGAAGATGCTTGGGTGCTCGCGCAGGCACTCGCCTCAAAGGGCCGGGGCGCGGAAGCCTTCCGGGCTTACGAGACGGCGCGGAAGCCGCGGGTGCAGCGGGTGTGGCGCGAAGCACTGCGCAATGGCCATATCTACCATATGGCGCCGCCGCTTTCGCTTGGCCGCAACGCCGTCATCCGCGCCAGCCGTCCTCATCAGCTGCTGAGCCGCTATGATTGGCTTTACAGCTGGAAAGCGGAGCAGAACGCCTAGCCGTCTCGCCTAAGCGGCCTGCGCCTTGGCCTTGTTGGGATCAGCCAGTTCGTCGATTGCGCCATAGTTGAGTTTGCCCGTGCCAAGGACCGGCAGTGCCTCAACGCTCACCACTTTCTTGGGAAGCATAAGCTCTGAAACGCCCGCTTTCTTCGCCCAAGCGATAACCTCTTTGAGGTTGGCGTCCGGCTTCTCGGTCACGAGCACCAGCTGCTCACCCTTGCGCTTGTCCGGCACCGCCACGACCGCATGTGAAGCATCGGGCCACACTTCGCTGACATAGGCTTCAACGGCGCTCAGCGAGACCATCTCGCCGCCAAGCTTGGCGAAGCGTTTCGCCCGACCTTTGATGCGGATGCGGCCCGCTTCGTCGAGGTCGACAATATCGCCGGTGTCGTGCCAGCCATCTTCGGGCGGTTTCACCACCCCAGGCTCGGTGTGCATCATATAGCCGGCCATGACGTTGGGCCCGCGCACCTTGAGGCGACCACCTTCCGCCAGGCCGGGTACCGGATCGAGCCGGAACTCCATCGCCGGCATCATGTAGCCGACGGTGCCATCAACATTGTCTTCATAATGGTTCGCCGAAATGACCGGCGAGGCTTCGGTCGCGCCATAGCCTTCGAGCAGATCGATATCGAACTGGTCGCGGAACATCTGCCGCGTCTGCTCTTTCACCCGCTCCGCGCCGAGCACCATCAGGCGAACATTGCTGAAATCGTCCTTCTCGGCAGCCTTGATCCAGCCGTTCACGAACGTGTCGGTCGACACCACGATCTTCGCGCCAGAGCGGCGGATGTGCCCGGGGATCTCTTTGTAGTGCAGCGGCGATGGGTAGAAATAGGCCCCAACGCCCAGGACCACGCCAGCGATCAGGCCAGCCGTCAGACCAAACGAGTGGAAGACCGGCAGCGCGGTGAAGAAGGTTTCGCCAGGGTGCAGATCGAGGATTTGGCTAAACTGCCAGCAATTGGCGAGCAGGTTCGCATGCGTCAGCGCCACGCCCTTCGGCACACCCTCGGTGCCCGACGTGAACAGCATCACTGCGATGGCATCGGGCGAAACATGCATGCCCCGCGCGCGGCCGGCACCGAGCTTCAGCCGTGCCATGCCCTTGATCTTATCCATGAAGCCGATCTGCGCACGCAGGTCTTCGGTCCACACAAAGCGGCATCGGTTCGACAGACCTTCCACAATGTCTTCGAGACCGGCTTTTTCGATAAAGGCCTTTGACGACACGATGACGCTGATCTCGGCCGTCTCACAGGCGGCCCGGAGGTTTCGCAAGCCGCCCG
>JAHCMG010000093.1 GCA_019192585.1 Devosiaceae bacterium MH13
CACGCCATCTTCGAGCACAGCATCTGAGTGAATATGGGCTCCGTCTGAGACGCCGTCCGTCAACGCCAATCCGCGCAAGTTAACGCTGGCTGGGACCAACATTGCTGCCGCCCGTGCGAAGTCTCGATAAGGCTCGGGGGATACGATAACGGCCAGATGGTCGGGCGCATGGTCGGCGAACTTGGGGCCAAGAATCACGCAGCTGGCTAAACTCCCAGAGAGATGCTCCGCGTATCGTGGGTTGTCCAAGAAAGACAGGTGGCCCGCTTCAGCCGCCTCAAGCGGCGAAACCCCGACGATTGGGCTTTCCACCGCCGCGGTATCCCCGCTTACCTCCCGGCCCAGAGCGCCTGCGATCTCTCGCGGGCTCAAGGGCTCTAGGGGTGGGAAGAATTGCGGCGCGTGGGTATCGCTGTTGGTCATAGGGCAACTCATAAATGCGGGACGAGGTGTCGCCTGGCCCGAAACAAAAAGGGGCGGGTTTTGCTCCCGCCCCTTATCTCATCCTCGGTCAGTGAGCCCACTGCTAGAAACGGGCACCGGCACTGAAACGGAAGGCCTGTTCTTCGTCGAGGTCACCCTTCGACAAGACGTAGGCGTAGTCCGCACGCAGCGGTCCGAATGGGGACTGCCAGATCAAGCTCGCGCCCACAGAGGATCGAATGGCGTTATCATCTGTGACGTTGGCAACGATGTTATCGACAGACCCCACCGTCCCGAATGCGGTACCAGCATCCGCAAAGATAGCCGTGCGCATGCCGAAGGACTCTGGGAGGATCGGGACCGGCATGTTGAGTTCGGCCGAGATCCCCGCATAGGTGGTGGCGCCGAGGGCATCACGCGTTGCCGTATCGCGCGGGCCAATGCTGTCAAAGCCCCGAACAAGGCCGCCACCCTGGTAGAAGGCGTCAACTAGCAACAGATTGTCATCGTCCCAAGACCAGATATTGCCGGCCTGGAAGCGCGCGCTTGCGACAACGTCCAGGTCTGTCGACACGGTGTAGAAGACGCGAGAGTCGAACGTGGTTTCGACATATTTCGCGTCACCGCCCAAACCCGCAACGGTTTGACGCAGGCGGGCAAAATAGCCATCACGCGGCACAACGCGGCTATCGACGGTGTCGTAGGTCAAAGACCAGGTGACGCTCGATGTGGTTCGGTCTTGCGAATACTCCCGATTCCTCAGCGGAGAGCCGGCGCCGCCGCGACCAATCTGCGCCCCGACCAACTGCTCAATAGCTGCACTAACGTTATCTTGAGTAGCCTCGAGGTTGTACTCCGTGACGTCGAAGCCGTAACCGAGGCCGAAGCTGAGATTGTTCGTCAGCGGTGCCACAACACGAAGGCCGCCGCCATTGGCAATGGTGGTGTAAACATCATCACCGGTCTCCCCGGATTCGCGCCGATAGAGATCGAACCCGGCGGCCAGGCGACGGCCAAGGAAATAGGGCTCGGTGAACGAGAAATCGTAGGTCCGGTTGCTTTCAAAGCCACCACCAACCGCGGCGCGGACGAACTGGCCGCGGCCGAGGAAGTTCTGCTCTGTGATCGACAGTTCGGCCGTGAACCCGGAGACGGTCGAGTAGCCACCGCCGAGCGACACATCACCCGTCGACTTCTCAACAACCTGGACGTTCAGAATGACGCGGTCAGGCGCTGAACCCTGGGCAGTCGTGATGCGCACGCGCTCGAAGAAGCCTAACGCATTGAGGCGACGTTCCGCGCGGTCTAGCAGCACGCGGTTAAACGGATCGCCTTCCGCGAAATCAAACTCCCGGCGGATCACATAATCGCGCGTCCGGGTGTTCCCGCTGATGTTGATGCGCTCGACATAGGTGCGCACGCCCTCATCGACGAAATAAGTCAGATCGATGGTCGCATCGGCAGGGTTGCGGTCGCCGCGCGGGCGGACCGACACGAAGGCATAGCCCAAGCTTGAGACCTCAAGCGTGAGGGCCTCAATCGACCGATCAACAGCGCTGGCATCATAGGTCTGCCC
>JAHCMG010000094.1 GCA_019192585.1 Devosiaceae bacterium MH13
AGATGCGCGATGCCGGCGCGGACATAGTCATAGCCGGTCCACACGGTGAGGGCGGCGGCGAGCCAGAGGAGCGTCAGACCGGCTTCGCTTGCAAACGGGATGAGGGCATCGCCGGCTGGCCCGGCGATCAAAACACCGAGCGCCACGAGCTGCACGGTGGTCTTCCACTTGGCGAGTTTCGACACGGGGACAGAAAGGCTCATCTGGCCGAGATATTCGCGCAGGCCCGAGACCAAAATCTCGCGGCTGAGAATGATGATCGCCGGCACAAGCGACCAGCCCGCAATGGTTCCGTTGGCGGCCAGCATCATCAACACCGCGCCTACCAGCAGCTTGTCTGCGATCGGGTCGAGCATTTTGCCGAGGCTCGACTGTTGGTCGAGCACGCGGGCGAGATAGCCATCGAAAAAGTCAGTCACGGCGGCAATAATGAAGATGACGACGGCCGTCCACAGCCAGACCGGCGCAGACGAGTACAGGCAGGCGACAATGGCCGGCACCGCCGCAATGCGGCCGTAGGTCAGCAGGTTCGGGATGGACAGCACAATGCTCTGCGCGGCAGGCATGAACGCTCCTTCGGTGCAGCCAAGGCCAGCCCGATCGCTCCGCGCCGGGCCAGATGGTTTCACCATGGGGCCTGGCGATCGTCAATGCATCCGCATGCCGCGGCGCGCTGCCCGTTGCGCACGTGTTTAGGTCGCCCGAAAATGGTCGAACACGGCCCGCGCCATGGCCTCGGAGATACCGGGCACCTTCTCTAGGTCAGACAGCGCGGCACGGCTAACGCCCTTGGCGGAGCCGAACGCGTTGAGCAGGGCCCGCTTGCGGGTAGGGCCGATGCCATCGATCTCATCGAGTGGGTTTGAACGCATTTGGGCCGCGCGCTTCGCCCGATGGGTGCCGATGGCGAACCGGTGCGCCTCGTCACGCAGCCTTTGGATGAAGTAGAGCACCGGGTCGCGCGGCTGGAGCATGAAGGGCTCGCCCTCGAGCGGGTGCAGCACTTCGCGTCCCGCGTCCCGGTCCGGGCCTTTGGCGACGCCGACCATGATGACCTGTTCGGTGATCCCCAGATCATCGAGCACAGCCTTGGCCGCCGTCATCTGGCCCTTGCCGCCGTCGATCAGCACCAGGTCGGGCCATTGGGGGAAGGTGGTGTCGTCGTAATCGTCACCTTGGGTCCCCGTGTCCTCTGCGGGCGGCTCATCGGCTTCCCGCATGAGCCGGGTGAAGCGCCGTGTCAGCACCTCACGCATCATGCCGAAATCATCACCGGGCGTCAGCGACTGATCCTTGATGGTGAATTTGCGGTACTGGTTCTTCACGAACCCATCGGCGCCGGCAACGATCATCGCGCCCACAGCATTGGTGCCCATAATGTGCGAGTTGTCATAGACCTCGATGCGGCGGGGGGGGCCATCAAGCTTCAGGGCGTCCGCCAGCCCCTCCAGCAAGCGGCTTTGGCTCGCCGTGTCAGCAAGCTTGCGGGCCAGCGCTTCGCGGGCGTTCGTCGCGGCGTGGTCCACAAGGTCCTTGCGTTCGCCGCGCTTGGGCTGGGCGATCTCAACCTTCCGGGTGGCGCGCTGGGAGAAGGCCTCCGCGAGAAGATCGCCATCTTCGAGGGCGTGCGAGGCGAGGATCAGGCGCGGGATCGGCTTGTCGTCGTAGAATTGCGAGACGAAGCTTTGCAGCACCTCGGCAGGCTCCATGCCCTTATCGGCACGCGGGAAATAGGCATGGTTGCCCCAGTTCTGCCCGGTGCGGAAAAAGAAGACCTGCACGCATGTCTGCCCGCCCTCCGCATGAAGCGCGAAAACGTCGGCCTCTTCGATCGTTTTGGGGTTGATGCCCTGGTGGCTTTGGATCTGGCTGAGCGCTGAAATCCGGTCGCGATAGACCGCCGCGCGCTCGAAATCGAGGTCCGCCGATGCCGCCTCCATCTGGCCCGCCAGCTCGGCCTTTACCTCAGCGGACTTGCCCGACAGGAAGCCTTTGGCGTCGTCGACAAGCGCTTGGTAGTCATCAAGCGAAATCTCGCCGGTGCACGGCGCGGCGCAGCGCTTGATTTGGTACAAAAGGCACGGCCGCGTGCGGCTCTCATACACACTGTCGGTGCAGGTGCGGATGAGAAACGCCTTCTGAAGCGCGTTCACCGTGCGGCTGACCGCGCTTGCCGAGGCGAACGGACCGAAATAGGTGCCCTTGCGGCTGCGCGCGCCGCGATGTTTGGCAAGCTGTGGGGCCCGGTGCTCCTCCGCCATGAGGATGTAAGGGAAGCTTTTGTCGTCGCGCAGCAGCACGTTGAAGCGTGGGCGCAACCGCTTGATGAGGTTGGCCTCGAGCAGCAGCGCTTCAGTTTCCGTACGCGTGGAGATGAACTCCATCGCCGCAGTCTGCGTGATCATGCGCACGATGCGGCTGGTGAGCCCAGTGGCGCGCGTGTAGTTCGTCACCCGGGCTTTGAGCTTGCGCGCTTTGCCCACATAGAGCACGTCGCCATCGGCATTGAGCATGCGGTAGACGCCCGGCGTGTTCGGCAGCCGCTTGACGAAGGCGGCGATGACATCGAACCCGCTCTTGGGCTGGTCCTCGCCGGCGCTGGCCGGCTCGGCCTCGCCAATCCAGACCTCGCTCGCGAGCGCTGTGACGCCATCGCCCGGCGTTAGGCGGTCGCTTGGTGTTTCATCCTTGTTTGGCTTGGCGTGCGCGTCGTCCATCACACCGTGTGTGTCACCCGATTCTGGCGGAAAACCAACCCGTAGCCACTTGGGCCGGCCGCGCCTTTTTGATCGCTTTTTGCTGCCCGCCTTCGGCTTGGCGCTTTGCGTCATTCGTTCGCCAGCATCACATCCGGGGTCTGCCATGAGAGGTGCTGGCCGCCATCAAGGGCGATCATCTGCCCGGTCACACTTTTTGCTGCCCAGAAGTGCTTGATCGTGGCCGCGAACTCTTCAAGGCCCGGGGGGCGCCCGAGCGGGACGCCGGCAACCTGATTGGCAAAGTCGCTCGGGTCCTGGCGCTCATTGACCAAGGTTGGGCCGGGGCCGATGGCGTTCACCCGAACGCGGCCTTGCGTCGTCTCCGCATAGGCCTGCGCTAGGGTTTGGGTCAGCGTCCACAGCGCCGCCTTTGAGGCTGTGTAGGATGGAAAATAGGGCGTCAGGCGCCACACACGTTGGTCGATAATGTTGACGATCAGCGCTTCGGCGCCGTCCGGCAGGGCGTTGACCATCTGGTCGGCCAGAAGCGCCGGCGCTTTGGCATGGATCGCGAAATGCTGATCGAAGAGCGCTGGCGTGAGGCTGCCCACCTCATCCTTGTCGAACAGTGATGCGTTGTTGACCAGCAGGCCGATAGGCGCGCCAAGCGCATCGCTCGCTCGTTCCACGAGGCCCATCACCGCGACATCATCGAGCAAGTTGGCAGCAACAGCGACAGCCGTGCCACCAGCCTCCTGGATTTCCGCGACCAGAGCTTCAGCGGCGCCAGCGGAGCTGTTGTAGTGGACGCAGTTCGGCGTGCCAGTTTTGGCGAGATCAAGCGCGATGGCGCGGCCGATGCGCGTGGCAGCGCCGGTGATCAGCGTCGCGGGAAGGTTGGTCATGGGGCAGCGCTTTGTGGGTTAGTGCAGGGCGTGGGCGACAAGCACACCAAGGTAGAGCGCGTAGGCGACGAGGAAACCGATGCCGGCCACGCGACCGATTGACCGCTTGGCCAGGATGAAGGGCAGCAGCAGAAGCGACGCGCCCAGCATCACCCAGATGTCAAAGCGGACGATCTGCTCTGCGATCGGGATAGGCGTGATGACGGCGGTGGTGCCCAGGATGAACAGGATGTTGAAAATGTTGGAGCCGATAACGTTGCCAACGCCCACATCTGACTGGCCCTTCAGTGCCGCGACGACGGTTGTGACCAACTCAGGCAGAGAGGTGCCAATGGCGATGATCGTCAATCCGATCACCACTTCGGGCACGCCAAGGGTGCGGGCGATGGCGGTGGCCGAATCCACCGTCGCATCGGCTGCAAAGGGCAGGCCGATAACGCCAATCGCTAAGAAGCCGAGCGCCGCCCACAGGGAATGGGGGACACCTTCGACGCCATCGATCGTCTCGAGCTCTGCATCCCCGGTGTCGCCGGTCGCAACGGCGGTGCGGTAGGACCCGTATAAGAAGACAACCAGCGCCGCCAACAGAACCGCGCCATGCCAGAGCACCAAGGTGCCTGAGAAGGCCAGCGCGATGAACAGCACTGACACGCCGAGCATGAAGAAGGTTGAGCGCTTGAGGCCCTGCTGATCGCAGGGGATCGCCGCGATAAGCGCGGGCACACCCAAAACCAGCAAGACATTGGCGATGTTGGAGCCGACCACGTTGCCGACCGCGATATCGGCCACCCCGTCAAACGCGGCCTGGATGGAGACCACCAGTTCCGGCGCGCTCGTCCCAAGCGCGACGATGGTGAGGCCGATGATAAGCGGCGGAATGCCAAAGCGCTCCGCCAGCCCGACCGCGCCCCGCACAAGAAAGTCGCCAGCGACGACGAGGCCGGCAAGGCCCAGCAAGAGGATCAGATAGTCGAGCACGGATGGCTTTCGTGACAGGAGGCGGCGGGCGATCGACCGGGATCAGCCCGTCCTGCCTACATAGGGTCGGCTAACAGCGCGTCATGTGCTGTGGGCCGGCCCAAATAGCAAGGGCTGCGGGGAAATATTGCCGCGCGCACGGTTGCTGGTTCGTCACTGCGGCGCCGTCTGATCGAAGCTTGGATTTTCGCTGCGAAAGGCATCGAGCCACGCGACCAGTCCCGGGTAGGTTTGCCGCCAAGCGCCCTCGAACCGGAAATCGAGATAGCCCAGTGCGCACGCGACCGCGATTGTCCCTGCATTTGCTGCGCCGGTCGCCGCGGGCGGGCCCGCCTCAAGCGCCGCAAGGCCACGGGCGACCTTGTCCGCTTGGCGCTGGGTCCAGCTTTCTGACCGCTCCTCGGGGTTGCGGTAGCGCACCTCATAGACCTGCAAAATGCTCGCATCCATGATGCCGTCGGCCAGCGCTTCAAGCGTTTGCGTGCGGATTCGGCCCATCGGGTCGGCCGGGTAGAGCCGGTTCGAGCCGGCAAGATGGTCCAAATAGGCGACGATGACGGCGGAATCGTAGATCACTTCGCCATCGTCCAACACCAGCGCGGGGATCTTGCCCAGCGGGTTCTGCGTTCGAATGCTGTCCGCGGGATCATTCGTGTCGGCCGCTTCGACGGTCACCTGATCGGTCAGGCCCAGAATGGAAGCGGCGATCTTGCATTTTCGTCCGAAGGGCGACGCGGCGGCGCTGCGCAAAATAGCCATCGGTATTTTCCTAAAATTTGAGGGGAACCAGAAGCACGGCTTTTAAAGATCGTTGCTAAGAGGGCAGCGTCAAGGGTGGGGGCTCCTCCCAAGACTGCACTGTTGCCAATCGCAGACACCGGGACAAACCGATGTTTCGTACACTTCTTCTCGCCTCAGCGGCCTTTGTTTGGGGCGGGCCTCAATTTGCCGAGCTGCGCCCGGCGCCGCTCGACGTTCCGCTTGTGACGTTTCACCACGAGGTGAAAGATGTGATGCGCGATGCTGTCGTGGCCGTGCATGGCGTCGACAAGGTCCGCAACCTGCGGTTCATGGATGAGTATTTTGAGTTTGTGTCGGGCCGCCTGAACGGCTGACACAGGCGCGGCGTGCGCCGGACCCAAGCCCGCTTTGCTAGCGGGCTAGATGCTGCAGCAAGCGCCGCACCGAGCGGACAAACACAAACAAACCAGCGGGCAGTCCAATCGCATTGAACGCAAGGCCCAGCGTTGCCAGAGGCATAACGGCCGGGTCGGCCTGTGCAGCGATTACGAACAGCGGCACCGTAAGCGTTACCAGCAAGGTTGCGTTGGTCAGCGTGGCGCCAAGTGCATCGGCCATGCCGCCAAGATCGCATGTCCAGAACAAAAGCGCCGGGTCGATGGCCGCGCAGGCTGGGTTGTCGGCATAAGGATGGCCCTCGGCCAGCAACAGCGCCGCGAGGCCCCACAGGCACCAATAGCCCAAGCCGATCCCAACGACGAACAGCTTGAGCTTGCGATCGGGCAGCTTGGCCGACCAGCTGGTGGGTGATGCTTGGTCCATGGCACGCAATTTACCCACCGCAGCCTCACCAGAGCGTTACCAAAACGCTGCAAATGCCTCACGTGTTACCCCTGTGATGGAGCACAGACCCTAGCGCGCCAGAACCTCCAGGTTGCTCTGCCCGCAGCCATTGCGGTCGACCTGGGTGCAGGCGCGAAAGTCGAGATCGTGGCTGAGGCAGATCCGCACCTCGGCAAAACGGCCTGACCGGCAAGAAACGGCGACGCCCTCTTGCGTCAGGCCTGGGTTGGCAGCCGTGAACAGGCGCTCGACGTCTCGCGCATCAAGGCGCTGCGCATTCCCCTCCTGAAAGGTTTGTGGGATGGCGACGCGCGCCGTGGCGTCGCGGATGTCCTGAGCATAGCTTGCTTGGTCGAGGCCGGCGCAGGTGCCGTGCTTGTTCCACTGGTGCTGGATCAGGCCTGGGTCCGGCATGATGTCGAGGAGAGCGTCCGCAAAGGCAGCACTTGCGCGGTCGCCATGGGCCTATTGGCAGAAGCTCGGCCAGCCGTCTTCGAACTGTGGCCAAAGCCCGTGCGTGATGAAGCCGAAATCCGCTCCTGGCCCGCACTGGCGGTCTGCGTCGCGCCCATCCGGCGATGCGCAGAAGGCTGGCGACCAGCTCAGTGCGAGGACGTAAAAATCGAAGGGGCGGGTGTCATTGCTGGATGCACTGGCGGCGCGCTCGGGCTCAGGCACCGGGCCACTTTCATTGATCGTGGTGTAGACCGCGATGCCGATGGCAAGCGCGATCACCGCAAGCTGAACCAGCCGCCGCATGTTAGCAAGTGTGGCGCGTCAGCTGCGCCGCGCTACCAGATCCGCAGGGCGCTGCAGTCGCTGCCATGGACGTTCCACAGGTCGCGGCCTGCCATGCAGCTTTCAACGCCATAGCGGATGCCAGCGAAGCCGGCGGTCCCTTCGATCAGATAGTAGACGTTGCGGGTGTGGCCGTCGGCAAGGTGAGCACGGCCCTGGCACCAGCGCCGCTCGCGTAGGCCAGCACCAAGCGAACCGATATGCCGGGTCTGGTGGATGTGATCCACGCGGACCACGTCGACGGGATGCTGGTAGGGGATCGCGCGGGTGTTCGCAGCGTCGTCCACAACGAGGCGCAGAACACGCGCCGCATCACAGGTGGGCAGGGGCCGATGGTCTAAGTGACCGGAGGGCGGGTGGGTGCCGGCTCCGTCATGGCTGCGCGCTGGGGTCGCTGCGAGCAGGGTTGCAAACACAAGAGCGATCACCGCGAGCCCGCCGATAAGGGCGACCGCGAACGTTCTCTGCGCCGCCTCTTGGCTGTCCCGGCGAATGGCGCGCGCTTGGCTGCGCAAGGCTGGCTGGTCGTGGCGGGCGCGGTGATGAGGCTGCGTGTGCATCGTTGAGTTCCTTCAAGGCCAGCCGCGATTCTTCCAACGGTGCTGCGGCTTTGCGGAAGTCTTGCACAGCCCTGTGACGGTTTGAAAGACCCCGCCACGCTCGCTGGCCCGAAAAGTGCGCGAACCGCAGCCTTGTGGTCACGGCGGGCGCATGCCACTGACCTGGTCATGACAGATCAAGCCTCACCGCAAGAGCCCGCGCTCCAGGTTGCCGTGATCCCGGTGACCGACTTCCAGCAAAACTGCTCGGTGCTCATTTGCACCGCGACGCGGAATGCGGCGATTGTCGACCCCGGCGGCGATGCCGAAACGATCATCGCGGCCGTCGAAGAGGCGGACGTCAGTGTTGAGCAGGTGCTGCTCACCCACGGGCATATCGACCATATTGGCGGCGCGGCGGACGTTGCGGCCCATTTCTCGGTGCCAATCGTTGGACCGGAACGCTCCGATGCGCAGCTGATTGAGGGCGTCGTCGCCCAGGCCGCGATGTTTGGCGTGCCCGGCGTCAAGGTGCCAACCATCGACCGCTGGCTCGAAGGTGGCGACAGCGTTTCAGTTGGCGATGTCGCGTTCGACGTGCTGTTCACGCCGGGCCATGCACCCGGTCACGTGATCTTCGTGCAGCCGGACGCCAAGTTCATCGTGATGGGGGACGTCCTGTTCCAAGGCTCGATCGGGCGAACCGATCTGCCGGGTTCGG
>JAHCMG010000095.1 GCA_019192585.1 Devosiaceae bacterium MH13
CGCCCGCACCGGTGACGGCCACCCGCACACCGCCCGCGCCTTGGGCGACGAACACGCCGCACATCGCGTAGCGCGACGCGGGGTTGGGGAACTTCGCATAGGCTGACTTGGCCGGTGCCTCGAACCGCACGGCGGTGATGATCTCACCATCCTCGAGCGCTGTGGTGAACATGCCGACAAAGAAGTCGTCCGCCGCGATCTCGCGGCCGTTCGTCACGATCGTCGCCCCCAGGCCAAGCATGGCTGAGGGATAGTCGGCGGCCGGATCGTTGTTGGCGATCGACCCACCGATGGTCCCCATCGCGCGGACCGCCGGATCGCCGATCCCGCCGGCGAGCTTGGCGATGCCGGGGCACACCTGCTGCAGTTCAGCGTGTGAGGCGACCTCAGCGTGGGTGGTTGTGGCCCCGATGGTGACCGTCGATCCGCTGATGGTGATCCCTGATAGGCCAGCGCCTCGCAGATCCACCAGATCCGACGGCGCCGCCAGATGCTGCTTCATGGTCGGCAGCAGAGTTTGGCCGCCGCCAAGGGCTTTGCCTTCTTCGGCGCCAGCGAGGGCGGAAACGGCCGCGTCGACACTACCGGGCTTATGATAGGTTGCTTGGTACATCTCTCACCCCTCCTATTCTGCGGCTTGCTGCGTGGCAGCGCCTTGCAAGGCCGACCAAACCTTTTGCGGCGTGGCCGGCATGGAAAGCGCATCGGTACCGATGGCATCGGTGATCGCGTTGATCACCGCAGGCGGCGCGCCAATAGCGCCCGCCTCGCCGCAGCCCTTGATGCCCAACGGGTTGGACGGCGCCACGGTGGTGTTGTGCTCGATCGTGTAGAACGGCACGTCATCGGCGCGCGGCATGGCGTAGTCCATGTAGGAGCCGGTGATCAGCTGGCCGTCATCATCGTAGACCACCTGCTCAAGCAGCGCCTGGCCAATGCCCTGCGCGACCCCGCCATGGACCTGCCCTTCGACGATCATCGGGTTGATAATGGTGCCAAAATCGTCCGCAGCGGTGAACTGGATGATGTCCGTGACACCGGTTTGCGGATCAACTTCAACCTCGGCGATGTAGGTCCCCGCCGGGAAGGTGAAGTTGGAGGGGTCGTAGAACGCGCCCTCCTTGAGGCCCGGCTCCATATCCGGCGGCAGATTGTGCGCCGTGTAAGCCGCAAGGCCGATCTCGTGCCAGGCGAGCTTCTTATCGGTGCCCGCCACTTTCACCTCGCCACCCTCGATGACGATATCGTCTTCAGCGGCTTCGAGCTGGTGGGCAGCGATCTTTTTGACCTTGGCCTCGATCTTGTCCATCGCCTTGACGATGGCGCTCATCCCGACAGCGCCCGAGCGCGAGCCATAGGTGCCCATGCCGAACTGAACCTTGTCGGTGTCGCCATGGACGATCGACACGTTTTCGATGGGCACGCCGAAGCGGTCTGAGACGATCTGGCAGAAGGTCGTCTCGTGGCCCTGGCCATGGCTGTGCGAGCCGGTGAGCACTTCGATTGTGCCAACCGGGTTCACCCGAACCTCGGCCGACTCCCACAAGCCAACGCCGGAGCCGAGCGAACCCACGGCTGCCGAGGGCGCGATGCCGCACGCTTCGATGTAGCATGAGTAGCCAAGGCCGCGCAGTTTGCCGCGCGAGGCCGCTTCGGCCTTGCGGGCCGCGAAGCCCGCCACGTCCGCGGCAGCCATTGCCTTATCGAGATTGCCGCCAAAGTCGCCCGCGTCGTACTGGAGGATGACCGGCGTTTGGTACGGGAACTCGTTGATGAAGTTCTGTCGTCGAAGCTCGGCAGGATCAACATCCAGCTCGCGCGCTGCGACCTCCATCGCCCGCTCGATCATGTAGCAGGCCTCGGGCCGCCCGGCGCCTCGATAAGCATCGACCGGCACGGTGTTGGTGTAGACCGCTTTGACGTTCCCGAAAATGTTCGGGATCGCGTATTGGCCCGAGTAGAGCGTCGCGTGCAGGTAAGTCGGCGTCACCGACGAGAACAGCGACATGTAGGCGCCAAGGTTCGCGATGGTGTCGACCCGCATGGCGGTGACTTTGTTGTTTACATCGAACCCAAGCCGGACCCGTGAAATGTGATCGCGGCCATGGGCATCCGTCATGAACGCTTCTGACCGATCGGCGGTCCATTTGACCGAACGACCGGTCTTCATTGATGCCCAAAGGCAGGTGATCTCTTCGGGATAGATGTAGATCTTCGAGCCGAAGCCGCCGCCCACGTCCGGCGCGATGACGCGCAGTTTGTGCTCCGGCGCCACCTGATAGAACGCCGACAGAACGAGCCGGGCGACGTGCGGGTTCTGCGAGGTGGTGTAGAGCGTGTAGTGGTCTTCGGCTTCATCGAAGGTCGCCACCGCAGCGCGGGGCTCCATCGGGTTCGGTGATAGCCGGTTGTTGGTCAGATCGATGTCGACCACGTGCGCCGAGGAGGCGAGCGCCGCGTCGGTGGCCTCTTCTTCGCCGATAACCCAATCGTAAATCAGGTTGCCCGGTGCGTTGTCGTGGATCTCCGGCGCGCCAGCGTCGAGCGCCTTGTCGGCGAACGCTACAGCGGGCAGCTCGTCGTAATCGACCATCACAAGCTCGGCCGCCTGGCGGGCGATCGCCTGCGTTTCGGCAATGACCACAGCCACGGCGTCGCCCACATAGCGGGCCTTTTCCGTGGCGAGCGCCGACCACGCGCCCATGTTCATGGGGCTGCCGTCGCGCGAGTGGATCATCCAGCCGCAAATCAGGTTGCCGATGCCATCGCCCGTCAGCTGGTGGCCATCGAGAACGTCCACGACGCCATCCATGGCCAGCGCAGCGCTCTTGTCGATGCCGGTTACCTTTGCGTGGGCATGGGGCGACCGCACAAAGGCGGCGTAGGCCTGGTTTTCCATGCGGATATCATCGGTGTATTTGCCCTTGCCGGTGATGAACCGCTTGTCTTCTTTGCGCTTTACGCGGGCGCCAATTCCGGTGCTCATCTGTAAAACCTCCCTCAGCCTTATTCGGCAGCTTGCGCCATGCCGGACATACGGCCTGCGGCGTCTTCGATGGCTTTGACGATGTTGTGGTAGCCGGTGCAGCGGCAGATATTGCCTTCAAGCTCCTTGCGGATCGCCTGCTCGGTCAGCGCTTTGCCTTCGGCTTGGTAGCGATTGACCATGTCGATGCCGGTCATGATCATGCCGGTTGTGCAGAAGCCGCACTGAAGGCCGTGATGCTCGTTGAAAGCCTCTTGCATCGGGTGCAGCTGACCGCCGCTGGCGATGCCTTCGATGGTCGTGACCGAGGCGCCCGAATGGGCCACCGCAAGCGCGGTGCACGATTTGACGGCCTTGCCGTCCATATGAACGACGCAGGCCCCGCATTGCGAGGTGTCGCAGCCCACATGTGTGCCGGTCAGGCGCAGCTCTTCGCGCAAGAAATCGCTCAGTAGCGTCGTGTCGGGGACGTCCCGGGTGACGGACTTGCCGTTCACCTGCATGGTCACTTCGGTCATTGGCGCTGGGCTCCTCCCTGGTCGTGCGGGCTTAGTTGGTGGCGCTGATCAGCGGTCAGCGCGCCCCCGCATTCTTGTGTTCAACCGGCTCGCAGTGGCTAAGCTTACGCTGGCTGCTCCTGCGGCTGGTCTTCCGTTTCCACCTCGGCATCCGGGCTGAGGTGAGCGTGAAAATTGTCGAAAAACTTGCCAGCAAGCTTCTTGGCGGTGCTGTCGATCAGCCGGCTGCCGAGCCGCGCAAGTTTGCCGCCTACCGTGGCGTGCACTTGGTACGAGAGCGTTGTTGTCGCATCGCCATTGTCAGCCAGCGCAACATCGGCGGCGCCTTTGGCGAAGCCAGCTACCCCGCCATTGCCTTCGCCTTGAATGGTGTAACTTGCAGGCGCCTCGATGTTCACCAGCTCAACAGCGCCGGAGAACTTGGCTTTCACGGGCCCGATCTTCTGGACGACCTTGGCCTCAAAGGTCGTCTCGGAGGTCTTCTCAAGCTCTTCGCATCCGGGGATGCAAGCTTTAAGAACCTCCGGATCGTTCAGCGCAGCCCAGACCTCTGCCCGTGGCGCACCGATCCGGTATTCACCGGTCATATCCATCAATGTTACCCGAAGCGCTCCCGACGCCGCAGGCCTCCCGTTTTTCTTGGAGGGGAGCGTAGCGGGCTGAGAAAAAGGCGCAACCTCGCATTTAGGCGGCAATGGTCCTCATTTTGGAGGGGGCGGTAACGGCGCCCGATGCGAACACCTCGCCAAGGCCGGCCAAGCTTTTGAGGTTGTGGCACGCATACAGGCCATCGACCGCCGGCAGCAGCGCGCGCATGCCGCCCGCGACAGGCTCAAAGCCGTCCCAGCGGAGCAAGGGGTTGAGCCAGATCAGTTGGTGGCAAGAGCGCGCGAGCCGCTGCGCCTGACGCGCCAGAAGCTCCGTGTCGTCGCGCTCCAAACCATCGGTGATCAGCAGGACCACGGCGCCCTGCCCCAAGACGCGGCGCGACCAATCCTTGTTAAAGCGCTCGAGTGCCGGGCCAATGCGGGTGCCGCCTTGCCAGTCTTGGGCATCAGCGGACACCGCGTCGAGCGCCCGATCGACATCGCGGTGCTGGAGCGAGCGCGAAATGTTTGTCAGCCGCGTGCCGAAGGTAAAGGCGTGGACGCGCGACCATTGCCGGTCGGCGCCGGGTGCGTTGGTGTGCCAGGTCAGCGCGTGCAGAAAGTGCATCATCATCCGCGCATAGGCGGTCATCGAGCCTGAGATGTCGCACAGCACGACCAGCGCGGGGGCGCGTGGCCGGGGAGCACGCGCGACAAGGCGATCCGCCTCCCCGCCCCGGCGCAAGGAGCGGCGCAAGGTTGCGCGGGCATCGACTTTGCCTTTGGTGGCCGGGCGAAAGCGCCGGCTTCTGAGCGGCGGCACTGGCAGACGCAGGGTGCGCATCAGCATCGCCGCTTGGGCGCTTTCCGATGCGCTCATCTGCTCGAAATCCATCGATCTAAGCGTCTCGTTTTGCGACCAGCTGAAGCTGGCATCGATCTCAAGCTGTTCGCGGTCCGGCGCGCGATCGGGCACTTCCGGGCTTTGCGCCAGCGCTTCGGCGGCCCTGCGCTCGGCGGACTTTTTGGGCGGCTTATCGGCATCGTCCTTGCGGACGGTTGGCGACAGCATGTGGATCATGCGGGCGAGATAGTCGGGGTCGCGCCAAAACAGTGCAAAGGTCTGATCAAACAGCTCGAGCTGCTCGGGCCGGTTGACCAAAACCGCGCGCAGTGTGTGGTGGTATTCCGCACGGTTGGTGAACCCCACCGCCTGAACGGCGCGGATTGCGTCCTCCACCTGCGCCGTGCCAACGCGCATTCCCGCTTTGCGCAGCGCGCGGGTGAAGTGGATGATGTTCTCGACCAGCCTGCCGTCAGTGGGTGGCAGTTCTCGCGGCGGTGCCATGCGCGCGCCCTACGAGGCTTTCCGCAGATGCTCACGAGCATCGTTGAGGATGCGGCCAACCTCTGAGCCCTGCACTTTGGCGATATCGTCCTGGTACTTCAGCACCGCGCCAAGCGTATCGGAGATCACCTCCGGCGAGAGCGAGACTGTATCGAGCGCCAGCAAGCAGCGGGCCCAATCGATGGTTTCCGCCACGCCTGGGTTTTTGAACAGATCTTCGCCGCGCAAACTTTGGATGAACGCGACGATCTCGGCAGACAGGTCCGCGGAGGCGCCAGGCACGCGGGCTGACACAATCTCAAGCTCGCGGGCGAAGCTTGGATAGTCGACCCAATGATACAGGCACCGCCGCTTGAGGGCATCGTGCACCTCGCGCGTCCGGTTGGACGTCAGCACCACGATCGGCGGCTCCTGCGCCTTGATCGTGCCGATCTCTGGGATCGTGACCTGATAGTCAGACAGGGCCTCTAAGAGGAACGCCTCGAAAGGCTCGTCGGTCCGATCGACCTCGTCGATCAGCAGCACTGGGGCGCCAGCCGCATCAGGCTGCATGGCTTCAAGGAGCGGCCGGCGGATAAGGAAATCGTCTGAGAACAGTTCGCTTTGCAGCGCGGCGCGGTCGGCACTGCCGGTTGCCTCGGCGGTGCGGATGGCAACCATCTGCGCGGCGAAGTTCCATTCATAAATCGCGGAGGCTGCGTCGAGGCCCTCATAGCATTGCAAGCGGATCAGCTTCCGCCCCAGGCCTGCGGCCAGCGCCTTGGCGATCTCGGTTTTGCCGACACCGGCCTCGCCTTCCAGAAAGATCGGTTTGCCCAGTTCCAGCGCGAGGTATCCAACGGTGCCCAACGCGCGGTCACACACATAGTTTTGCGTCGCCAGAAGCGCGATAACCTCGTCAATCGACGTGGGCTGGTCGGCCATAAGCGGGCTCCTTTGTGGGCGCGGGGGCGGCGTTTGGGCTGCCATCGGTACAGCGCGGGGGACCGGTTTGTCTATTGAGGTTTCACCGCCTGGGTGTCGCCTGTCTGCGCGGGCGCGGGCCATACGGCCTCTTGAAGCGAACGGCGCTTCGGGCGAAAAGCCAACCCATCATGAGTACCGCCAGCACCCGTATCGCGCCGACCCAAGACCCGCTCAAAGCAGTCCTTGAGAGCGACAGCGAGGCCGTCTTGGCCGTGATCACCGGCGTTGAGGGGCCCTCTTACCGCCCGGTCGGCGCAACAATGGCTGTGTTCGCCGATGGAAGCCGGGCGGGGACCCTGTCATCGGGGTGCATCGAGAACGATATCGCGGTGCACGCCATCCAGGCCTTGGAGGCCGGGGCGCCCAAATCGATCCGCTATGGGCGCGGCTCGCCCTATATCGACATTCAGCTGCCCTGTGGCGGCGGCCTCGACATCATGCTCGTGCCGCGCCCCTCGAAAGCTGTGCTGGGCCAGGCCGTGGGCACAGTGACCGACCGGCAACTGGGTAGCCTGCACATTGATGGCCAGAGCGGCGCCCTCGCGGCGCACGTGTTCCAACCAACAGGCTGGACCGGGCAGCAGTTCGTGATCGGGTTCGAGCCGGGGATCCGGTTCCTTGTCTTCGGCAAAGGGCCCGAAGCCAGCACCTTTGCGGGCCTTGTCCAGTCGGCGGGCTATGACAACCTGTTGCTCTCACCCGACAGCGAAACATTGGACATTGGCGCCGCAGCCGGCTGCCCGACCTTTCCGTTGGTGCGCGCGGCCTTCCCAGAGGCCATCAAAGCGGACCCCTGGACCGCGATTGTGCTGTTCTTCCACGATCATGATTGGGAACCGCCCATCTTGAAGGGCGCGCTGGAAACCGAGGCGTTTTACATTGGCGCGCAAGGCAGTCAGCGGGCACGCGATGCGCGCTTGCAAGAACTGACCGTGCTGGGTGCCAGCGCCGACCAGCTAGAGCGGCTACACGGACCGGTCGGCCTGATCCCGTCGGCACGGGACGCGGGCACCTTGGCTGTTTCGGTTTTGGCCGAAGTGCTGGCCAAGCGGATGGCTGCTAAAGATGTAGGTGCCTGACGGCGCTGGCGGGTTTTGTTGCGCCGCCCACAAGGCTACAAAGGCGTTGCAACACAACGCCTAGTACCGACGTTCGAGGTCGTCGCCATGGACGCCAGCGGATTTGATTCAGACGCCTTTGCAGCCTGGAAGACCGCAGCGGAGAAAGCGCTGAAGGGCGAACCGCTGTCATCGCTCACCAGCACTACCGACGATGGCCTCGCGCTCGCGCCACTGTACGCGCCCGGCCAGGCGCCTGCCATGGCGCTGCGCGGCGGCGGAACCTCGTGGCGCATCAGCCAGCGGATCGACCATCCCGACCCGGACGCCGCCTATGAGCAAGTCGCCGATGAACTGGAGGGGGGCGCGAGCGGTCTGGTGCTGAGCAGCCAAGGCAGTGCCGGAGCGCTGGGGTACGGGCTTTCCGCCGACGCATTGCCGGACATTCTGCGCGATGTGTTGCCAGATGCGATCCGGTTCACCTACGAGCCCTCCGCCGCCCGCATTCGCGATGCGCGTCACTTGGCAAAAGCGCTTGATGCGATGGTGCCGCCCAACCGGACGATCAGCGTCGATTTCGGGCTCGATGCACCAAGCTTGTTGGCAGCCAGCGGCGGCCTGCGGGGCACAGGCCGCTCCACACAAGAAGCCCAATCGCGCCACTTCGCCGAACTGCAAGGCTATGGGTTCGCCGGCACGATCTACCGCGCCGACGGGCGGGTCGTGCATCGATCAGGAGGGACCGACGCGCAGGAGCTGGGCTTCGTTCTTTCGAGCCTCGTGTTCATGCTCCGCAGCGGGGATGACACGGCCCTTCAAGCGCAAAAGACGCTGCTCGGTGTTGCGCTTGACGCGGACCAGTTCGCCGGTATCGCCAAGCTGCGGGCACTTCGGCAGCTGCATGCGGGTCTGCTTGACGCCTGCGGCATCGCGCCCACGAAGGCGACCATCGCCGGCGAGACCAGCTGGCGGATGCTGACGCGCAAAGATGCGCACGTGAACATGCTGCGGACCACGACGGCAGTGCTGGCCGGTGCCGTGGGTGGGGCGGATATCATCACCGCCCTGCCCTTCTCGCAGCGTCTTGGCTACCCCAACGCCTTTGCCCGGCGCGTGGCCCGCAACACGCAGCACATTCTCGACGCTGAGAGCCACCTCGCCCAGGTGGATGACCCCGCCGCCGGCTCTGGCCTGTTCGACAGCTACACTCAGGCGCTGAGCGAAGCGGCGTGGGCCTTCTTCCAGCAGATCGAGGCGCGCGGCGGCGTTGTTGAGGCGCTGTCAGATGGCTTCATCCAGACGTCCGTAGCAGAGGCCCGCGCCGCGCGTGCCGAGGCGATCGCAAGTGGCGCGCGGAAGCTGACCGGCAGCACCGTCTTCCCGCTTGAAACGGAGTATCCGGTTGAGGTTCTCGACCTCGAACCCGTGTCGGAGCCGCTCAAGGACGGCCTGAAAACCTATTGCGAGCCCTTGCCGCTGGCGCCGCTCGAACCGGATGCGGAGGCCGCCTGACCATGGCCAAGCTGCCAGACTTTTCGACCCTGCCTTTGCCTTGTGTCGCACCAATCGCCGATGCCGATGCGACCGGCGCGGCTTGGGAAACGCCCGAAGGGATCGCTGTTCGCCGAACCTATAGTCCATCCGATCGTGACGGGATCGAGGGCCTGACCTCCATGCCGGGCGTCGCGCCCTACCTGCGTGGCCCGTACCCGACCATGTATGTCCAGCGCCCCTGGACAGTTCGGCAGTATGCGGGCTTCTCGACGGCGGCGGACTCCAACGCGTTCTACCGCCGTAACCTCGCTGCCGGACAGAAGGGGCTTTCGGTTGCCTTCGATCTGGCGACCCATCGCGGCTACGATTCCGACCATCCGCGCGTCTCGGGTGACGTTGGGATGGCCGGCGTTGCCATCGATAGCATTTTGGACATGCGCCAGCTGTTCGACGGCATTCCGCTCGATCAGATGAGCGTGTCGATGACCATGAACGGCGCCGTGCTGCCCGTCATGGCGCTTTACATCATTGCTGCCGAAGAGCAGGGCGTCGCGCCTGAGAAACTCGCTGGGACCATCCAGAACGACATCCTCAAGGAGTTCATGGTCCGCAACACCTATATCTATCCGCCGGCGCCCTCGATGCGGATCATCTCCGACATCTTCGCCTACACCTCGGCCAACATGCCGAAATTCAACTCGATTTCGATCTCCGGCTACCACATGCAGGAGGCCGGGGCGACGGCGGACCTCGAGCTCGCTTACACGCTCGCGGACGGTATCGAGTACGCCCGCCGGGGCGTGGCAGCTGGCCTGCCGATCGACAGTTTCGCGCCGCGCCTGTCCTTCTTCTGGGCGATCGGAACCAACTTCTTCATGGAGATCGCGAAGCTCCGCGCCGCCCGGCTTTTGTGGCACGAGCTGATGAGTGGCGAATTCGCGCCATCGAACGCTAAGTCGACGGCGCTGCGGACCCATAGCCAGACCTCGGGCTGGTCGCTGACCGCGCAGGACGTCTTCAACAATGTGATCCGAACCTGCGTCGAAGCGATGGCGGCCACGCAAGGGCACACGCAGAGCCTGCACACCAACGCGCTGGATGAAGCGCTCGCGCTGCCCACCGATTTCTCTGCCCGCATCGCCCGCAACACGCAGCTGTTTCTGCAGCTTGAAAGCGGCACGACGCGAGTGATCGACCCGTGGGGCGGCTCCTACTATGTCGAGCGCCTGACCTATGATCTTGCGGCTCGTGCGCGCGAACATATTGCCGAGATCGAAAGCTTCGGCGGCATGGCGAAAGCCATTGAACGCGGCATCCCAAAGATGAGGATCGAGGAAGCGGCGGCCAAGACCCAGGCCCGCATCGATAGCGGCCAACAGGCGATCATCGGGGTGAATTGCTACAACCCAGCGCGGGAAGAACCGATCGACATTCTCAAGGTCGACAATGCCGCGGTACGGCAAGAGCAGCTCGACAAGCTTGGGCGCTTGCGTGCGGAGCGTGGCGCATCGGCCGTCGAAGCGGCACTGACAGCGCTCACCAACGGCGCTGCGGCGGACGGCAATCTGCTCGCCTTGAGCGTTGACGCGGCCCGGGCAGGCGCGACGGTTGGTGAGATTTCCGACGCCATGGAGGCGGTGTTCGACCGCCACAGCGCCGAGATCAGGGCCATTTCGGGGGTCTATAAACGCGAGGCGGGTGCCATGTCCGACGCGATCCAAAAAGCCCTGGCGATGACCGATGCGTTTGAGGAAGCTGACGGACGGCGCCCCCGCATCCTGGTCGCGAAGATGGGTCAAGATGGCCATGATCGCGGCCAGAAGGTGATCGCGTCTGCCTTTGCCGATATCGGCTTCGACGTTGATATCGGTCCGCTGTTCGCCACGCCCGAAGAGGCGGCCCGCCACGCGGTGGAGAACGACGTTCACATTGTGGGCGTGTCCTCGCTTGCCGCCGGCCATCTGACGCTCGTTCCTGCCCTGCGTGCGGCGCTCGAAGCCGAAGGGCGGCCGGACATCATGGTCGTCGTCGGGGGTGTGATCCCGCCGCAGGATTTCGACGCGCTGACCGACGCGGGTGCCGCTGCGATCTTTCCGCCCGGCACCGTCATCGCCGACGCTGCAATCGCACTGCTTGAGAAGCTCAACGCGCAGCTCGGCTACGCCCAGCAGGCAGCCGAATAGGCGGGGGAGTAGGCCTAAGCCCCATTATCCCGGCGGGCGTCGAGCAGCTTCCGCACCTCGGTGAGCTGGACGATTATCTGGTCGACCTCAGGCGCCGCAAGCTCCCCGCCAAGCCAGGCAAAAGTAGGGCCCAGCTGCGCAATCGCGTCGCCCCTTGCAGTGCGGCCAGCGTCTGTGATGCCGACAAATTTGCCGCGCGCATCTTTGGGGTTGGGCGAGATCTCCACGAAACCCTTCGCTTCAAGCCGCCCAACCGTTGAAGTCATGGTTCCTTTGGAGACCTGAAACGCGCTCGCCATCTTGGCGGGCGCTTGCGGGTCCCGCGTCGACAGGTGATTGAGCACGGAGAACTGCGCGAGCGTCAGCCCGTGCGGCATCACCCGTTCGAACGCGGTTGTGGCCAGCTGGTTGATAATCGCGATCTCGTTGAACAAGCGAAAGAGATCGGGATTATCGGTGTCAGGCATCAGGCGTTTCGAATGCGGGTGTCGGCGGGCCAGCGCGGGCTGGGGTTGATCGCCGGACCGTAGCCGATCCGGCCGAGCATTTGTACCGTCTGCGATGGCTCGGCGCCTAGGGCCTGCTTGGCCTCCTCATAGAGGGCCGCCATCTCCTGATATTCTTGCAAGGCCTGGCTGAGCGGGTGCATGTCGACGCCCCGCGCGGTCGCTTCAAGATGCATGCGCACCCAGGCCCTACCGGCGGCGATCTGTTCGGTGCGGCTGTCCCCATCGGTCACGATCCAGACATAGCCCATGGCCGAGAAGATAAGGTCCCGATAGGCCTGCAGGCCCTGCGCGAAGGCTGTGGACCTGGTGTCCGCGATGGCCTCGCGGGTCAGAAGGCCGGCCGCGTTGAGCGCTTCAAACAACGGCCCGCCAAGATCGATGCCATCGGGGTTGGCCACGATTTCTGACTTGCCGATGCGCATCAGGTCGATGCTCTCTTGCAGCGTCCGAGGCGTGTAGCTTTCGATCTCGTGGCCGCGCCATGTGATGTCGCGCAGCTGCGCGATAGCGCCTTCGTCGAGCGTCGAGCCATAGGTGAGCCTGGCGCGCGGCAGGGCGGCGGCAACAATCGCATCGACATCACCGGCCGGAACCGAGCGCGTCATGTCGTAGGGTTCTTTGTTGGTGTGCCTGCGAACGATCTGCCCGAACAGCGGGTCAGGCGTGCCCCGTCCCTCACGCAGCGCGATATGGGCAACCGGACGGGCATCGAGCCTTGGCGAGGGCTCGCCTTGAGGAAACAGGGTGATGTCCGCCGCATACCCCTCCTGTGCGGCGGCAAGGGCGAACAGTTCCAGAAAACAGCCAAGGCTGACGGTGATCTGCCGGTCGAACGGGTCTGTCTCGGGCAGCCGCCGATCAAGCTCACAATAAAGGGTCGCCTCGCCCGGCGTGTCGAGGTCAACGAGCCAGGGCTGCCGGTTGTGCGCGTTCGGCGCCAGCACGGCGTAGGAAAGCGCGCGGATGCGCACATCACCGCCTTGCCCTGCTTGCGACCAAGGCTGC
>JAHCMG010000096.1 GCA_019192585.1 Devosiaceae bacterium MH13
GGCATCAACCTGTGGACGCAGTCAGCCGAACTGGAGTGAGCGCCGCGCCCCTGCGCTAAGCGGCCTCGCTCACTGGTGCCTCGGGGCGCGGCATGGGCTGCCACGTCAGATCGCCATCGTAGCGCCAGGCCATCTGCCCGGTGTCATCAAGCGCGAACAGGTGCAGCCAACGATTGTCGAACAGCGCGCGGACGTCCGGGTGCTTTTCCAGGATCGCGGTCATCGCCTCGGTGGGCGCTTCAATGCACACCGACAGACGTAGCGGGTCGTGGACGAGGCCCTCGCCATCATGGACCGACTGCCATGGCAGGCCCGGGCGCAGAAGCCCGCCATTGCCTTCAACAACGCCAATGCCGCCGACCACATTGTGCAGCAGCTTATTGCCGCCGCCGAACGCCTGCGGCGACACGGTGGAGCCGTAATATTGCAAGCTGATCCAGCTGGCGACGACCACGGGGGCGGTCATGATCAGCTCGAGGACGCCAAAGCCCTCATCCTTGCGCCAAACATAGTCGTGCAAGAAGGCTGATCCTGACAGGTCTCTGCCGGTCGTGCGAGCGCGCGGCGCAGCAATGAAGGCTTTGCAGCCAGCAAGCGCCCATTCCGGCCGGGTCTCGGCCCAATCGATCGTCCGCTGGAACAGCGCATCCGCCCGCTCCGCGCGCGGCAAGCGCTTGGCGCGCTCGAGCCGCGTCGCAGCGCCCGCGTCAGCGAGCCAACGCTTCACCATTGCAAGGTCCTCTCCGTGGCTCCCGATGGGCTGATCGTCTTCGAACAGCGCCAATCTGTCTGCCGTTGTGTCATGCAAGCCGCCGAGGAACAGCGTGTCGTCCGGGATGGTGATCCCTTTTTCGATCAGGCCAGCACGCACCTCAGAGTGGTTCAGGACCGAAGCGAGCAGGCGCGCGTTCACCTCACCCGAATAGCCACCACACGCGCCGCAATGCAGCGCGCTCTTATGCGGATTGTTGGTGACCGACGCGCCATGGCCGGCGAGCAGCACAATGCGGGCGAAATTTTCCGTGAGCGACATCGCGCGCAGCACGGTGTTGGCCGCATCCACCATCTGCTCGACGCTTAAGCTGGGGTCGAGCCGCGGCTTGGGGTCTGCCTTTTCGGCCTTGGCGCCCATGTTCAGCGCGTCGCGCACCAGCTTGTAGGCATAGAGCGGCCCGGTGGCCTCGACGAAGGCGAACGAGGAAACCGCCGCAAGCTTAAACCGGCCCCAGGCGCGTTTGGTGCGTTTAAGGAACCGGTTCTGCTGCGCCGCCGGACCATCGGCAACCGTGCCAGACACAGATTTGAGCGCCGGATTGATCAGCACGGGCAACCGCAACTCATCGACATCAGAGCCGAACGCTTTGTGCGATGGGGTGATGCCGAAGAAGCCCGCAAACCCCAGGGTTTCAATCTGTCCGTCGAGCGCTTCGAGTGACCGCCGGAAGACTTCGGAGCGCACATCGATGCAGAAGGCGGCCTGCAAAAGGGGCCGGCTGTCCTGAACGCTGGGCGCCGGTGCAGCGAGGGTGGCAGCGAGGTCTGCCTGAGCAGCGCGCTCGGCTGCCTCTTGCAGGATGCTGTCGGTCACAAGGTCCGCATCGGGCGCCGCCACAGCCGCGTGCGCCGCCTTGACCGCTTCAAACCGCTCGGCGGCACTGTCGCCGGCCAGTTGGAGCAGCGCCTCCTCCCAGATCAGGCGGATTGCGAGGAAGTCGGTGGCCGTGCGGTCATCATCTTCGGCCAGATCGGCCTTCCACAGCCGGTAGCGCGCCACCTGCGACCAGCCGCCAAGGCTCGCCAGCAAGCTATGGAAATACGTCGGCAGCATCGCATCGCTGAGGCCGAGCCGCGCCAGCGACCGCGCCAGCGCATCTTCTGCGGTTTGCGGCGCATCGGCCACGTAGCGCGCAAAGCCGGTCAGGCCCGCAATCTCCGGTGTCAGGTCGTGCGTGGCCACATCGCGCCACGCGGCATACGCCCCGCGCCCTTTCGGGGCGGCCCACAGTGCCTGGCCCTCATCGAAATAACCCGCCGCCCAGGCGCCAATCCGGTCGGCGATCAGCGCCGGCCAATCGGTGCCGGTAGCATCTGCCGCAAGCTCCGCTGCGGTGGGCAAAGCCTCCCTCGCCGGCTCTGGTGACCTCAACGCGGCCTTGAGAGCATCTACAGATCCCGGAGCCCCCTCGTCCGTGTTCGCATCCAAAGCCTCTTGCAGATGCGCATCGCTGATCGCGCCTTCGGCGATCCGGCCTGCGTACCAAGCGCGCGGCATCGTCACGGGCAGACCTGCGACCTTTCCCAGGAGCGCGCCGGTCTGGGCGAGCGACAGATGGGCCTGGCCGAGATAAGGGTTCACCGCGACGCTTGAGGCCAAGGGCCAGACGGGCGGAATAGCCTTCACCGCCTGGCGGGCCGCGTCGAGCGCGCGCTTGGTGCGCCGCCAGGTCCCATTGCCCGAGGAGGATGCGGGGACGGTCAGTTCTACAGGCATCGCTTTACTCCTCTGACACGGCAGATGTGGCCACAGCGGCCCGGCGCACCATGGCGGGCTTGCCCGCCTTCCATCCGCCCAACAAGCGGTCCGTGAGCGCGTTCGCATAGAGCCCGTTCGACAAATGCACGCGCAGCCCGGCGGCGGCGGGGTGGTAGGCCCAAAGGGGGAACATGGCCTGCGCCCACGCGACAAGGCCAAAGCTGATGACGGCCAGCGTCATCAAGGCCCATTCAAGCGGACCGGGCGCTGGTGTCGCGGGCAGCGTGCCGGCGGTGACCCACTCAGCGCCGCTCTGCAGCGCGAAATAGGCGAAGGCTGTCGCGACCGACGCGAGGCCCGTGCGTATCGTCAGCGCCCAAGGCGCTTTGTCAGCCAGGCCCTGCGCCAGCAAATAGGCGACGCCGAAGATCAAAATGGCCCCAAGCGCGATCGCTTGCGGGGACTTGTCTTCAAAGCCGAAGGTCAGCCCCGCAAGGAAATAGAGGCTCAGCGCGGCACCGAAGGCGCGCAAAACCGCCCAGCCACTCGGAATGGCGACCGGCCCCGGGCGCTTGATTGATGCGACCAGCTCGACATTGCCACCCGACGCGAGAAACGCGTGCGCTTTGTACAGCGAGTGCGCCACGATGTGCAGCAGCGCGATGGGGAACAGGGCCAGCCCGCATTGCAGGATCATAAAGCCCATCTGCGCGACGGTGGACCAGGCGAGCGAGGTCTTCACAGCCGATTGGGTGAGCATAACCAGCCCGCCAAACAGGGCCGAAAAACCGCCGACAATCACCAGTACGGCCAGGATGCCAGGTGCGAGAAGCATCACGTCGGCGAACCGGATCAACAGGAAGCCGCCGGCATTGATCACCCCGGCATGGAGCAGCGCGGAGACCGGCGTCGGCGTTTCCATCACCTCGGTCAGCCACCCATGGGTGGGGAACTGCGCGGACTTGAAAAGCGCCGAGAGCGCCAGAAGGCCGGCGCTGATGATGGCCCAGATGCTCGACGCGTCCGATGACCCGTCGCGGGCCAAATCGAGGATCGTCGCGATGTCCCAGGTGCCGAAGGCGATGAACAGGCTAACGCCGGCCAGGATCAGAGCCCCATCACCGATCCGCGACATCAGAAGCTTCTTGCGGCCAGCGCGCTGCGCTTCGACGCGGTCGCGGTAGAACAGCAAGAGCTGCTGCAGGAAGCAGCCGACGCCCAGCCAGGCCACAATGAGTTGCAGCACGGTGCCCGCCTGCACAAACAGCATCACCGAGCCGAGCGTGAGGCACAGGTTCATGGTGAAGCGGCCCTGCTCGGCCTCCCCATCGAGATAGGTGCCCGCAAAGCGCACCACGACCCAGCCGACGGTGGCGACCAGCAGCATCATCGTGACCGAGACAATGTCGATGCGCGCGCTCAAGGCGATCGGGTCGAGCCCCAGCGCGGGCGATGTCATCGGTCCTTCGGACAGCAGGACCAGCAGGGAGACCGCGGCAAAGAAAATGGCGAAGATGGTCGCCATCTCAGCATAAGAGACAGTTTCGCGGGGCCGGAACTGGGGCCCACGGGCGGCCAGCAAGGCGGCCGCAAACATGGCCAGCGGGGACAGGTACGCAATCAGGGCAATCATGGGGAAGGCTCACTGTTCGGGGGTGCGCCTGCCTAGCAAGCGCCAAACAGCAAAGAAAATACATTGTTCACTGCATTATGTTCTACTATTTAGAACGATTATGGCGCTCAACTATCACCATTTGCGGCTGTTCCGCGCCGTTGCGCATGAGGGCAACCTCACCCGCGCGGCGGCGGCGCTGAACCTGTCGCAATCGGCGCTTTCGGTGCAGATCAAGCAGCTCGAGCAGAGCCTTGAGCACGCGCTGTTTGAGCGCCAGGGCCGGACCTTGGTGCTCACCGAGGCGGGGCGCATCGCGCTCGATCATGCCGACGCGATCTTCGCCACCGGCGACCAGTTGGTGCAAACGCTTGAAGCTGCGACCGTCGAGCGCGACCAGATCCAGATCGGCGCGCTCGCCACGCTGTCGCGGAACTTTCAGCTGCGCTTCGTCTCGCCCCTTCTGGGCCGAAGCGATGTGGAAGTGGTGCTCCGCTCGGGCGGGCCAGCCGAACTGCTCGACGACCTTGAAGCACTGAACCTTGGTGTGGTCCTCGCCAACCAGCCGCCCCAGGCGCGCAGCGGCGCGGCGATCACCGCGCACAGGCTTGCCGAACTGCAAGTGAGCCTGTTTGGCCCGCCGTCCTGGCGCGCGGAGGGCACCGACCCTGCAGCGCTCGTGGAGACCTACCCGTTGATCCTGCCCGGTACCGGCAGCGGTATCCGCACGGGTTTGGATGCCTGGCTCGCCCGCGAGAGCCTCAGGCCCCAGATCGTCGCGGAAGTCGATGACATGGCGATGCTGCGGCTCCTCGCCCGGCAGGGCGCAGGGCTCGCGGCTTTGCCGCCCATCGTCGTCGAGGACGAGCTAGAAGCGGGCCGCCTCACCGAGCTCGCGCCGCTGCCCGGCATCGTCGAAACGTTCTACGCGCTGACGATCCAGCGGCGGTTCGCCAACCCGCTGGTCGACGCGCTTCTCAGTCAGCCGCAGGCAGCGCTGTCGGCCCCATAACATCATGGGTGTGGCACACGAGCGGCCGCCGCATCGGACCCATCTGCGCATCGCACGCATCGAGATGGTCTTGCGGAATGCTCTTCCAGCTCGCCTCATCGCGCCAGATGATGATCGCCCGCATCCGGTCCGGCTCATCACGGCGTGCCCAGAGCTGCTTGGAGACGAACCCTGCCTGGCGAGCCAAGAACGGCGTCCAGCAGGCTTGATCCGCCGCGATCCATGCATCGCGATCGGCTTGGGACACCTCAAAAACCAGTTCTTCAATGACCATGGGGTGTATCGGGCGCTTACAGGCGCACCGCCTCCCCGCGCAGGGCCGACTCTTGCGCCGCAAGGCCCAACCGCACGGCCATCGCGCCATCGTGCAAACTCACGGCAGGTTGGCGGCCTTCACGGATTGCCTCAAGGAACAGCCGGTGCTGGTAGAAGGTCGCGCCATTGTGGTCGCCGACTTCCAGCAGATCGGCATCGACGGGGATCTCGATCTCTCGTGGCCCACGCGGCATGCGCGGGCTGACCTGCACCTTAGCGACCGGCGGGGCGCCCAAATGCTCGGGCCAAAAACGGGTCGGCCCCGGCACGAACGCTTCGATCTTGCCCTCTTCGCCGACGGCCAAAATCTCTTCTTGGTAGCGCCCGCCTTCGGCAAACATGCACAGGTCGAGCATCGCACGGGCGCCGCCGTCAAAATCGACAATCACATAGCCATGGTCCCAGATATCTGGGACCGCATCATCGTAGCGCTCGCTCAGATGGTTCACGGCCTGACCAGCCGAGGCCATCACGCGGACGGGTTCGGTGCCAATCGCGAGCCGCATCAGATCGAAAAAGTGGCAGCACTTTTCCACCATCGTGCCGCCCGTGTTGCGGTTGAAGCGGTTCCAGTCGCCGACCTTCTCGAGGAAGGGAAAGCGATGTTCGCGGATCGAGAGCATGCGAATGCCGCCGGTCACCTGATGCACTTGCGACAGAAATGCCGCGATCGGGGGCATGTAGCGATACTCCATTGCCACCCAGACAAGGCCGGGATAATCACGCGCGAACTGTTCAATCTCGGCCCGGTCCGCCGGATCGGTGTAAAGCGGCTTTTCAACCAAGATCGGAAGTGTGCGGCGCGCCGCGATGGCCCGCAGCTGGCCAACATGCAGATGGTCCGGCGAAACGATTACCAGCGCGTCGAAATCATCGACCGCCAGCATCTCATCAAGGCTCGCGCACACCCGTGCCTTGGGCGCCAACGCCCCGGCAACCGCCCGCATGCCGGTGTCCGGGTCACACAGCGCCGTCACCTCTGCCCCGTCGAGCAGGCCGATATTTTGGATATGCTCTTGGCCCATCATGCCGACGCCGATGATCCCATAGCGGATCGGCCGGACATTGGACGCCGCCGCCGGAGACCGCACCGGCGCCGCGTGCTCTGCCAACGCAGACAGGGTGGATGTGGTTTGAACCATTCTTGTTTTTACCTCATGCGGGAAACGTAGCGCACGCGCGCGGGGTGGAACCAATTGCGCGAATATTCGGCCGATGCACCATCTTGCGCGCGGCTGAGCCTCTCTACCAAGCCGGTTGGAGCTCCGGCTTCAAGACCGAACTCTGTTGGCGCCCAGTCGGGCACATAGCCGACCCCAACGCGGTCTTCGACATGGGTGATCCAAAGCCCCAGCGCCTGGCGATAATGCAGATAAAGCGATTCCGATATGTCAGCGGCATGCAACTGTTCGGCATAGCTGCCATCGAGCCAGATCTCTTCAACGGCCGCTGGCTGGCCGTTGAGCGAGCGCAGCCGCCGAATGCGATGCGCCTCAATTGATGCACCGAAGGGCGGCAGATCGGCCGGCTTTTCCAGCTTATCGATTGCCAGAACGCTGGCCGTGGGCAGGCCGCCACCATCGAGCGTTTCGAGCCTGAAAAACGCGTAGACCCCCTCGGGCGTGTCGCTGGTGCGCACATAATTGCCCGAGCCTTGCACCCGGTCGAGCAGGCGGCGCGCCTCAAGGTCCGCCAACGCTTTGCGCAGCGTGCCAACCGATGTCCCCAGGCTCGCCGCCATCTCGCGCTCCGGCGGCAAGCGCTCGCCACTGGCAAGCCGCCCCGCCGCGATATCGCGGATCAGCATCTCGGAAATCTGTCTGTAGACCGGCAGGGCGCCGGCACCGGAGGATCGGGCCAATGGATCGTTCAAATGCAAATTGATACATTATTGATCTACAATATCTGCAATGCTATTCAAGCCAAAAAGCACGTGCTGGCACACGTCCGACTGCCAAGCACCGCAGGGAAACACCAAGGAACCGACCGCCCATGACCGTTGTACCCGTCACAT
>JAHCMG010000097.1 GCA_019192585.1 Devosiaceae bacterium MH13
GAAACCTATGCGGTCGATTCCACAGAGCCCTTGGCCGTGGAGCGCGGGGCGAGCGCGTCGCGCGGCCACGCCTTGCTGCCGCATCGGGTGCATCAGAAGCTGATCGGAGCTGGCGGCGCGATTGAAAGCGTGACGCGCGGCATGCGCATTCACTCGCTCAGCGCGAGCGGCGACGTGTTTGAGGATATCTAAGCGATGATGGACACAAGTTCGGTTCGCATCCCTGAGGCGCGGATCCAGGAGGCCTACCCGGCCGCGTTGGGCTTGATGGAGAACGCGGAGGTGGAAGAGACCATTGAGCGCGCGACACCGCAATTGGGCCGCACGCGCTTTGTCTCGCCGGTCTCTGGCGCGGCGGCACCCCGGCGTATGGTGCGCGCGAACCTCGAGAGTGCGTTGCGCAAATCGGGCGGCGATGATCCGCTTTTGTCGACGCGCGAGCACGGCATTCTGGTCAGTCTCAGGCGCGCGCTTGCCGTGGGCATGACCGTCTCCGAGTTCTTCGTTGAGCCGCTGGGCTATCTCGATCTCGGTGAGCGCAAGAGGAAAGGCGGCTTGTCCGCCGCCGATGAAGCGCAGTTCCGCGCGCTGGTGCGCTCGCGTGCCCTGGTGGCGGCGTTCGTGGCGTCGGCTCACCTGCTGCATGCGCTGGGCGAAGGGCCGGCGGGCGACCCCGAGGCCTTGGCGGAGTCTGGCTATGACACGGCGCACGATGCGTTGAGCTTCGTCGTCTCGCAGATTGCGAAAGCTGCCACGGCGGCGGTGGATGACGATGATCTAGGCCCGCGCATTGCCCGCGCTCTGGCCGATTGCATTGACCGGCTGGAAGGCGACGCTCACCGGATTATGGGCGATCATCTGGCCGCCTTTGTCGCCCGCACCTACGCGATTGAGGCCGATGATTTTCACATTCGCGGCTTTGAGCGCTCGGCCTCGACCAAGGGTCGTGAGCCGCTCGTTATGCAGTTCAAGCAAGTGCATGAGGTGGTCGGCAACCACATCGCCAAGGCGCAGGCGATCAAGCTGGCGAAGATGCTCGTCGCCTACGATTTCGAGCGCCAGAAGAACCCGTTTGTCGAGCTGGGCGGCTTCCTGTTCACCTTCATTGGCGATGGCTTTCCCGGCACCGGCAAAACGACGCTCATCCAGATGACGGCGGGGCTTGTCAAAGAGTATTGCGACATCGCCGGCTACCCGTTCGTCTACGAGAATTTCGGGATCGATCAGATCTCGGAATATCAGGGCAAATCGGGCCAAAACGCGCGCGCGTTTATCGATCGCGTGCTTGATCCGACGGCGATCGGTTTCGGCACCATCGATGATATCGACCAGGTGGCGGGCAAGCGCGACGACCGGCAGTCGTCATCCGGCCAGCAAGAGGTGACGGGCGTGCTGATGGGCGCGTTCTCGGGTGCCAACACTGTTGTGCGCGGCAACGCCTCGTTCGGCATGTTCTCCAACTATCCCGAGAAGGTGGATGACGCGCTTCGTCAGCGGGCCGGCGCGCGCTGGCTCGTCGACGGGCCGCAGACCGAGAACGACTATATCGATATCTTCCACCTACTTCTGGGCTCCAAGCACGATGTGCCGCTGGGCCAGGATGCGTTTTTTTCCGATCAAGCGCTCAAGCAGGCGGTGGCAAAGAGCTATGCGCAGCACAATCGCCCGCAGGAAGACGGGCTGGTGCGGGTGTGGGAACAGCACGCCGCCGCGCATGGTGAACCGAAAACGATCCGCGATGTCGGCCTCTATCTGCACGCGATCAAAGAGGCCGAGCCACGCTTCACCGGCCGGGCCATCAAGAACATCACCGACGGCGTGAAGTATCGCGCGATGGATGTTGAACTGCCGGACGCTTGGTTTGAAGCGCCAGAAACGTTCCTCGGCCAGGACTATGACACCAAGCTGGCGATGGTCCGCGATCTACAAAAGCCGATCTCGATGGAGATGATCCTGCAAGAGATCAACCGCTACGCCGACAGTGAGTTCCGCTACTCTGATAAGTCCGATGAGGCCGCGATCAATGAGCTGATCCGCGACCACCGCGTGCGCCAGAAGGCCGCCGCGCGGCTGGGCGGCACCGAGGGCAGCTGATGCATCGCTTAATCGAAGAAGGCCTGCGCTTTGGCGGCCTGCTGCACGTCGACAGCGCCCATTTGGTCGAGCGCTACAATGCGGCGCTCAAAGGCTTTGGGCTTCCGGCGACCAGCTTGTCGGACTTCTACATCGATGCGTCGGGCTACTCATACGAAGTGGCGCTCGAGATGGGGGAAGCCTCCTATCTCGACCCCGCTGGCATCAACCGCCGCTTTATCATCGTCTCGCCCGACCAGGCCGATCTGCCGCTGATCCGGACGAGCTTTTCCGCCGATGGGCAGATGATACGGGCATTCTTTGCTGCCAACGATCGCATGATCCGTGCTGTCACCCTGCGCGACGCGCTTTACGGCGAGATCGAGAACCTGGTGTTCGAGGTCGATCGCCCCGCAGACATTCTCGGCCTTCGGGATATTCGCTTTATCGTGCGCACCGCGTCTGGCCTTCTCGAGCAGGCGCAAGTGCTAAAGGGCAAGATCGATCGGTTTTTGACGGAGCCCGATGCCTGGCAGGACGCAAACCTGCTAGAAGCCATTGTCGACGGCGCCACCCAAGTTGGTGATGTGCGGCGTAACGGTTTTCTACCGCGTGACCTCTCTTTCAAGTGGCCCAAGACCTTTTGGACGTCGCATTTCGGCGGCGCTTATGTGATCGCCGAGGACGATGGCGCCATCATCGTCGGCGACCCCGATGCGCTGCAGCCCAAGCCCTTTGGTGCATCGATCATCGCGCTGCACGAGACGCCGGTTCTGTTCTCGTTTCTTGAAGAGCGGCGGCTGCTCGAGCCCTTCAACCCCGCCTGGCTGAAGGCCTCAGGCATTGTGGATCACCGGCTTCGGCAGCTTGTCGCCGAACTGTTGATGCTGGGCGACCACGCGTTCGATGCCGAGGCGTTGGTGGACGATCCGTATCTGAACCGCTGGATCTCGGACAATATGGCCAAGCTGAACCCAGACCGGCGCTTTCGGGTGCTCTCGCAAATGCGCGGGCTCCTCGATACGCCGACCGAGGCGGTGGCCTATGAGCGGACGCTCTCGCCGGAGCATCGGTTCTACTTCCGGCGCGCGCTGCCGGACGTGCCTGGGGCATCCGATATCAACCGGATCGTGGTCGAGCACCTGCCCTTTGATATGCTGTCGACCTTCATTCTCAATAAGCGTCGTTTCTACGCGATCTACGAGACCTACACCGAGGCCCAGAAGGCATTTGCTGTGCGGTATCTGACCACCCACTATGCGCCCAACACCTATGATCGGTGGCGCATGCGCGCAAAGGTCCGCGAAGCGTTTTTCGGCCTCCATTGAGTGAAGCCAGGAAAAGTGGATGCCGGTTTTCCGTCCGGCTTCACGAACAAGAAAGAGTGAGGGGCAGCTATGCTCGATCCGCTGTTCGACTTCATTGCCAAGCTGTGGCGGGGCTTTCTGGCGTTGTTCAAATTGCGGCTGCCAAAACCCGAAGAAGGCGGCCCTGAAAAGATGCGCGGCATGCGCGCGACCGGCCGCATTGCGTGGCGTGGCGGGCTGCTGATCTTCCTGATCTTGTTCCTGATTTGGAACGTGACCTTCTTCTGGCATGTCTTGTGGACGCGCGGCGATACGCTCGCCTACCCGCAGGATGTGTTGCGCCAGACCGCGATGGTGGATGCGGAGCAGCCGACTTCGCCGGATGGCGGTGGCGATGCCAACCGTACCTGCGACCGCTCGCAGATCGTCGATATGCAAATCTACCTGTTGGACCTGATGGTGAACCGCAACGAGTGGGTGCCATCGATGCCGCAGTACAAGATCGGCCTTGCAGGCATTGTTGAGTGGGAAGCAACGCCGTTTTTCGACAACAAGGCCTCGTTCCAAACGGGCGTGTTGATCGCGATGCGCCGCACCGCGGTTGAACTGGTGGACGTGCTGGGCCGCGAGCGTGGGACCTCGGGTGCCGACGAAGACCTCGACACCGCGCGCGGGCGGCTCCAGTCGGACGAGCAATTGTGGTGGTTCAACCCGTTTGACGATCGTCGGCCCTTCGGTCCGGTACAGCCGGCCTCGCGCCTGTTTGCCGGCGCGATCCCGCTTTACGCGGACTACAATGACCGGCTCGAAGCCTGCGACGCGCTGTTTGATGCGCGCGCGGACAACCTGATCCAGTTCCTTGACCGGATCGCGCGCGACATCGGCTCATCGGTCGATCAGCTGTCGCGGCGCTCCACGGGGCGCCAATATGACGCGACCCTCGACCAGTTCGTGCCGGGCGAGGGCAATGATCGCGGCTGGTTCGACTTCCGTGCCGACAATCTGTTCATGGAAGCCAAGGGCCAGATGTTCGCGTACCACGGCCTTCTGCAGGCCGCGCGTGTCGACTTTGCCGACGTCGTCGCCCAGCGGAACCTCGAAAGTGTGTGGGACCGGATGGAGCAGCACATCGCTGAGGCCGCCGCCCTCAACCCGCTGATCGTTTCCAACGGCCGCGAAGACGGCGTTCTAATGCCTGATCACCTGTCGATCATGAGCGAAAACATTCTGCGGGCGCGGACGAATATGAGCGAGATCAGGGATATTTTGCAGAGGTAACCGCACTTTCAGCGCAGCGACGCGCAAAATCAGCGCCAAGGAAGGGAGGCGATGCTAGAGACGGTTCTGCACGGGATTGTACTGGCGCTCGAGATCGCAGGCATTGCCGCGATCGTGATCGGCACCCTTGTTTCGCTCTACCACTATGGTGCTGGCCTGCGCCGGTCCGACCCGCACGAGGCGTGCTTTCGGGGGTTGCGGGCCAATCTGGGCCGCTCGATCCTTTTGGGCCTTGAGTTTCTCGTGGCGGCCGACATCATCAAGACGGTGGCATTCGAGCTAACCGTTGAGAACGTCCTCCTTCTGGGTGGGATCGTCTTGATCCGCACCTTCCTCAGCTTCGCCCTTCAGGTGGAAATCGACGGTCGACTGCCCTGGCGGAACAACACGCCCTCCGCCGGCGGGGCGTAGGGGAGCGCGGCGGCCACCGCGGGTGGCGGACTTATATCCGCGGCTTCGGCGCGGGTTCGCGGTCTGCATCACCGGAGTTTGGCTCGCCCTTGGGTTCGATGAGGAGGACCTTGACCTCCTCCTCCGCACGCGGCCGGTGTACGACGCCCTTGGGCACGATGAACATCTCGCCCGCTTTCACGGTGCGGGACGGCTCGCCCTCAATGTCCATCAGCATTTCGCCTTCAAGGACGAGGAAGAAATCATCCGTTGCGTCATGCTTGTGGAAGGGGAACTCGCCCTTGAACTTCACGACCATGACGTCGTTGTCGTTGTAATCGGCCACCACGTGCGGGTCCCAATGGCTGGCGAACGTGGCGAGCTTCTCGGCGAGGTTGATCGTCTTCATGGGGTTTCCCTCTGGGTCGCATCTGGCCCGCACTTGGCAAGGCCGGTGCTGGGCCTTTAACTCGCCATGCTCTGCAATACCACCGGGCCGGCGCCATGGCCGCTGCCGCGTGCGTTGAAAGGTGACCGATGAAGGCAGGACCGAAGAACCTCCTCACCGATGTGGCTGGGCTGAAGGTTGGCAACGCGCACGATGATCGGCTCAAGTCGGGCGTCACGGTCGTCACCGCAGACGCGCCTTTCACCGCGAGCGTGCATGTCATGGGCGGGGCGCCAGGAACGCGGGAGACCGATCTGCTCGCGCCGGACAAGACGGTGTCTGCGGTGGACGCGCTGGTGCTGTCCGGCGGTTCGGCATTTGGGTTGGCGGCATGTGATGGCGTGGCGGAACGCTTGCGCGCGGCCGGGCGCGGCTTTGCCGTGGGGCCGGCGGTGGTGCCGATCGTGCCCGGTGCGATCCTTTTCGATCTGGCCAATGGCGGCGACAAGGCTTGGGAGGCCAATCCCTATCCGGCCCTGGGCAAGGCCGCGTTGGATGCCGCCTCCGGCAGCTTCGCCATCGGCTCGGTTGGCGCCGGGACGGGCGCGCTGGATGGCATGGTCAAAGGCGGTTTGGGTTCGACTTCGCTGCGCCTTGAGAACGAGGCAACGGTCGCCGCTTTGATGGCTGTGAACCCTGTCGGCTCGGTCACGACGCCCGGCATGCGCCACTTCTGGGCTGCGCCCTACGAGATGAATGATGAGTTTGGCGGTTTGGGCCCAGATCCGCGCAGTGGCCTCATCGACCCGCCTGCGAGCCGGAAGATGGCGATGATCGCGCAAGGCGGCCAAGAGCGGATGAACACGACGATCGGCGTGGTGGCGACGGATGCACCGCTCACCAAAGCGCAGTGCCATCGGCTGGCCGTTATGGCGCATGATGGGATCGCGCGGGCTATTCAGCCCGCACACTCACCGTTCGATGGCGACCTGCTGTTTGCGGCGGCCACCGGCGTCGGATCGCCTGTTGCCGATGCGACGCTTGCGCAGATCGGCCATGGCGCGGCGGTTTGTGTCGCGCGCGCCATCGCTCGGGCCGTCTTCGAAGCAACGCCTCAGCCGGGTGACGTGCTGCCGACGTGGAAAGAGCAGAACGGGTTTGGGGGCTGACTAAGGCGTCTTTCCTGGCGTCGTCTTACCAGCAGCGTCATCCCGGCCTTGAGCCGGGATCCATCTCGGGGGCGTGCCGTTTGCGCGATGGCGGGCCTTGAAAGCGGGTGGGATGGATGGCCGGATCAAGCCCGGCCATGATGGCATCAGTGTGCCGCCTTCAACGCCAGCCTTGCCGCGTGCAGCAGTGGCTCGGTGTAGCCCGAGGGCTGCTCAACACCCTTGAACACCAGATCGCAGGCGGCCTTGAAGGCGATGCCGTCATAGCCCGGCGCCATGGGTGTGTAGGCCGCATCGCCCGCGTTCTGGCCATCGACGACCATTGCCATGCGCTTCATCACGTCCATCACCTCATCTTCGGTGACGACGCCATGCGCAAGCCAGTTGGCCATGTGCTGCGAGGAGATGCGCAAGGTGGCGCGGTCTTCCATCAGGCCGACATCGTTGATGTCCGGCACCTTGGAGCAGCCGACGCCCTGATCGACCCAGCGGACCACATAGCCGAGGATGCCTTGCGCGTTGTTTTCCAGCTCGGCCTTGATCTCGTCGGGCTGCCAGTTGGGCCGGTCCGCGAGCGGGATGGTCAGGATATCGTCGAGCGAGGCCATGCCGCGCGATTTCAGCTCCTCCTGGCGGGCGAACACATCCACCTGGTGATAGTGCGTCGCGTGCAGCGTCGCGGCGGTGGGTGAGGGCACCCAGGCGCAGTTGGCACCAGATTTGGGGTGGCCGATCTTTTGGTCGAGCATCGCAGCCATCAGGTCCGGCATGGCCCACATGCCCTTGCCGATTTGCGCCTTGCCGGGCAGGCCGCAGGCGAGGCCGACATCGACATTGCGATCCTCATAGGCGCTGATCCAGGCGGACTGTTTCATGGCGCCTTTGCGGATCATCGGGCCGGCCTGCATGGACGTGTGCATCTCATCGCCTGTCCGGTCGAGGAAGCCGGTGTTGATGAACACCACCCGCGACTTCGCGGCGCGGATACACTCTTTGAGATTCACCGTGGTGCGGCGCTCCTCATCCATGATGCCCATTTTCAGCGTGCTCGCTGGCAGGCCGAGATGGCCCTCGATGGCGGCGAACAGATCGTTGGCGAATGCCACTTCCTCCGGCCCGTGCATCTTGGGTTTGACGATGTAGACCGAGCCCTGGGTCGAGTTGCGGTACTTGCTGCTGCCGTCTTTTTTGAGGTCGTGCATCGCGATCATCGAGGTGCACAGCCCATCGAGAATGCCCTCCGGGATCTCGTTGCCCTCGGCGTCACGCACCGCGGGCGTCGTCATGAGGTGGCCGACATTGCGCACCAGCATCAGCGACCGGGTCTTGACCATGACCGGCTCGCCGTTCGGCGCTTTGTATTCATAGTCGCCATACAGCTTGCGGGTGATGGTCTTGCCGCCCTTGGCGACCTCTTCTTCGAGGTCGCCCTTCATCAGACCCAGCCAATTGCGATAGGCGAGCGCTTTATCTTCAGCGTCGACGGCGGCGACCGAGTCTTCGCAGTCCATGATGGTGGAAATGGCGGCTTCGAGATTGATC
>JAHCMG010000098.1 GCA_019192585.1 Devosiaceae bacterium MH13
GTCCAACGCGAGCGGCTGGCGCCCTTTGCGCGGCACCTTGAGGGCGTTTTGGACCAGCCGGTCGAGATCGTTCTGTTTCGCGAGGGGCGTGGGCTGATGATGGCGCTGCGCCGGGGCCAGATGCGCTACGCTGTTGCGCCCGGCGCGCTTGTGGCCTCGACGCAGATGCTGTGCACTTGCATCGAGCCCTTGGCCGTGCAGCAGACCATCACCGGTGGCACCGGCACGTTCGCGGCGCTGGCGGTGCGCGCCGATGGTCCCGTTGCCAGCCTCGAACAGGCGGCCAAGCTCGACGCGGACCGCGTGGCGATCGTCGATGAGGGCAGCGTGGTCGCGCATCGGATCGGCCTGTCGGACCTGCGCCTCGATGGCGTGGGTTTTCCCGAAGATGGCGCCTTTGTCTTTGTGCCCTCGCTCGGACGGGGCGCGGCTGCGCTCCACGCCGGTGATGTGGACGCGGTCTTGTTCTGGACCCGGCAAGCGCGTGGCGACGTGCTCACGAGTGAGGTGCCCGTGCACACGCTCGATGAAGCGTCAAGGAATGACCTGCGCGTCGTCTGGCGCTCGCGCCCTGCCCTTGGCTTGACGCATGTGGTCCAGGCCGATCTGCCGGACGAGCAAAAGGACGGCCTGCAAAGCGCGCTGGTGCGGCTCATCGGGCAGAATGGCGACGCGTTTGACGCCATCGATGGCGGGTCGGGGCAACCGTTCTCAGCGATCTCGATGGCCGAGCTTCAGCCCTATGTCGACGCGTTCGAGACCTGGTCTCGACAGAGCGGTCAATAGCCGGCAAACGGCGCCCTACTGGCGCAGGCTCGGTGCGAGCCAGTCAGATCAGGCGCTTTTGCGAAGCGCCGCGTCCCCGCCGTCCATCTGCGCGAAGGCGGCATCCGCCTCATCTTCCGATGTGCCTGCCGCACCACCTTCCTGCATGGGCATGGTGATGCGCAGGGTGGTGCTGCCGGCTTGGGTTTCGAGACCCACCAACGTGCCGTCATTGGCCAGCAGCGTTTGCAGCATCGCCGCGCGGGGCAGCGTCGGATCGATAGACTTTTTGCGCTTTTCGCCTGTGCCAATGCGGTCGGCGGACACGTCGCGGATGATGATCTCCATCGTCCCATCACCAAGCGGCTCCGCATCGACCTTCAGGAAGGGACGCTCCATGTCGGTATGGGCGTAAACCAACAGCAAGGCCTGGCGGAGGATCTTCCGAATGGCTGATGGTCGGCCGTGGACGCGCGGTAAGAGCCCGTGCTCAAGCTTGCCGGAGACAAGGCCGTCGCGCGCGGCATCACTGTACCAGTTATTGAGGATACGGTCGGGCAGCACCGCCTCGGCTTTTTCCGATGGATCGCCCGCTGAGGCCGCCTCGAGCAAGCACAGGCAGGCTTCCATCTGCCGTCGCATCTCTTGCAGCTCGGCAGACTGCAAGCGCAGCCGCACATCGGCACGCTTGGCCTCGCCCAGCGCCTTGCGGGCGTCGCGCATCAATTCATCGATGGGCACCAGGGCGATGAAGGTGCTCTCTGGCTCGTCCTCGGCCGAGCGCGCACGGGTTGGGTAGCCCAGCGCGGTCACCATGCCGGCATCCACGTGCAAGCCCAACAGCGCGGGAACGCGGGCGCCGTCGAGCACCTCGAGCAAGTTGCCCGGCTCGCTGCGCTTGGCGCCAATGAGCGAGGCGCAGTTCATGTTGACGCGCCGCAAGCCCTCAATGTCATCAACCGAGAACAGGCGCAGCGCGGCGGGGTTGGCCGCCACGGGCACCTGGTCTTCGCCGAACTGGATAATGCCGAAGGCAAAACCATCATGGGCGCCCTTGAGGGTCGCCAATTCATTGTGAAACAGCGATGCGAACGACGCGAGCAGCAGATCAAGCGAGGTGGCGATCTGCCCGATCTCATCGCGCCGATGCGTCGCCAACACATAACTGTCCGCCCGGTCTGGGTTGCGAACCGCGCCACGGAGCGCCGCGTTGATCCGCTTGAGGGGTTGGATGATCACCATCCAGCAAGCGATCAGGAACAGGACAGCGGTGAGCGCCGCGATCATCAAGACCGACAGGCCAAACTCACGCATTTGCGCGGCGGTGGCGGCTTCGACGGGCGCGTTCGGCAAGCGGAGGATCAGATCGTGCGCGAGGCCGGTTTCGCTGGGCGAGAGGTGGACATCGAACGCATCCGTGTTCGGGCTGTGCTGCACTTTCACACCGGAAAGGCGGGCAAGGCTGAGGTCCAGCAGCGGCCGCTCGCCAAAAACGGCCAGCGGATCGCCAGCGCTGTCATACAAGACGCCGCCCGTGATCAAGCCATCATTGATCATCCGGCGAGCGAAACGCGACTTTTCGTCGATGCTTAGGAACGAGCCAGGGTCCGACGCCTGGTACCAGGCGAAGCGCACGCGCTCGATGGCCTCAGCTTCGTGGCTCTTGGTCCAGAAGTAGAGCGATGGGGCGAGATAGAGGCCCTCGGCGATAGCCAGCGCGCCAGCCATGCAAAAGGCGAGCGCAATCGCCAGCTTGCGCGGCAGCAAGCGGGTCCACAAGGGGCGCTGATTTGAACTTGCAGAAGGCAACCGGCATCTCGCGCAAAGACTTGCGCGAGATTGACCCAGATATGGTTAACAACGCCTTGCCGGTACGGAGCTGCTGGGCTTGCACCCGGTTACCTTGCCGCTAGGGGGAGATGGTGATCTCAGCAGACCGACGCGGGCGCAGGAAGAACGCGTCCGACAGTTCTACCGAACCGGTGAACACGTGCATCGTTGCCGGTGTGTGATCGTAGAACAAACGCGCGGCCACAAGGAACGTATCGGGGAGCACCAGCGCCGCCGGCACTTCATAGGTATCGCCGATAGACGGCACGGAACGGTTGCGGCCAACAGACCAGGTAACCTCGACGTCGCTTGACGCGTTGATGTTCAAGCCGACCATCTCGATCGACAGGTTGCCGACATTGTAGGGCGATAGGATTGCCGTGGTGGCGTCCATAATGTCGTCGATCTCAGCGTTGGTCAGGTTGGCTTGCTGGGTCACCAAGTCGGCAAGAGCGGACGACGCGTGCGAGACCTTGCGGTCGATCGCTACGGCTTGGCTTAGCTCGATGGACCCAAGCCACAGCGCCAGCATGAACGGCGCAATGAGCGCGAACTCGGTCGCGGCGATGCCGCGCCGGTCTGACCGGAAGCGCTTAAAGCTCTGCGCGATGCGCAAGATGCCAAAAGGGGCCGGTGAGCGGGTGGTCTGTGAGAGCTGATCTTTGGGTGCGGTCATCGACATGATACTTCCCTGATCGCGCGATTTGGACGCGGCTTTGTTTGTTAGAAAGGCTCGTTGCGGAACGCCGTCGTCGCCACCAGCAGCCTTTGCTGGCCGGCAATGTCGGAGGCATCGAGGCCAAAGAAATTGAACAGAAGCGGCCAGCGGTAGAACGCGCGGACGATCACCGTTTCGCTCGGGCCGCCCGGCTGGAAGCCGAAAGCGCCTGAAAACTCGCCGGCAGCATCGACCGGCGGGGCGGACAGGTCCGCGGCGTCAAAAGTGACGCTTCGCTGGACATCGACCTGCAGCCGATCGCCGCAATCAAACAGCACGCCGGCGGATTGGCAGACCATCTGGCGGAAATCTTCAGCGCCGATACCCGCCTCTTGCACCTGGCCGGTGCGGATCTGGCGGCCCGCTTCGGCAACGCCGGACTCGAGCAGCTGGCTGGCCCAGAAGACCAGCGCCGTTTCGATGATCGCCATTTTGAGAAAGAAAAACGGGACCGCAATCAGGCCGAATTCAACGGCCGTGGCCCCAGAAGGCTGGCGCCAGAACCGCTGTCCGAGCGTGCGCACCGACCGAACCCGGTTTCCCAGTGCCTGAATCATGGCTGTCTACCTCCAGCAACCGCCCCGCCGCGTGGAGACCACGCAGCTTTTCCGCGGAATGTGCCGGAGACCGTCGCATACAAAAGTAAAGCGATGCCTTGCGCGTACGGTTAATGCGCGATGGGCGAAAACCCGCCCATCGTCAGCTTCCGTTGCGTCTTTAGGGCCGCATCGACGCGCGGCCGCGGCGAGCCCTACCGCGCGTTGGCGGCGTTGGTGGCTGCCGAGTTGCGCTGATCAAAGGCCGACAGGCCAGCTTGCAGCGCTTCAGGCGCATCGCCCGGGGTTGGCCGGATCTCGCACGTCGGTGCGCAGGCCAAAGTCGTGCGCTGAACGCCACGGAAGACCGAGACGGTGTTCTCGCCACGAATGGTTACACGCAGCATCTGCTCAGCCAAGATCTCGCCGGCCGGGTCAAGCATGACAAGGTTGGTCTCGCCATAGCTTTTGCCGGTCAGGATCATCGTGCCCGGATCGGGCATCGACACGTCTGCAATTGCCGGGTTGCCGATAACAATGGTGCCGACATCCCCCATGACGCGCATGACGCGGGCGTGATCGAGGGCCAGCACGATGGCGCCGCTGGCGGCCGCGGGTGCCTGCATCGACCCTTGGATGGGGGCGGCGACCAAACGCTCGACCATATCCATAACCTCATCGGTCATGGTGGGGGTGACGACGGGGTCATCCGTCATCACTGTCTCAGCGGGGGCCGCCATGGCCGGTTCGGCCTGCATGGGCGCGGTGCTTGGCGCGCCTTGTTCACC
>JAHCMG010000099.1 GCA_019192585.1 Devosiaceae bacterium MH13
CGGCCGCTGAGGGAGCGGCAGGCCCCAGCGCCTGCGGGAGCTTGCGCGGCGCCGCGCCCGTCGCAATCACCAGCGTGCCATAGGCGAGTGTCGAACCATCAGACAGCGTTACGCTCTTGCCAGTACGGTCGATGGATCTTGCTTCTACGCCGCGCCGCTCCGCGATCTTTTGCGCTTCCAAGAAACCTTCTGGCCGAAACCACAGGCTTTCTGGCTCCACGCTGCCTTTGAGCGCCCCTTTGGAGAGGGGCGGGCGCTGGTAGGGCGGGTGCGGCTCGTCACCGACCAGAACGATCGACCCTGCAAATTTCCTCTGCCGCAGCGAGACCGCCACCTGAAAGCCCGCTTGGCCCGCACCAATGATCACCACATCGCCGACAATAGCGCGCGCGGATGCGGGGGCAGAATGGGAAGGCACTGTCATGGTGGTGTCCTTGGCAATCACGGCGCGGTACGGGTCGGCGGGGTAGGGACCCGCAAATGGTGTGCCATACGACAGGTGGCAAGCCGAGCGGCATCGTCGCGCCCCTGCGTGGTTGCAAGTGGGCGGGTTCGTGCCTACGATAATGGCAAGTGAAAAATCAAAAAGAACAAGCGGGTCTCATACCCAGCCTTGATAGGTGAATTGTGGACAAGAGCGGCCACGCAAACGGTCGGTCAACGTACCCACCGCGCGGTGCTGATGCGCAGCAAACACGTTTGGCGTCGCCAGCGACGCCCAATGCGCACGCACCCAAAAACACATCCCAGCAGACAGGCTCCCACCAAGGCGCGCAACAGGCAGGGCACGTTCGTCGGCACGCCGATAGAGCGTCTCCGCGGCCTAGTTACGCTGCGCTCGATTTGGGAACCAACAATTGCCGGCTTTTGATTGCCGAACCCACCCGTGGCGGGTTCCGTGTGGTCGACAGCTTCTCGCGCATCGTTCGGCTTGGCGCGGGTCTTGGGAAGAATGGCCTTTTGTCCGACGAAGCGATGACCAAGGCCATCGAAGCGCTGCAAATCTGCCAAGACAAGATGAGCGCGCGCCACGTTGTCCGCCAGCGCCTGATTGCGACGGAGGCCTGTAGGCAGGCCAGCAATGGCGAGCAATTCATCGCCCGGGTTGAGAACGAGACCGGGCTCACACTCGAGATCGCAGACCGCCGGACCGAAGCGCGCCTGGCCGTATCGGGTTGTGCAACGCTGGTTGAGCGCGAGGCCGACGGCGTGATCCTGTTCGATATTGGCGGCGGCTCCTCCGAACTGGCGTTTCTCGATTTCCGGGCCGGCAAACCGCGCTTCCATGCGCACATGCACCGGTTTATCCGCGCCTGGACCTCGCTGCCGGTAGGCGTTGTCACGCTGGCAGAGAGCTATGGCGGCGTGCATGTGGACCGCACGGTCTTTGAGCAGATGGTCGCGACCGTCCGCGATATGCTCACCAGCTTCACCGCGCGCGAGATGATGCTCCAGTGCGTCTCAGGCGGCAATGTGCACTTGCTGGGTACGTCGGGCACCGTAACGACCCTTGCGGGCGTTCACCTCGGTTTGGAGCGCTACGATCGCAGACAAGTCGATGGCACCTGGATGGGCGCCGATGATGTGACGGCGATGACCGACCGGCTGATCGACATGAGCTTTGAGGAGCGTGTTGCCAACCCCTGCATCGGGGCGGATCGGGCGGATCTTGTTCTCGCGGGCTGCGCGATTTTTGAGGCGATCCGGCGCGAGTGGCCCTGCGGCCGCTTGCGGGTTGCTGACCGTGGCTTGCGCGAAGGCATGCTGGTTGAACTGATGGCGCAAGACGGTGTCTGGCGGCGCAACAGGCCTGGCCGATCGGGCAGGCCAGGCGGCAAACCGCACCACGCTCGGCAACGCGGTGGGCGGGGGCGCCGTGGCCGCTCATCGGGTCAGGCGCAACCGCAATCGCACTCGTCGTCCGATACGGTCACCTGATGGCGCGCAGCAGCGGCCCCCGCGGCGGGCTCCACGTGAAGGTGAAAACCGCGCGCAAGCGTTCGAACGCCTCCACGCGGTGGCTCGAGCGCCAGCTCAACGACCCCTATGTCGCCGAAGCCAAGCGCCAGGGGTGGCGGTCCCGCGCGGCGTTCAAGCTGATTGAGATCGACGACAAGCACCGGATCCTCAAGCCCTGCGCGGCGATCGTCGATCTTGGCGTTGCGCCAGGGGGCTGGGCCCAGGTTGCTGCACAACGCGTCGGCTCAACCGACGCGGACCCGCTGGTGGTCGGCATCGATAAACTGCCCGTCGACCCGATTGTCGGGGTCCATCTGATCGAAGCGGATTTCACCGACGATGACGCACCGCAGCGCGTTTTGGACGCGGTTCGTGGCCGCCCGATCAGCGTGGTTCTGTCGGACATGGCCGCTGAAACCACGGGGCATCGCAAGACGGATCATTTGCGCACGACCTATTTGTTCGAGCTCGCGGCCGACTTTGCCTTCAACAATCTCGCACCAGGCGGTGCCTTCCTCGCAAAGGTCTTTCGCGGCGGCACAGAGGGTGACGCGTTGCGGGATCTCAAGGCCCGGTTTGCGAGCGTTCATCACATAAAGCCCCCGGCGAGCCGCAAAGAAAGCCCGGAGCTGTACGTGCTCGCCAAGGGCTATAAGGCTGATGGTGCGTGATTGCTCCCGCCAAACGCTGCGCTGCAGCATGGCTGCTTGACGCTGTTTTGACCCCCCGTTAAGGGTCATCACCGGCGCACGACTCGCCTCGATTGCCGGCCATCGCACACAAACAAGCAGGTTCGGCCATGGCACAGATCGTAGAGCCCGGGCATGGGGGCGCCGCACTCACTTTTGATGATGTCTTGCTGCTGCCGGGCCATTCCGAGGTGCTGCCAGCCGAGACCGGTCTTGCAACCAAGCTCACCCGCGCTTTGCCGCTCAACATTCCCATCGTCTCCTCTGCCATGGACACCGTGACCGAGGCGCGGCTCGCCATCGCGATGGCGCAGGCGGGTGGTATGGGGACGATCCACCGGAACCTCGACCCCGAGACTCAGGCCGAGCAGGTTCGCCAGGTCAAGAAGTTCGAGTCGGGCATGGTCGTGAACCCGATCACCATCGGCCCCGACGCGACGCTGGCCGACGCGCTGGCGTTGATGAAGCACCACAACATTTCCGGCATTCCGGTGACCGATGGCGGCGGAACGGGCGGCCCCGGTGGCGGCAGGTTGGTCGGCATCCTCACCAACCGCGATGTGCGCTTTGCCTCAGACCCGTCCCAGCGGGTCTACGAGCTGATGACCCGGGACAATCTGGTGACCGTCAGAGAAAGCGTCAGCCAGGAAGAAGCCAAGCGGCTCTTGCACCTCAACAGGATCGAGAAGCTGCTGGTCGTGGATGCGGACGACCATTGCGTCGGCCTCATCACCGTCAAGGATATTGAGAAGTCGCAGCTTAACCCCAACGCCGCGAAGGACGAGCAAGGGCGCCTGCGCGTCGCGGCAGCGACCACCGTTGGCGAGGATGGCCAGGAGCGCACCGAAAGGCTGCTCGATGCTGGCGTTGATGTGCTTGTCGTCGACACCGCCCACGGGCACTCCGAGCGCGTTTTGGGCGCGGTGGACCGCATCAAAAAGCAAACCAACGCCGTTCAGATCGTTGCCGGCAACGTGGCGACGCGGCAGGGCGTGCGCGCGCTGATTGATGCCGGCGCCGACGCGGTGAAGGTGGGCATTGGCCCGGGCTCCATCTGCACGACCCGCATCGTTGCGGGCGTGGGTGTGCCGCAGCTGACCGCGATCATGGAAGCGGTCGATGAAGCCAGCGCCGATGGCGTACCGATTATCGCCGACGGCGGCATCCGTTCGTCGGGCGACATCGCCAAAGCGCTCGCCGCAGGCGCTAGCGCTGTGATGGTCGGCTCGCTTCTGGCGGGCACGGAAGAGAGCCCCGGCGAGGTGTACCTCTACAAAGGCCGCTCGTTTAAGGCCTATCGCGGCATGGGCTCGGTGGGCGCCATGGCGAGGGGCTCTGCGGACCGCTATTTCCAAGCCGAGGTGCGCGACGCTCTGAAGCTCGTTCCCGAAGGCATCGAAGGGCAAGTGGCCTACAAAGGCCCGGTCGACGCTGTGCTGCACCAGCTTACCGGCGGCATCCGTGCGGCGATGGGCTATGTCGGCGCCGAAGACCTTGAGCAGTTTATCGAGCGGGCGAAATTCGTACGGATCACCGGCTCCGGCCTGCGCGAGAGCCATGCCCATGATGTGCAAATCACCCGCGAAAGCCCCAACTACAACACGGGCCAGTAGATGCGTCTTGGAGGGCGCCTGGCAGCGGCGATAGAGATTCTCGAGACCATTGAGGCAAACCGGCTACCCGTCGGCCAGGCCTTGCGCGACTGGGGCCAGGCGAACCGCTTTGCAGGATCGGGCGATCGCGCGGCGATCGGCAATTTGGTCCACGACGCGCTGCGTCACCGCCGTGTGCTCGCCGCGCATATGGGCGATCCCTCGGCGCGGGCGGCCATCCTGGCGGCCGTCCATGTTCTGCCGGGTTATATCGACATCAGCGCGCTGGATTTCGACGATGACCCGCACGCGCCACCGCCTCCAACCCCCGCCGAACAGATCGCGCTGCAGCGCGGGCTGCCCGCTGACGTGAGCCCGGCTGAGCGTGCCAACGCGCCCGATTGGCTGTGGCCGAGCTTTGAGCGCGTGTTCGGCGCAAAAGCTGAAGACGAGGTCGGCGCGCTCGCGGGGCGGGCACCGCTTGATCTGCGCCTCAACCCGCTCGCCTCCCGCGCACCGCGCGTCGACAAAGCGCTTGCCCGGCACAAACCTCAAAAGGGCCCGGCATTTCCGCTTCTTCGGCGTATCCCGGCTGGCGAGGGGTTTCAGCGCGCGCCGCACATCGTGATGGAAGAAGCCTTCCAGAAGGGCTGGATCGAGGTTCAAGACGCCGGCTCGCAGATGGTCGCCGAGTGGGCGACCGCCGGGGCGAAGTGCAAAACCATCATCGATCTGTGCGCGGGCGCGGGGGGCAAAAGCCTCGCCGTCTCGGCGTTTCAAGGGGGCAAAGGCCAAGTCTTCGCCCATGATATTGATCGCCGCCGGATGGCCGACCTGTGGCCGCGCGTGAAGCGCTCGAAAGCGCACAACATCCAGGTCATCGACCCCGATGCCCTTGCTGGCCACGAGATCGCCTCGACCGGCGCCGATTGCGTTCTGGTCGACGCGCCGTGCACCGGCACCGGC
>JAHCMG010000100.1 GCA_019192585.1 Devosiaceae bacterium MH13
GTAGTGCGGTTTGCCTTGGGGCTTCAACGGCGCCCCGCGCGCCTGCAAACGGTGGCGGCCTTAGCGGCAGAAGACGTAGTTGCCGGAATAGGCCAGGAAGTAGCCGGTGTTCGGGTTGAACGAACGGTAGCGGTTCGAGCAGTAGGAGTACCAAGCCGGCGTCCAGGGCTGCAGGCCCCCACCGTGCACAACCACATGGGTCGGGTGGGCGTGGTAGACGCGGGGCTGGCTGGCAACCGCGCCGCCGATGATGGTGCCTGCGACGAAGCCGACAGCGCCGGCAACATATTCATTGGCATTGGCCGTTGTGGTGGTTGCCGTGGTGGCACCAGCCAGGGTGGCAGCGGAAACAGCGAGAGCAACGAGGGCTTTTTTGGGAGCGATGGTCATGTCTTTGGTCCTTCAGGTCAGCGTTGGCGCGTTAGCGTTGGTTGGGTCTTGGGTGGCCCGAAGGCCGTGTTCCTGTGTTCGATGAAGACACCATGCCCCGCGCCGCGCTCGCCGACTGTGCCGCGCATCACAATGTGTGCTGTTTGCGAAAAAACCGCCCGCAGGTCAGGATCGCGCTGCGATGGCAGCCGATTCCCCTTCCACCAGTTCTGCGCTTGAGACGAGCGAGCCGGATCTTACTGATGGCCGGCAGTCAGAGCGCGCTTTGGCGATACGCCGCGGCACGGCCCGGATGCTCGCCCATGAGGGCGCGGCGTGCCTGTTCGAGGCCACCCTCGCCAATGGCCGGCGGGCCGACATCGTGGCGCTGATGCCCGATGGGACGATCACGATTATCGAGGTGAAATCATCGCTCGCTGATCTGCGCGCCGACATGAAGTGGCCGGACTATATCGACTTCTGTGACCGGTTCACGTTCGCCACCGGCCCCGATGTCCCAGCCGATGCGTTCCCACAGACCGAAGGGCTGATCATTGCGGATGGCTATGGTGCGCACACGCTGCGCGCGCCGCGGCTGATCAAGCTGCATGCCAGTCGCCGCAAAGCCTTGATGCTCCGCCTCGCGCGCCACGCCATGGGGCGGCTGCACCGGCTTGACGATCCCGCCAGCGGCGCGCCCGACGTCTGACGCCTGACAGGCAAGTCTCGTGAGCCCAAACACGCGAAAGCCCGCCAGCGGTTTGCGCTGACGGGCTTGCGAAGGGTGGGAAACTTGGGCGTCCCGGCGGCCTTAGCGGCAGAAGACGTAGTTGCCGGAATAGGCCAGGAAGTAGCCGGTGTTCGGGTTGAACGAGCGGTAGCGGTTCGAGCAATAGGAGTACCAAGCGGGGGTCCAGGGCTGCAGGCCGCCACCGTGCACAACCACATGGGTCGGGTGGGCGTGGTAGACGCGGGGCTGGCTGGCGACCGCGCCGCCGATGATGGTGCCTGCAACGAAACCGATGCCGGCTGCGACAGCTTCATTGGCTTGCGCGGTGGTCGTCGTGGTGGCGGTTGCGCCAACGATGGTCAGAGCGGAGAGAGCGGCGGCTGCGAGGGTTTTCTTGGCGGTCATGATCTTGGTCCTTTCCGTATGACCCGGCCGGGTTGGGTTGAAGCGTTTGCTTGGCCGCGTCTGATGATTGGACTATGCCGCGTCGCCACGCTGGCGACTGTGTTGCGCGTCACGGTTTGGTCGCCGGCACTTTTTTGGTTCCGCGCAAACAAAAGCCGGCCACGAGGGCCGGCTCTCATGAGGTATCTATAGCCTAGAAGCTCAACGCGGCGCGCGCTTGGCCAAGATCCGCTGCAACGTGCGCCGATGCATGTTCAACCGCCGCGCGGTCTCGGAGACATTGCGGTCGCACATCTCATAGACGCGCTGAATGTGCTCCCACCGCACCCGGTCGGCAGACATCGGGTTTTCCGGCAGGCCAATCTCGCCCTGGTCAGACTGCATCAGCGCCTTTTCGACCATATCGGCGTCCGCTGGCTTTGCCAGATAGTCGACAGCACCCATTTTCACCGCGCTGACCGCGGTGGCGATGTTGCCATAACCGGTCAAAACGACCGCCCGCGCTTCGGGCCGGCTGTCTTGAAGGGCCGAGACCACATCAAGGCCGTTGCCATCCTCAAGGCGCATATCCACCACGGCGAAAGCCGGCGCTTGCTCGCCCACGGCCGCCAGGCCCTCGGCGACCGAACTGGCCAAGCGCACCGCGAAGCCGCGCGACTCCATGGCGCGGCCAAGACGGGTCAAAAACGGTTTGTCGTCATCCACCAGAAGCAAGGTCCGCTCGCCGCTGGCAAAGAGCGCTTCGCCCGGACTGGCGGCGACGCTCAGCGTGTCATCAAGAAGGCTGGTAGCTGCACTGCTCATCATAAAGTCCCGCATAAAGTATCATTTGCTAATCTAAATAGGTTGTCGCCTGGCGTTGACAACACCTTGGCCAGCCCCGACGGCTGAAAGCTTTTCACAGTGTTTCTATAGGGTTAGTCGTCGCCCGATTGCAGGCCCAGATCGATGGCGTCTCGCGGGAAAGTGATGGTCACAGATGCACCGCCCAGAACCGGCGCGCCGTTGGAGACTTCCACCGTGGCGCCCGCCCGTTCTAGAAGGGTTTGCGCCATGAAAAACCCAAGGCCCAGCCCGCCGCCCGTGCCGGTGCGTTCGCTCGCCAGCGCGCCCTTTCGGCTTGAAACATAGGGCTCGCCCAGCTTCGCGAGCACGTCACTTGCGAACCCGGCACCATCGTCATCGATGCGGATGCTCACACTGTTCTGATCCCAAGAGCCCAGGATGCGCACTTGGGCGTTGGCGAAATCTGCCGCGTTTTCGACAAGGTTCCCAACGCCGTAGCTGAGCGCCGCGTTGGCGCGGACCAGCGGCTCCGGCCCTTCGCCATGGGCCTCGATGTCGATGGGCACGCTGAACGGGCGGTGCGGCGCCACCAGATCATCCAGCAAGGCCGCCAGCGTCTTGGTGGCGATCACTGCGTCGGGCTCGGTGCCGAGGGACGACAGTTTGGCGAGGATCGCCCGGCACCGCTCCGCCTGGGTCTGGATCAGCGCGATATCGTCGGCCAACGGCGTGCCTGGCTCAAGATCGCGGCTGACCTCTTTGGCGACAACGGTGATGGTGCCCAGCGGCGTACCCAGTTCGTGGGCGGCGGCTGCGGCGAGACCATCAAGATCGGACAGATGCTGTTCCCGCTCCAACGCCAGTTCGGCTGCGGCGAGGGCATAGGCGAGGTTGCGGCTCTCATGGGCCACACGCCACGCATAGGTGCAGATGAACCCGATGGCGACCAGAAGCGCCGCCCACACGCCGAGCCGGTAGACGAGCGGAAACACCGGCGCCGTCGCCCCCTCCCAGGGCAGCGGCATGTGCCACAGCGCCAAGGCGCTGATCAGGATCGAGACAAGAATGCCCAGCGCCACGGTTGTCGGTAGGCGCAAAATGGTCGCCGAAATCAACACCGGTGCGAGTAGCAGTACGGCGAACGGATTGCCCAGCCCGCCCGTCAGGAACAGAAGCGACGCCAGTTGCACCAGAT